>NZ_LT671675.1:600000-900000 GCF_900143685.1 Parolsenella massiliensis | reverse complement strand
GCCGCCCGCTGCGAGCCCGTATGGCACACGATGCCATCGACGACCTCACGCGAGAGGTTGAGGCCACGCCCGTCCTTCTCGAGCAGGTCGACGACGCGGACGGACTGCTCGTTATGGCGAAAGAGGCGCCTGCCCTCGTCACTCTCGGGGTCAATCCCCCGCCAGCGGGCGATGGCGCGAGACAAGGCGCCCTCCCCCGTGTGGCCGAAGGGCGTGTGCCCGAGATCATGCCCTAAGGCGATGGCCTCGGTGAGGTCCTCGTTCAGCCGAAGCGAGGCGGCGACGCTTCGTGAGATCTGGGCCACCTCGAGCGTGTGCGTGAGCCTCGTGCGGTAGTGGTCACCCTCGGGCGCGAGAAAGACCTGCGTCTTGTGAGAGAGTCTACGAAACGCCTTGCAGTGAACGATGCGGTCGCGGTCGCGCTGGTAACACGTGCGCAGGGCATCCGGCTCCTCGTCAACGAGACGCCCGACGGACCGGTCAGAAAACGCCGCAAGCGGCGAGAGCATCTCGTGCTCCCGCCGCTCGGCTTCGCTTCTCGTGACTATGGAAATGTCGCTCGCCATGCGCTAGGCGTGCTCGACCTGGGAGATGACGTCGGCGGAGAGCTCCTCGACCGTCTTCTCGTCCGTGAACAGGCGTGTGCAGCCAAGGCCGTCCATGACGTCGGCGGCGTGCGCGAGCGCGCTCTCGGCAAGGGCCACCGCCTCGTCTGCGGGCGTGCCCGCGTCCTTCACGCGAAGGCTCGCGTTGGCAAGCGCCCCCGTGGAGTTCTCGAGCCCGAACAGGCGTCGCTTGTCGACCGAAGCGAGCTCGGAAGGAATCTCGCAGCCGGGGTCGAGCGAGACGCTCGCCACGTTGTAGCCAAGGAACGACAGGTACATGGCGAGCGGCGTCTTGGCAGAGCCGGAGAGGCCCACGAGCACCGCATCGGCCTTCGTGAGGTCCTGCGGGTTCTTGCCATCGTCGTGCTCCACGAAGAACTCCATCGAGGAGACGCGGCGCAGGTAGCGCTTGTCCACCATGTGGTGGGCGCGTGCCTGATTCTTGGGCTTCTCGCCGGTGAGGCCGGCAAGGAGCTGGACCACCGGACCGAGGATGTCCACGGACAGGATGCCTCGGTTGTTGAGGTCGCTTCGGACCTGCTTGCGCAGGGCCGGGTCAACGATCGAGTGGAAGACGGCCGTGGAGACGAAGTCCTCCTCGTGGTCGTCAAAGTAGGAGGAGACCTCGTCTGCGCTCTTGATCTGGGAGAGGCGCACGACGCGCACCGCGCCGTCAGAGAACTGGGCGGCGGCGGAGAGGACCACGTTGTTGGCAGACTCGCCCAACGAGTCTGAGACTACGTAGACGATTGCCGCACCCTCGGAGCTACCCTCGCCAAGCTGATCGTACGTTACCTTCATGAGACCCTCCAACAACGGCGGCCGAGCGGCCGCACGCCTCCAGTTGGCTTCCTTATACCCTACTTCTTGCGCGCGAGCTCGCCGATGTTGGCGATGCCGGAGAACACGTCAACGAGGTTGTTGAGCAGGCGCAGCCTGTTCTGACGCAGGGCGACGTCCTCGTCCATGACCATGACGGCGGCAAAAAAGGCGTCGATCGGCTCGCGAAGCGCCGCGAGCTGGCCGATGACCTCGTCGAGCCTCTTGTCCTCGAGCGCGGAGTCGATGGCGGAGCGAGAGGCGGCGACGGCCTGGGCAAGCGCCTTCTCCTCGTCGCCCATGAGCGATTCGTCAAGCTCGACGCCCAGCGAGGCGTCGGCAAGGTGAGCCGCACGGGCATAGGCAACGGCGAGGTTCTCGAACGTCTCGGGGTCGTTGGCACGCGCGTCCTCGAGGGCGTGCGCCAGGGCGAAGAAGTCGTCGGGGGCCGTGACGCTGCCGGCGCTGACGGCGGCCACCGTGTCTGCGGAGATGCCGTTCTCGCGGGCCATCTGCTGCATGCGACCCAAGATGAAGGCGTCAACGTCCGCGGCGACCTTCTCGGCGTCGAACTCGATGCCCTGATCGGCGAGCGCCTCGAGCGCAGAGGCGACGAGCGGCTCGTAGCCGATGTGCAGGCGGTCGCGAAGAATCGTCACGACGCCGATGGCGGCACGGCGAAGGGCGTAGGGGTCCTTGGAGCCGGTGGGCGGCTCGCCGATGGCGAACATGCCGGCGATGGTGTCGAGCTTGTCGGCAACGGCAACGACGCAGCCGCAGGTGCCCTCGGGAAGCTCGTCTCCGGCAAAGCGCGGACGATAGTGGTCGCGGATGCCCTCGGCCACGTCCTCGCCCTCGCCGGCGGCCAGGGCGTAGTAGCCACCCATGACGCCCTGCTGGTTCGTGAACTCCACGACCGCGCTCGAGACGAGGTCGGCCTTGCACAGGTGCGCGGCGCGGGCGCTCGCGGCAGCGAGCTTGGCGCCGATGCGCGCCTCGTGCGTGATGGCAAGTGCAAGGCTCTCGATGCGCTCGGACTTCTGGAGCACGTTGCCGAGCTTCTGCTGGAACTTGACGTTCGCCAGGCGCTCGCGGAACGTGTCGAGCGAGACCTTGAGGTCCTCCTCGTAGAAGAACTTGGCGTCATCGAGGCGCGGGCGCACGACGCGCTCGTTGCCGGAGACCACCGTCGCAGAGACGGCGGGGTCGGCATTGGAGACGATCACGAACTCGCGCGTGAGCTTGCCGGCGGCGTCAAAGATCGGGAAGTAGCGCTGGTTGGACAGCATGGACTCGCAGATGATCTCCTGCGGGACCTTGAGAAACTCCTCGTCAAAGGTGCCCACGAGGACGGTCGGCCACTCGCAAAGGTTCACGACCTCGTCGAAGGTACGCTTGGGCGTGTCGACGCGAGAGCCGGGGCGCTCGGCCTCGATCTTGGCGATGCCCTCGCGAATCGCAGCCTCGCGGCGCTCGGCAGACAGGACGTGGCAGTCCTCGAGCACCTTCTCATAGGCGGCGGGCTCGGAAACGACGCGCTCGCCCGGGGCAAGCACGCGGTGGCCACGGGTGGTGTTTGCGCTCTTGACGTCCGCATACGTCACCGGGACGACCTCGGAGCCGAGCAGGCAGCAGATCCAGCGGATGGGCCTCACGAAGGTCTCGTGCTCGGAGCCCCAGCGCTGCGAGCGGTAGTTGGGCCACTCGATGGAGGCGATCACGTCATGGCCCAGGGCGGACAGAATGGGCATGGCGGGCGCAGACGGAACGCTCTTCTCGGCAAAGACGTACTCGTTGCCATCCTCGGCGACGCGACGGTCGAGCTCGGAGGCGTCAATGCCACACTTGCGGGCAAAGCCCTGGGCGGCCTTGGTCGGGTTGCCCTCGGCATCGAAGGCGATCTGCGTCTTGGGACCACGCATGACCTCGTGGATGGCCTCGGTCTCAACGGCGACGTCTGCGACGAGGGCCACGAGGCGGCGCGGGGAGGAGATCACGCGAATCTCGCCATGGGCGAGGCCTGCCGCGTCGAGGGCCTTCTCGACAAGCTTGGGAAGCTGCTTGGAAGCGTTGATGAGAGGGGCGGAGGGCATCTCCTCGCAACCAATCTCGAGCAGAAAATCCTTGGTCTGAGCCATTTAGGCCACCTCGCCCTTCGTGGAATACGTGTCCTTCTTGCCAGCGACTTCGGCAAGGTAGCTCTCGCAGCAGGCCTTGGCCACGGCGCGGACGCGCAGGATGTAGTTCGCGCGCTCCGTGGCGGAGATGGCGCCGCGGGCATCGAGGATGTTGAACGCGTGGCTGCACTTCATAACGCAGTCGTAGGCGGGAAGCGGAAGCTTGCGCTCGAGGCAGGAGTGGCACTCAGCCTCGTAGTCGTCGAACTTCTGGCGCATCATGTCGACGTTGGCGACCTCGAAGTTGTAGGTGGAGAACTCCACCTCGTTCTCGTGGAAGACGTCGCCGTAGGTCATGGGCGTGCCGTCGGGCAGGTAGGACCACACAAGGTCGTAGACGGAGTCGACGCCCTGGGCGTACATGGCGATGCGCTCGAGGCCGTAGGTAATCTCGACGGGGACGGGGTCGACCTCGATGCCGCCGACCTGCTGGAAGTACGTGTACTGCGTGACCTCCATGCCGTCCATCCAGACCTCCCAGCCAAGGCCCCAGGCGCCCAGCGTGGGACTCTCCCAGTCGTCCTCGACGAAGCGAACGTCGTGCTCGGCCGGGTCCAGGCCAATGGCCTTGAGCGAGCCCAGGTAGAGGTCCTGCGAGTCAACGGGGCAGGGCTTCAGGATGACCTGGAACTGGTAGTAGTGCTGCATGCGGTTGGGGTTCTCGCCGTAGCGGCCGTCCGCCGGGCGGCGGCAGGGCTGCGGGTAGCACGTGCGCCAGGCGTTGGGGCCAAGGCTGCGCAGCGTCGTGGCGGTGTGGAACGTGCCGGCGCCAACCTCGGAGTCATACGGCTGCATGACCGTGCAGCCATGGGATGCCCAGTAGTGCTCGAGGGCAAGAATCATGTCTTGGAACGTGAGGGCGTTTTCCTTCATGCCTCTCCTACCTTCCTGCCAAGGGGACAGGTCCCCTACGTGCGAAACATGCGGATGGTGCTAAATGGTACCAGCATCCTCGAGCGGCCAAAAGACGAACAGGGCCTTCGAGGTGACGCTCGAGACCGAGATGGCGCCAAAATAGCGCGAGTCCTGGGAGTTGGTGCGGTTGTCGCCCATGACCCAGATGCAGCCCTCGGGAACCACGTAGGGGTACGCGATGTCGGAAGAAAGCTGCGAGGAGTGCGTGGGCAGCGGGTAGCTCGGCTTGCCGTCCGTGTAGGGCTCGTCGAGCAGCTCGCCATCAACGTAGACCACGCCGTCCACCAGCTCGACAGTCTGGCCGGCGGTGGCGATGACGCGCTTGATGAGGGTGAGGCTGCCATCCTCGGGGTCGGTGAACGTCACGATGTCGCCCACCTGCGGAGAAGAGGAGCGATACGTGAGCTTCTCGCCCACGAGCCGGTCCCCCACCTTGAGGGTGTCTGACATCGAGGCAGACGGGATGATGAACGGCTCGGCCACGAACGTCCTGATGCCCAGGGCAAGGACCAGGGCCACGGCCGCAAGGATGATGACCTCGAGGACGTCTGAGAGAAAGCCGCGCCCTCCGCGCTCGGAACGTGACACCTAGCCCACCCGCCCCTCTGACCGCCCGGCCTCGAGGAGCTCGGCAGCATAGGCGCGCTCCTCGGCCGTGAGGTCTGCCTCGGCCAGAAGGTCGGGCCTCAGCCTCGCCGTGCGCTCGATGGCGTTTCTCCTGCGCCAGGCGTCCACCTTGGCGTGGTCGCCGGAGAGCAGCACCTCGGGCACGCTTCGTCCCTCGTAGTCTGCTGGCCTCGTGTACTGCGCGTACTCGAGAAGGCCCGAGGAGAACGACTCGTCGACGGGGCTCATCTCGTCACCGAGGGCGCCGGGCAGAAGCCTGACCACCGCATCCGTGACAACCATGGCCGGAAGCTCGCCCCCGGTGAGCACGTAGTCGCCAAGGCTCAGCGACTCGTCGGCAAGCTCGTAGACGCGCTCGTCCATGCCCTCGTAGCGCCCGCAGACGAACACGAGCCGCTCCTCGCCGGAGAGGCGCTCGGCGACCGACTGGGTGAACGGGGTGCCAACGGGCGTGAAGAAGATGACGCGAGCCGGGCGAGGGTCCGAGGCCAGAATGTCTTCCATGGCCTCGAAGATGGGGGCCGGCTTCATGAGCATGCCCTGGCCTCCCCCAAAGGGGGCGTCATCGACCGTGCGGTGCCTATCGTGGGTCCAGTCTCGCAGGTCGTGGGCGCGAAACTCGAGGATGCCCTTGGCCTGGGCGCGCCCCATGATGGAGGCGCCCAGGTAGACGTCGAACACGCCGGGGAAGACCGAGAGCGTCTCGATGAGCATGCCTAGTCCTCCCCGTCCTCGTCATCCGAGCCATCGTCCCAAGGCGCGAGGCCCACCGGGATGTTGACGTAGATGGTTCCGTCCTCGTCCACGCCGTCGAGCATCTCCTCGACAACGGGGACGAGCGTCTCGCCCAGGTCTCCCTGCACGACCCACACGTCGTTCGCGGGACCCACCATGACCTCGTCGATGGTGCCCAGCAGTCCCAGGCGCCCGTCCACGACCTCGCGACCGCAGAGCTGCTGCGGGTCGTGGAGCTCGAGGTCATCGGGCAAATCGTCCTCTGCGGCGATGAGGTACTTGCCAGTAAGCTCGCTCGCGTCTCCGAGGCTCTTGATACCGGAGAGCGCAACGAGTTGGCCGGCAGGGCTCGTCTCCACGTCAACCACCTTGTGCCAGCGCTTGCCCTTAAGCGCGGGTGGCACGACGGCGACGCGAAGCCCTGCCGACAAAACAGGGGGAAGGCCGCCTGCGGGAACCGCAACGACCTCCCCCTTTGTCCCGTGGGTCTTAACCACACGGGCTATGAGCCTATATCCGGCTGCCACGATCTTAGCCAAGCACCTCGACGTCAACAGAGGAACCCACTCGCTGCCCGAGGGCACGGGCAATCGTGCGAATGGCCTTGATCTGGCGACCATGCCTGCCAATGACCTTGCCTGCGTCATCGGCCGCGCACTCGATCTCGATGAGCGTGCCGTCCTCGCGGTCGGTCACGTCCAGGGAGACGGCATCCTCGTCATCGACGAGCCCACACACGATGAGCTCGACGAGGTCGGCGATGCGGTCGCTCGGCAGCTCCTCTGCCGCGTCCTGCGCGTCAGCAGCCACCTGAGTCTCGGTGTCCATGCGCTACTCGGCGCTCTCGGCCTCAGCAGCGGCCTCGGCGGCAGCGGCGTCCTTGGCGAGCTGCTTCTTGGACTTCTTGACCTTCTTCTCGGGCGCGGGGGCACCGGAGCGAACGATGTCGATGAGGTGAGCCACGGAGTCAGACGGCTGGGCACCCTTGGCGATCCACTCGTCGATCTTCTCGAGGTCGAGCGTGATGGTCTTGGGGTTGGTCAGCGGGTTGTAACGACCGACCTCGTCAATGTGACGACCGTCACGACGGTTGCGGCTATCGGCAACGACGACGCGATAGTACGGACGCTTCTTGGCACCGTGACGGGCCAGGCGAATCTTGACTGCCAATGAAAACTCCTCCATTCGTGCGACGCGAGCATGAGTTGGCGTGGCGCCGCATAACAATACAAGCAGCTCTTGATATTACGACAATGACGCCAGGCTGTGTAGCCAAATCTCGCCAATTGCCGCATCAGAGCATGCCACGGCCCATGATTTTGCCACAACATCGCAAATACATGGTGAAACCGTGTGAACTCCCCACACTTTCAGGAACCTTCAGACGCGCTTCAGGGCCCCAACGACAATGGAGCCAAGGAGAAAGGAAGCCGACATGAACATTCTCGTTGTTGAGGACGAGAGGAACCTCGCCGACGCCATCTGCCACATCCTCGAGCAGGAGGGCTACAACGCCGAGGCCGCCTATGACGGCAAGGCGGGTCTCGCCTACGCGGAGAGCGGCCTGTACGATGCGGCCATCCTTGACGTCATGCTCCCGGGCATGGACGGCTTTTCCATCGTGAAGGCGCTCAGGCAGGAGCAGAGCGACCTGCCCGTGATGATGCTCACCGCGCGCACCTCGACCCAGGACAAGGTGGAGGGCCTCGACTGCGGGGCCGACGACTACATGACCAAGCCCTTCGAGGCGCCTGAGCTCCTCGCCCGCGTGCGCGCCCTCACGAGACGCAAGGGCGAAATGGTCATCGACACAGTCGAGTTCGGCGACCTGACGCTTGACCTGGGCACGCATGACCTGACGTGTGGGGAGAGCTCCGTGCACCTCTCCAAGCGCGAGTTCGACGTCATGCGGATGCTCATGAGCGGCACCGGCCGCATCGTCTCCAAGCAGGACCTGCTCACGAGGGTGTGGGGTGCCGACGCCGACGCGTCCGAGAACTCCGTCGAGGCCTACGTAAGCTTCCTGCGCAAGAAGATCAAGCACGTGAAGAGCAAGGTCGAGATAACGACGCTTCGCATGTTGGGATATCGTCTCGAGGTAATGGAGTAAGCAGGAGTCGCCGTCGCAGCAAAGAGACCGGGAGCCAACGTGCTTGACAAGCTCAGGAGAAGGTTCGTCGCCATCATCATGGCCCTCGTGGGCTCCCTTGTCATAGCGATGGTGGGCATAAGCCTGCACAACACCATCTCATCGCTCGACTCGCTCGTGTCACGCTCGCTTGACATGGCGCTCGAGGAGCGCACGGCCGTGCCAAACTCCGCGGCCAACGGCCAGACGATGGGCATGGAGCACCTTCCCGTGCTGTGGATCGACCTCTCCTCATCCGGCGCAAAGCTGGGGTCGAACGAGAGCCGCCTCGACTTCGACACCGACCACCTGAGCGAGGCGGTCTCCGACGCGCTCTCGAGCGATGCTGACAAGGGCCGTCTTGCCGAGTACCACCTCACGTGGAAGCGCGCGAGCTCGCCCTTTGGCTGGAGGCTCGCCATTGCCGACACGACGAGCATCGACTCGGAGCGCGAGTCCCAGCTCGTGAAGAGCCTCGAGCTCGCAGGCGCCGGCATGGTCGTGGTCTTCGTGCTCGCCCTGCTGTTGTCGCGCTGGGCCGCAAAGCCGGTGAAGGTGGCCTGGGAGCAGCAGCACCAGTTCGTCGCAGACGCGTCACACGAGCTCAAGACGCCGCTTGCCGTCATCATCGCCAACAATGAGATCCTGGAGAGCAAGGCCGGCGAGCTTCCCGAGGGATGCTCGCGATGGGTTCGCAGCACGCACGACGAGGCGCAGCGGATGCGCGGGCTTGTCGAGGAGATGCTCGAGCTCGCGCGTACCGAGGAGGACGGTGGAAGCGCCCGCAGAAACGTTGACGTGAACCTCTCCGAGCTCGTGGAGGGCGAGGCGCTGCAGTTTGACGCCGTGGCCTACGAGCGGGGCACCCTGATCGAGTCTGACATCGCCGAAGACGTCCACGTGCTTGGCGACCCTGACCAACTCGACCGTCTCGTCAAGACGCTCATCGACAACGCCTGCAAGTACGCATCGGCGGGGTCCACCATCCAGGTCCTGCTCGAGAGGCGCGCTGGGGCGGTCTCGCTCTCGGTGACGAACGCCGGCGAGCCGATACCTGCCGAGGACCTCCCCCACGTCTTCGACCGCTTCTACCGCTCGGACAAGGCACGTGCACGCTCGACGGGCGGCTTTGGCCTGGGGCTTGCCATCGCAAAGGGCATCGTGGAGAGTCACGGGGGAAGGATCGAGGTCAAGAGCAGCGCCGAGAAGGGCACGACGTTCACCGCGACGCTTCACGAGGCAAGGGAATAGCCTCATGGCGAAAGACGAGCTCAACGTTGATGTCCCCTGGGAGGGGCGCGCGATCGGCCTTCTCGACCTCGACGCGTTCTTTGCGAGCGTCGAGCAGCTCGACCATCCCGAATGGAGGGGAAAGCCCGTCATCGTGGGAGGAGACGCAGACCGAAGGGGCGTGGTCTCCACCGCCTCCTATGAGGCCCGCACCTTTGGCGTGCACTCGGCGATGCCGGCGGCGCAGGCTGCGCGCCTGTGCCCAGACGCCATCTGGACCCATGGCCACTTCGACCGCTATCGCGAGGTCAGCAACGAGGCCATGCACATCATCCTCGAAGAGACCCCGCTCGTGGAGCAGGTCTCCATCGACGAGGCGTTCTTCGACGTCACGCCAGGGAGGTACTCGCGCGAGAGCCCCGTGAGCATCTGTCGGAGGATCCAGGGGCGGGTGAGCGAGTTGGGCGTGAGCTGCTCGATTGGGCTGGGCGTCTGCAAGAGCGTGGCCAAGGTGGCCTCGGAGGCGCAGAAGCCGCGGGGACTCACGGTCGTGCTGCCCGGAAGCGAAGCGGCCTTCCTGGCGCCGCTTCCCGTGAGGGCCATGAGCGGTATCGGGCCCGCGACGGAGGCACGCCTGGCGCGCATGGGGATCCGCACGCTCGGGGCGCTCGCGGCCTCCTCGGACGATATGCTCCTCTCCGAGCTTGGGACCATGGGTCCTGAGCTGCGCGCAAGGGCAGCCGGGACGGAGCGCGCCGCCGTGGGCGAGCGGGCGAACCCCGACGAGGCAAAGTCGGTCTCGAACGAGCGAACCTTCGCCAGCGACCTCACTGACGAGCAGGCCATACGATCTGCACTCGACGCCACGTGCGCCATGGTGGCCCGCAGGCTCAGGAGAAAGGGACTCGCAGGCTTATGCGTCACGGTTAGGCTTAAAAAGGACGCCTGCACGTCGCGCACGGCCCAGGCAAGGCTCGATGAGCCGGCAGACGACGAGGCGCTCATCTCCCCCATCGCACAGAGGCTTCTGGGCCAGCTGTGGCACCAGGGCATGCCCGTGAGGCTCATAGGCGTTGGCGTGTCGGACTTCTCGGCTCCCCGGCCAACCCAGCTGGGGCTGTTCGACGACCCGGAAGAGCTGCGCCGACGCGAGACGATGAGGTCACTTCACAAAACGACCGACGCCCTAAAGGAACGCTTTGGGGACGAGGCCATCGCCTTTGGGAGAGACCTCAGGCTTCGTGCGTCGACCACGAACACGCAGCCCCAGCACAAGGAGGACGCATAGGCCCGCTAATCCTCGAACGCAACGTCAATGGCGGGAGCGTCTCCCTAGAGGCGCTCGATGCGGTAGTAGTCACGGCCCTCGGGCGAAAATACGTGTACCAGCACGTCACCGAAGTCAGCGAGAACCCAGGGACCGTCGTTCTCGCCCGTGACGGAAAGCGCACTCAGGCCAAATCGAGAGCGCAGGCGATCCTCCACCTCGTCCACGACCGAGCTTGCGAGCCGGGAGTTTGCCGCCGTGCACACCACGATGGCATCCGCGACGTCAGAGAGTCCCCTCACGTCGAGCACCACGATGTCCGTGGCCTTCTTTGCATCCGCGGCAAGCGCCGCCTCGCGAGCAACGTCCATTGGTTGCGTCATCGGGTCTTGGACTCCTTCTCTCGCGCCCTCTCGAGCACGATGTCGTTGTAGATGGAAAGGGTGCCGGGATAGAGGTAGCGACGCGTCTCGATGACGTAGGCAACGCCATCGGAGAAGCTCGCCCAGTACAGATCGGGGAGCGTCGCCGTGCCCACGAGTTTTCTCTGGCGCTTGATGGCGTCTGCGGGCTTGCGAAGCGGCTCGATGCCATCGGCGACGAAGACCACCATGTCGAGCGGCGTCATGTGCGCGTTGCCAAGGGTATGGCGGTCGATTGCCTGCCAGACCTGCGAGGGAAGCTCCGGGAAGCGCGCGGGAAGCTCGCGGGCCGCGATCATGCTATGAAGCAGCGGCTCAACGAGCGAGAGGTCCACGCCAAGGTCGATCCCAAGCTCCCGGGCGCGCGAGATGGACTCGCTACGAGGCAAGACCTTGGACCAGTCATGCAGGATGCCCGCGACGCGCGCGAGGTAGGGGTCGACGCCGTAGGCGCACGCAAGGCGCTCTGACGTGAGGCCCACGGAAAGCGAGTGGGCAAGCCTCTTTGGCTTGGATGCAAGCTGCTCTGCAGCAGCTTGCTCATAGCGCTCGATGCTCGCCGCCTGCGTGGTGTCATAGGCCGGCGGCTCGCAAAGCCAGGAGGGACCTCCCTTGGCCCACGCCGCCTCGAAGGCGTTTGAGGAAGAGCTCATCGCACATCCCTCCCAAGGCCGCCGATGAGGCCAAGCGCGTCTGGGGCGGTGTAGGAGAGGCGAGGCGGCTCATAGAGGCCTCGCTTCTCGATGTAGCCCAAGACGGCGTCCGACGTGAGATAACGAAGCGACTGCCCGCGGGCGACGCGGGCACGCAGGTCGCTCGAGGAGATGGCAAGCGCCGGAACCTCGAGGTAGCTCACCGTAAAGTCGATTCCCGAGGCCGCGATGCTCGCACGCGCGCTCTCAAGGTCATAGCCCGGGCGCGTGGCCCCCACAAGGTGGGCAAGCTGCGCGATGCGCGCGGCGTCTCGCCAGGTAATGATGTCGATGATGGCGTCGGCACCCGTGATGAAGTAGAGCTCGACGTTGTCGGGGTAGTAAGCGCGAAGAAGCTCGAGCGTGTCGACCGTGTAGGTGACACCTGGACGATCAACCTCCATGCGGCTCACGAGAAAGCGCGGATTGTCGGCCGTAGCCAAGAGCGTCATGGCATGGCGGTCCTCGGGCGAGGAGACCCTTCTGTCCTGCTTGAACGCGGGGCTTCCGGCTGGGACGAACACGACGACGTCCAGGTCGAGGTCATTGCAGGCCTGTTCGGCGGCCACGAGGTGACCGTTGTGGATGGGGTCAAACGTGCCGCCCATGATGCCCAGGCGATACGTGCGGCCGGGGTCCTGCCCAAGCGCCGGCAGGTCCGAGACGAGCGAGGCCTCATTGGACAGGGGCATGTTCTCGTCAATCTTGGGCGCCGTCATGCACGTACCTGGCCCTCTCCGCGAAGCAGGCACTTCGTCGTCGTGAGCGCAAGCGCGCCCATGGGACCACGAGCATGGAGCTTCTGCGTCGAGATGCCAATCTCGGCTCCAAGGCCAAACATCCCGCCGTCTGTGAAGCGAGTGGAGGCGTTCACGTACACGGCCGCGGCGTCAACGCGAGCCAGGAAGGCGTCGGCAGCGGCGACGTCAGACGTCACGATGCACTCGGAGTGCTGTGTGCCATAGGTGTTTATGTGCGAGATGGCCTCGTCAAGACCGGAGACGACGCGCACGGCGAGCTCGAGCGCATCGTACTCGGTTGCCCAGTCGGCCTCGGTGGCGGGCGCGTACTCGCAGCCCTCGTCGAGGCCGAGGTTCTCGGCGGTGGAGGTCGTCTTGTGGTCGCCGTGGACGAGCACGCCCCAGTCGCTGCACGCCGCAACAAGCCGAGGGAGGAACTCCGAGGCCACGGCCTCATCGACAAGGACGGTCTCTATGGCATTGCACACGCCGGGCCGCTGGACCTTGGCGTTCTCGATAAGGCGGAGCGCCATGTCGAGGTCGGCCGCGGCATGCACGTACACATGGCAGTTGCCCTCCCCCGTCTGGATGACGGGAACGCTCGACTGCTCCACGCACGTACGGATGAGCGAATGGCCGCCGCGAGGAATGATGAGGTCGAGGAGCCCCTCTGCGTGCATGAGCTCGATCGTCTGCTCGTGGCCCTCGGACACAAGCAGGGAGACGCAATCGGCGGGAAGACCTGCCCCTGAGATGCCGCGTCTGCACGCCTCGACGATGGCGGCGCAAGACTCGAGTGCGGCAGAGCCGCCGCGCAGCACGACGGCATTACCCGTGCGAAGTGTGAGGCAGATGGCATCTGCCGTGACGTTGGGACGCGCCTCGTAGATCATCCCGATGACGCCCAGGGGAACGCGCACCTGCGTGAGGCGGATGCCCGAGGCAAGCGTGCGGCCACCGACGACCTCGCCGATGGGGTCGGGCTGAGAGGCCACCTCGCGCATGGCCGAGACGATCCCGTCGATGCGTTCGTCATCGAGCATGAGCCTGTCGAGCATGGGGGCCGGCATGCCATTGCCCCGGGCCCGCTCCATGTCGCGTGCGTTGGCCTCGATGATGGCGGAGCGTCCCTCGTCAACGGCCTGGGCGGCCTTGAGAATGGCGGAGGTCCTCTCGGCAGCGGTTGCCTGTGCGAGCAGCACCGATGCCGCCTTTGCCGCGGTGGCCTTCTCGATTGCCTCAGACATCGTTTCCCCCTTCGATGGCGTCAGGTGATAAAAGTGTAGCTAGAAGACGAGCAGTTCGTCTCGGTGAATCACGGGGCAGTCGGCGCGCTCGGGGAGGAATCGCGCGATAACGTCGAGCCTAAGGCCATGCACGCGCCAGAGGTCCTCGGACGAGTAACGCGTGATGCCGCGCCCCACGAGCTGCCCGTCAGGGCCGAGAACGCTCACGGTGTCCCCCTCGGCAAACGTCCCGTCGACGGCAGTGATGCCAACGGGGAGCAGCGAGGCCCCCTCGCTCTCGAGGGCGCGGACGGCGCCCGCATCGATGGACACCGAGCCACAGGACAGGCCGGCAAGACCAATCCAAAGCTTGCGCGCCTGCTCATGCGAGCCCTGGCCTGGGCACTCGAACACGGTCCTGCGGCCACGACCATCCGCTGCGCTCACGAGGGCGTGCTCTTCCCTGCCACGGCAAATCGTCATGGGAATCCCGGCCGCGATCATGGCACGAGCGGCACGAATCTTCGTGGCCATGCCACCAGTGCCGTAGGTGCTTCCAGCACCTCCCGCCATGGCGATGATGTCCGCATCGATGCACTCGACGCGCTCTATGAGCCGGGCGTCGGGGTTCGTGTCAGGGTTGGCCGTGTAGAGGCCGTCTATGTCCGAGAGAATGACGTAGCTGTCGGCGTCGATGAGCGAGGCCACGATGGCCCCGAGCATGTCGTTGTCGCCAAAAGAGAACTCGCGGACGCTCACGGTGTCGTTCTCGTTCACGATGGGAACGACACCCAGCTCAAGGAGCCGCTCGAAGGTGTTCCGAGCGTTGAGATAGCCCGTGCGGTCGACGACATCTCCCCTTGTGAGCAGCACCTGGGCACAGCGCACGCCATCTTGTGCAAGCACCTCGGCATAGCGCTCGATAAGCGTGGTCTGGCCGGCGGCGGCACAAGCCTGCAGCGTGGGTATGTCGCTCGGACGCTCGTTGAAGCCGAGCAGGGAGCGACCCACGGCGGCAGCTCCGCTCGACACGAGAACCACCCGGTCGCCACGACGCTTGAGCTCGGCAATCTGCTCGCACATCGAGCGAACAAACACGAGGTCAAGCTCCCCGTTAGGCCCCATGAGCGTCGATGAGCCCACCTTGAAGACGATGAGACGGCCCACGCTACTCCCCCTCGACCGAAGAGACGTCCTCCGCGACGGCGGCACCGTCAACAGAATCGGGAGCAGGCTCCTCCGCAGGCTCGTCGTCCAGGGCGATCTCGCCAACCGTGATGACGGGCTCGTCCTCCATGAGCTCGGCGAACTCGTCGGCCTCATCGTCCCCGGCATAGTCGAGGTCGTAGCCGAGGATGCGCACGGTGTCTCCCGTCACGCAGCCCGCCTTGGCAAGCGCCTTGTCCAGGCCCAGCCGATCGAAGCGGTGCTGCAGGTAGGCGACGGCCTCCTCGTTCTCCCAGTCGGTCTTGATAACCATGCGCTCGATGGCCTTGCCCGAGACGCGCCAGACGCCACCACCGAGGTTGGAGATGGAGATGGCGTTGTCCCTGCGGATGCGACGCTGCTCCCAGACATCGTTGCGAAGCGGCTCGTCGTCGAGCTCACGCTCGGCACGCAGCTTGGAGACCATCTCGGCACATGCCGCCTCGAGCGAGTCGATGCCGGCGCCGGTAACGGCGGAGACGGCAAAGAAGGCGTGGCCGTCGGCCGCGGCGCACTGACGGAGCGCCTCAAGGGCCTCGCTCGTGCCCGGCATGTCGCACTTGTTGGCGACAACGACCTGGGGGCGCTCGGCAAGCTCGGACGCATAGGCAGCGAGCTCGTGGTTGATGGTCTTGTAGTCCCCGACGGCGTCCCTGCCCTCGTAGCCGCCCGTGAGGTCCACGACGTGCATGATGAGGGCCGTGCGCTCGATGTGACGCAGGAACTCGTGGCCAAGGCCCTTGCCCTCACTTGCGCCCTCGATGAGTCCGGGAACATCGGCGACGACGAAGGAACCGGCCTGTCCGGCACGCACCACGCCCAGGTTGGGAACGAGCGTCGTAAAGGGGTAGTCGGCGATCTTGGGCCTCGCGGCGCTCATACGGGCGATGAGCGAGGACTTGCCCACGCTCGGCATGCCGACCAGGGCCGCGTCTGCCATGAGCTTCATCTCGAGCTCGATCCAGTGCTCGAAGGCGGGCTCGCCTTTCTCGGAGAAGGCGGGGGCGCGTCGGACCGAGGTCACGAAGTGGATGTTGCCCTTGCCGCCCGTGCCGCCGGGTCCCACGATGACGCGCTCGCCTGGATGCGTGAGGTCGGCGATCTGATAGGAAGGCGTCATGGTCTCGGGATCGAGCTCGGTGACGACCGTGCCACAGGGGACCTTGAGCACGAGGTCCTCACCGTCACGGCCATGCTTGCGCGCACCCTGGCCGTGCGTGCCTCGCTCGGCGCGGAAATGGTGCTTGAAGCGATAGTCGATGAGAGAGGACAGCTGCGGGTCGCACTCGAGCACGACGTTGCCGCCACGGCCGCCGTCGCCGCCGTCCGGCCCGCCCTTGGGAACGAACGCCTCGCGCCTGAACGACGTGCAGCCGGCGCCGCCGTCGCCACCCTTGACGTTGATGCGAGAGATGTCAGTGAACTGAGACATGGGACCCACTTTCAAAGAGCCGCTATGAAAAAGGACCCCCGGCCAGCGGTGAGGCCGAGGGTCCTGCCATTACCCAGATGGGTGCGCGGAAGCCCTTAAGCCTCCTGCGCCGGACGCACGTGCACGCGGTGCTTGGCGCCCTTCACGAACTCGACGGTGCCGTCAACGAGGGCGAACAGCGTGTCGTCCTTGCCACGACCAACGTTCTCGCCGGGGACGATGTGCGTGCCACGCTGACGAACGATGATCTGACCGGTCTTGATGGACTGGCCGCCGAAGACCTTCGTGCCGAGGCGCTGAGCCGCGGAGTCACGACCGTTACGGGAGCTAGCCTGACCCTTCTTGTGTGCCATTTATGGTACCTGCCTATCTATCGATGCTAGGGTTGAGGCGCCTACTCGGCGGCAGCCTCGGTCGAAGCGGCCTTCTTGGCCGTGGAGGTGATGCGGGGCATGTTGCAGACCTCGAGACGCGTGAGGTTCTGACGGTGACCCCTCTTGACAGAGTGGCGCTTGCGCTTCTGGAACTTGAAGACGATCTGCTTCTCACCCTTGTGCTGGTCGACGACCTTGCAGGTGACCTTCTTCTTGGCAAGCGTAGCAGCGTCGACAAGAACCTTCTTGCCGTCGTTGAGCATCAGAACGTCGAGCTTGACCTCGTCGCCAGGCTGCACGTCGAGCTTCTCGACGTCAAAGACGTCGCCCTTGGCAACCTTGTACTGCTTGCCACCAGTCGTGATGATTGCGTACATGTGTGAACCCTTCATTGCTGTGGTAAGTGCAACAGTGGAAATACTACGCTAGGCAAAAAAGTTCGTCAACGGCAAATGTGCCGCTATTTGCGATGATTCCATGCATTCGGCAGCTCGAATCTAAGGCGTGCGGCCTCGCCCAACGCAAACGTGGCGCTGTAGGCAACGCCCGCCCTCACGAGCGCCCCAAGGCCGGGAAGCGAGCGGGAGAGCCTTCGAGCGGCCGCTCGTGACGCATATGCCCCGGCAAGAATCGCCGCGATCTCCGCAAAGCGCTCCGGCGTGGCGCCCTGACCGTTCGCGCCGGCGACGTCGAGGCCCATGAGCATCTGGTTGGCCGTCATGAGCGGAAGGTCTGCGCCCGAGCCGAACGGCAGGAACCCGATGACCGCGTTCTGCGAGCTTCTCGCCCTCACGCAGCGGCGACAGACCGCGCGCCTCACGAACGGGAAGTTCGCGCCAAGGGCGACGTCTGCCCGGCACGCCTGGGCAAGCCACTCCGCAAGCTTCTCGAGAAGCGCTGCCTCCGAGGTGCCGGCAATGATCTCGACGCCCTCGGGAAGCGCCGAGACGGGGACCTCGACGCTTGACTCAACCACGATGGCGGCGGGAACCCCGGCAGAGCAGAAGGCACCGGCCACGCTTGGGGCGGCTCCGGAGATGCCCGAGACGACGATGGCGGCGTTGCAGTCGGGGTTCACCCGAACGGTGGCGCCCGCGTCAAAGGCGGCGACGTGCAGAAGGCCGGTGGAGGTCTGCGGTACGAAGGCGTCCCGGATGGCGTAGACGAGCGCCGACGGTGCCCCCTCGTCCACCTCTATGGCGATGCGAACGCATGAGCGCCGCGCGGCCGAGGCGGAGCGCACGCCCTCGGCAACCTGACGGGCCGCGTCGAACGGTATGTCCTTGATGCCAGCCATGACGCCTCCCCTACGCAGACTTGGTTCGATGCGCGTATACGGACTGTACTATTCCCACGCTTGCGACCTGAACGACCATCGACGTCGCTCCGTAGCTGATGAACGGGAGCGGAATGCCTGTGATGGGCATGATGCCGATGCACATGCCCACGTTTTGCAGCAGCTGGTAGCTCCACATGGCCACAATGCCGGCAAGGACGAGCTTGGCAAACGGGGCATCAAGCTTCATGGCGAGCCGAAGCGCCGAGAAGATGAGCCAGGCGTAGAGCGCAAGCAGCAGGGCCGCCCCGGCAAAGCCAAACTCCTCGGAGAGGCGGGCGAAGATGAAGTCGGTGTGGTTCTCGGGGAGAAAGCCTCCGGCAGACTGCGTGGCGGCGCCGATGCCCTTGCCAAAAAGGCCTCCTGAGCCCACCGCGATCTTTGCCTGCTGGAGGTTGTAACCGGCGCTCGTCGACTCGAGGCTCGAGTCCGCGAAGACGAGAAGGCGGTTCAGCTGGTACTGCTTGAGCGGGAAGCCAAAGTTGAGTGACACGAAGATGATGAGCGCGCACCCCACGACGAACATGATGAGCGTGATGACGACCCAGTCTGCCCTCGCGCCCGCGCAGATGATGATGGCAGCGCCGGTCACGATGAGGATGAGGCCGGTGCCGAGGTCTGGCTGGCACATGATGGCGGCAAACGGAACGAGCAGCGTGGCGCACAGCTTCACGTAGTCGCGAAGCTCCTTGATGCGCCCGTTGTACTGCGCGCACAGAGACGCCATGAGGAAGATCGTGACGAGCTTGCCGATCTCGGACGGCTGGAAGCGCAGGGGACCGAGCTTGACCCAGCCGGTCATGCCGTTCGCGGCCGAAGCCAGGCCCGGGATTCTGGGCGAGATCATGATGATGACGTCGATGACGAGCAGCCACGTGGACATGCCCGCGAGCGAGCGGTAGTCCCAATGCCAGATGAGCGCAGCCAGCGCGAGGCCCATGACGGCACCGAACGCCTGGCGCGAGAGCGAGGCGTTGGCGTTCGAGAGCGAGGCGCTCCACACGACTATGAGCCCATAGACGATGAGCAGAAGCGCCGGTATGAGGTTTGCCCAGTAGATGTTTGACAGCGCGCCGCCGCGGCTGGGAACGCGGGCGGCACCGGGCTTCTTGCCCGCCTCGCCGCCGAACAGCGACGAGACGACGCTTCCGAATCCCACGCCTCCTGCTGAGTTCTGTGCCATGTCGCCTCCCTACCTCGAGGTGTCCTGGACCTCGGACGTCTGGGTGTCCGGCTCGCCATAGATCGCGCCGAGAATGTCTCGGGCCACGTACAGGGCGCACGAGCCGCCGTAGCCGCCCTTCTCGACCGCGACCGCGACGACGTACTTGGGGTCGTCCTCTGGCGCGAAGCAGCAAAACCAGCTCGTAGGGTACTCGCCGTGCTCGCCCGAGCCGGTCTTGCCCGCCACGCGCTCCTTCATGTTCGTGAAGTGGGCCGACTGCGACTCGCTCTCCTCATAGACCACGCCGTCCAGGCCGGAGATGACGAGATCGTAGTTCGAGCTGCTCTCCTCGGGGCTCAGGGAGGCGGAGGGCTCGTACTCGCGGGCCGTGCCGTTGTCTCCCCTGCCGATGACGCTCTTGAGCACATGCGGGCGCCAGATGGTGCCGCGATTGGCGATGCCCATGTAGACGCAGGCTATCTGAAGCGGCGTCACGGCGATGTCGCCCTGGCCGATGGCGATGTTCGTGTAGTCGCCGCCGTTCCACTGGCGGTCCGCATCGGACCAGTTCGAGAAGTAGTTCCACTTCCACTCAGCGTCGGGGACGCGTCCGGCCGACTCGCTGGGCAGGTCGATGCCCGTCGTGGAGCCCAGGCCCCACTTCCTGAACGTGTCCTGCATGCCGTCCGACTTGTCGCCGGCGTTGTAGAACCCCTTGGCGACCTCGTAGAAGACCACGTCGCACGAGTTCACGATGCCGCCCCTCAGGTCGAGGTAGCCATGGCCCTTCGTGTTCCAGCAGTACTTGCCGAAGGCGTCTCCAAAGCCCGTCCACCAGCCGGTGCAGTCATACGTCGTCTGCGGAGTGGCGATGCCGTAGTCGAGCGCGGCAAAGGTCGTGAGCGGCTTTATGGTGGAGGCCGCCACGTACTGGCCGCTCACGGCCTTGTTCATGAGCGGGTTTCCCGCGTTGTCGGCCGAGAGCACGTCCCAGTCGTCCTGCGAGATGCCGCCGACGAACACCTCGGGCCTGAAGAGCGGCGCACTCGCCATGGCGAGCACCTCGCCGTTCGTGGCGTCCAGGACGATGGCGGCGCCGGAGGTGCACTCCTTTACGCCGGCGTCCTGCCGCTTCTTGATCTGGGCGACGAGGGCCTCCTCCGCGGCCTTCTGGATGTCAAGGTCGATCGTGAGCATGATGTCCGAGCCGCTCTCGGCGGGAACGGACGTCGAGTAATCGAGGACGTTTCCGTGAACATCGACGTAGACGGTCTGCTCGCCGCGAACGCCCTGGAGAAGCTCCTCGTACTGGTACTCCACGCCGGCCTGGCCCGTCGTGTCGCCGCTCTCGTAGGTGATACCGCCGTTGGCGTCTGCCGAGGCGTCGATCTGGTCCTGCGTGACGGTGCCCGTGTAGCCAAGCACCTGGGCGGCGACCTCGCCCTGGGGGTAGGAGCGCTGCGTCCTCGTCTCGACGGTCACGTCGGGGAACACGTCGGTGTGCTCCTGAATGAAGGCGACCGCAGAGCGCGTGGCGTCAACGGCCACGGTCCTTGCGCTCTGGGCACTCTGCGTGGAGTCCGTGGCGCGGCGCTTCGCCGCCACCGACGGAATGCCGAGCAGCGCCGACAAAACGTTGAGCTCGATGGCGTTGTCTGCGATGTCGCTCATGGCGCAGATGGTGAGGCTCGGGCGGTTCGTCACGAGCTCCACGCCGTTTCTGTCCAGGATGCGACCGCGCGGGGCCGCCGTGGTGACGGTCCTCGTTCGGTTGGACTCAGCCTGCTTGGTGTAGTCGTCGCCCGAGACAACCTGCATGGACCAGAGCCGGGCGAGAAGGACGCCGAGCACCGATCCGGAGAAGACGCCCAACCCGACGAATCGGCTCTTGAAGGTGGTCTCTGCCGAAGTGTCGTTGCCGCCGGCAGCCCTTGGGGCCTGGCCTCCGATGTCGAACTTGAAGCCATTGCCGCCACGGCTCAGGAACAGGACGGCCACGACGGCAACCGCCGCAGCGATGACGATGGCCCCTATGAGCAGAATGGTACCCGTGCTCATGCGCTACAGGCCCTTCAACGACAGGCCGCCGCCGGAGTGCTTACCGCCAAACCCGCCGGAGCCGCCGCCCACGCGCGCCAGCACGACGCTCGTGATGCCCAGCGCGAGGCAGTCGAGGACGGCGCCGGGAAGGGCGCGCATGAAGACGACCTCGACGAAGGACTGAGCCTGCCCGAACACGAGCAGCACGATGGCATAGACGACCTCGACCACAAGGGCCACGGGTACGAACAGGGCGATCGACGCCGTGGGGTCGTCGGCAACGCGGCTCCTGCCAGCAGCGGCAAGCGCGAAGCCCGTGAGCGTGAGCAGAAGCGCCATGAGCCCGATAGGGCCCGAACCGGCAAGGTCATAGAACAGGCCTGAGAAGAACCCGACGAGGGGAGCCTTGGACGTCTCCCCGCCCAGGCAGACGGCAGCGACGAGCACGAGCGCAAGGTTCGCCCTTCCCCCGAGGATACCGACGTTGGGGACGATGGAGAGCTGGAGAATGCCGAGGATGACGGCGAGCGCGATGGAGGTGCGGCGCGCCTTGCCCGTGTCGTTGACGATCATATGCGCCCTCCTACTCTGCGCTCGAGCTGTCTGACTCGTCAGTGGCCGCGTCCGTGGCAGCCTCCGAGGTGGTGGCCGCCTGCGTTGAGGCGGTCGTGGCCGTTGACCTGTCCTGGGCGTTCGCGCTGGCAGCGTCGTCGGAGGTGGCCTGCTGGTCGCTTGACAAAGACGTCACGACGAGGACCTCGGAGAGAGAGTCGACCGAGGTGAGCGGCTCGACGACGACGTCGTAGTACATGGAGCCCGGCGACTTGGTGACGTTCGTGACCGTGCCGATGGGAAGGCCCTTGGGATAGACGCCGCCAAGGCCGCTCGTGACGATGGAGTCACCGGGTGCGATCTGCTGGTCGGTCCTGATGAGAGTAAGGCGCAGCGTTCCGTCGGCCGAGCCCTGGAGCTGTCCCTGGGCGCCGCTCGACTGGACCTTGGCCGATACACCCGAGCCCTCGTCCGTGATGAGGCGCACCGTTGCGGTAGTGGGCCCAACCTCGCACACCTGGCCGATGACGCCCGTGGACGTCGTGACCGGCATGCCCGTCTCGATGCCCGAGGCCTGCCCCTTGTCGATGGTGATCGTGGAGCTCCAGGAGTCGGTGGAGCGGGCGATGACGCGTGCCGCGGTCGAGTCGAGGTTGTACTGGTTGCGAAGCTGCAGCAGGTCCGTGAGGGTGTTTGCCTCGTCCTCGTACTCCGACAGCCGAGCCACCTGGGCCTTGAGCTGCTCGTTCTCGGCCTTGAGGTCAGAGAGCGACTCGGAGTCGGCAGTGAGGTTGCCCATGACGTTGCCAAGCCCGGAGACGGGAGAGGCAACGACGGAGCCTACGACGCGCGCAGGCGTGGCGAGCGTCTGAAAAACGCCACGGACTCCGTGCAGGATGCCGGCATCGCCCTCTCGGACCCCGACGACGAAGAGCAGAAGCGACACGACGCTGAAGACTATGAGCGAGCGCGGGACCCCCGAGGAGGACCCGCGCCCCATGGATGAGCTGGGAGCAGAGAAGCGCTGAGCCATGCGCAGGACCCCTACTTGCCCGAGCTCTGCACGAAGCCGCCGGACAGCGCGTTGGCCTCGAGCACCTTGGCGCAGCCCAGCACGACGTTCTCGAGCGCCGTGGGGCTCACGTTGACGGGGACGCCGGTCTCCTCGCGAAGGCGCTGGTCAAGACCGCGAAGCAGTCCGCCACCACCCGTGAGCATGATGCCGTAGTACATGAGGTCGCTCGCGAGGTCGGGGGGCGTGACGTCCAAGGCGTCCTTGACCGCCTTCGTCACCTGGTCGAGCGGCGAGTTGAGGGCGCGGCGGATCTCCTCGGACTCGATGCGCACGGTCTTGGGAAGTCCACTCATGACGTCGCGGCCGTTGACCTCGACGTCGAGCTCCTCCTTGAGGGGCGCGGCAGAGCCCACCTTGATCTTGATGTCCTCGGCCGTGCGCTCGCCGATGGAGAGGTTGTACGCGTCACGGACGTGCTCGAGGATGACCTGGTCGAACTCGTCTCCGGCCGTGCGAATCGACTGAGAGACAACGATGCCACCCATGGCGATGACGGCGACCTCGGTGGTGCCGCCGCCGATGTCGACCACCATGGTGCCCGTCGGGTCCTCGATGGGCAGGTTGGAGCCGATGGCGGCAGCCATGGGCTCCTCGATGAGGAACGCCTGGCGAGCTCCGGCCTGGATCGTGGCCTCGAAGACGGCGCGCTTCTCGACCGACGTGACGCCCGAGGGGACGCACACGACGACGCGGGGGCGCGGACTCCAGGGATAGCGGCGCTTGGAGGCCTTCTCGATGAAGTAGCGAAGCATGACCTCGGTGACGTCGAAGTCGGAGATAACGCCGTCCTTGAGCGGCCTGATCGCCTTGATGGAGCCAGGGGTGCGTCCCACCATGCGCTTGGCGTCCGCGCCAACGGCAAGCACGCGCTCCTCGCTCTGGTCGATGGCGACGACGGACGGCTCGTTGATGACGATGCCCTCGCCGCGCACGGACACGAGCGTGTTGGCCGTGCCGAGATCGATGGCGAGGTCACCGCCGTACTCGCCGAATATGGAGTCTAGGAATGACATGGCATCCGTTCTTTCGAGGTCCGCTCGATGCGGCTCTGGGACTTGCGGGTGATGGCTAGTTGCTCGAGGAGGTGCCCGTCGTGGCAAGCTGGCCGGTGGTCGTCGTGGCGCCGGAGGCAGAACCCTGCGAGGAGAACGACAGCTTGACGCCCGTGACCTTCCAGCCAAGGCCGCTTCTGGCCATCGTGACCTCATAGGACTGCGAGCCGCCGGAGGCCAGGCTTGAGGTCACGAGGACCGTCGAGGAGGCCATGGAGCGGTCGACGCCCGAGACGGTGGACGTGGCGCCCGCGGGCATGATGGAGCTAATCTCGGAGCGGGCGTCCGAAGTGACGGAGTCTGCCAGGTAAGGCGAGATGTCGTCTCCCGCAGCCGCCGCGGAGAACATGTCAGAGACGACAGCCTCCTGCGTGGGCCAGCCATAGCCCTTGTAGAAGGCAAAGCCACCCGCGCCGCCGAGGATGACGAGCACGACGAGGATGGTCAGGAAGACCTTGAGACCGCGGTGGCCGTGCTTGCGGCGAGCCTTGCGGTCGTCCTTGTCGGCAGCCATGAGGTCCTCCTCCGTGACGGAGAAGAAGCCCGTGTCCTCGGGGCTGGGGATGAACTCGCCGGAGCGGCCCATGGGATCGAGCGGGTCATACGAGGCCGTGGTGGGGCCAAAGCCGTCGTTGGCGGCAAGGTCGGCTGCGCCGTAGCCGGTGCCGGCGAGCATTTGCTCGGTCTCGGAGGGCTGGGTGCCCTGCTTGGCGGCAAGCGCCCTCTGGGCGGCCGTGAACGAGACCTGCTGCTCGCCCGTGAGCTGGTAGGTGGGGTCGGCCGCGGCCTTGGTGAAGGCGTCGGCGGCCTCGGCGATGCGGTTGGAGGCCATGTAGGCAAGCCCGAGCTCGGCGTAGATCTTCGCCTGGCTGTTGTCGCCAGAGAAGTCGAGGGCCGTGCGATACGCCTCGACGGCGTCATCCGGACGGCCAAGCGTCATGAAGCAGGAACCAAGCTTGAGAAGGGCGCCGGAGGGGTCCGGGTTCGCCTCGTCGATGGCGGCGCTTCGCCAGGCGGTGCCGGCCTCGAGGGCCTGGCCACGCTTGGTGTAGAGATTTCCGAGCGCCTGATAGGCCTTGTAGGGCGTGGGGTAGCTCGGGTCAGCGACGGCAGCCTGGAAGCAGGCCTCGGCCTGGGCATCGTTGCCGGAGGCGACGAGCGCGCGGCCCCTGTTGCAGTTGAGCGCACCCACGTGGCCGTAAGAAGCGTCAGCGAGGGCCTCACCGTAGGCCTGGGCGGCCTCGGCGAACATGCCGAGCTTCATGAGGGCGTTGCCGCGCAGGTGGTCCGCCTCGCCGCAGACCTCGCCGGCGCCCTTGACGCTGGCAAGAGCTGAGACGGCGCCAGCCCAGTCGCCGCTCTTGTAAAGGGACTTAGCTGTATCGAAAGCCTGTGTATTCAAGATGAACTCCCGTCTAGAGGGCGACGTGCTCGATGCGAATGGACTCGATCACGTCTCCGGCGCGAAGCTTGCCGATGACGTCGAGACCCTCGAGCGTCGTGCCAAAGACGGTATACCCATCGTCGAGCATGTGCTGCGGGCCAAGGCAGAAGTAGAACTGCGAGCCGGCGGAATCGGGGTGCTGGGAGCGGGCCATGGCGAGTGCGCCGTCAACGTGGCTGTTGCGCGGGTTCGTGTCGAACTCGTGCTTGATGCGATACCCCGGGCCACCGGTGCCGGGCATGCCGTCGCGGCCGGGACGTCCGGAGGCGACCTCCTGGGGGGTCATGTCGCGCGTGTTGGGGCAGCCGCCCTGGATGACGAAGCCGGGGACGTAGCGGTGGAACTTGAGGTCGTCATAGAAGCCGCTGCTGGCGAGCTCGCAGAAGTTCGCGACGTGGATGGGGGCACCCTCGCCGTCGAGACGAACGCGAATCGTGCCCTTGGACGTGATGAGGACGGCGACCTCGTCGCCCTGGACGTCGTACTCGGGGGTGTAGAGGGGATCGGGAATGCCGAACATGTGACCTCCAGCATGGGTTTCGCGCCACCGAGGCGCGCTCTTGAACGTACTAACCAAATAATCTTAGCAGTACGTGGCAGGTTTCACACATTCGGCATCCCCACAAGGCGCTAGCGCTGCTCGGGCTTCCACGCGTCGTAGTTCTTCTTGAACAGGTTCACGTAGGACTCCGAGCCATCGCTCTCACGGTTGCCCGACATGGGCGCGAGGATCTTCTGCTTGTCGGCAGCGGGGTCATCGCTTCCGGCCGAGAGCTGCCAGGCCGAGTAGATTGCCTCGACGCGGTTGCGCAGCCAGCTGGCGAGCGTGGAGACGTTGGCCTTCTGGTCCGTGTAGGTGCCCGTCGTCTGGACGTCGATGTTGGCGATGGCAGACGCCTCGTTGCTCACGTCGAGAGAAAGCTGCTTGGCGTCCTGCTCGCCCTGGGCACGCTCCTCGGCGCTTCCGGAGACCCCCACGTCGTCGAGGCGGCTCTCAAGCTCGTCGGCGCGAGCCGAGAGGTCTGCGAGCGCCTCGTAGGACGACGTGAGCGAGGAAAACGTGGCCTCGTCGGCCGAGACGACCGTAGAGGAGTCGCTCGCGCTCGAGTCCTGGCCCGCCAGCCTGTCCACCGTGCCGGGGAACCCAGCCTGCGACGTGTCGGCGGGCGTGGTTGCCCGCGTGTCGGTGAGAGTTGGGTCCCAAGGATGCGTGATGACGAGCGCGGCGCCGCCCACCACAAGCAAGCTCGCGATGACGGCGAGGGCGAAGACCTTCGTGTGCGGCAGGCGCTCCCTTCCGTAGGCGCCCTCGACGCGCGGGTCGGGCTCGGAGGGAATGGCGCTCTCGATGCGAGGCAGGGTCGACGTCCGCTCGCGTTCGAGGCGGCGCTCCTCGGCTATGCGGCGGTCAAGCTCGTCGGACGCCAAGGTGGCTGGCGCGGCCGAGACGGGCATGCCGCACTTGGGACACGCGGGCTGACCGGCGGGCACAAGGGCGCCGCACGACGGGCACCACGTGCCCCTGAGCTTGGGCATGACGCGCGTGGCAGACAGGTTTGCATGGCAGGCGGGACAGACGTCAAGCCCGTTGGCTATCTCTGACCCGCAAGAAGGGCATCTCACGAAAGCTCCTCCAGCACATAGGGAAGGATGCCGCCGCTGCGAAGGAACGCTCCCTCGAGGGCGGTGTCGACGCGGACGACACAGTCGAACGTGACGCGTGTGCCGTCGGCTCGCGTGGCGGTCACGGTCGTGCGCGGGCGGGCCGGAAGACCGCCCGAGAGGTCGACGGGTTCGATATCGTAGACCTCCCTGCCGTCCAGGCCAAGGGTCGCAGCACCCTCTCCCTCAATAAACTCAAGCGGGAGAATTCCCATCTGGACAAGGTTGGAGCGGTGGATGCGCTCGAAGCTCTCGGCAATGACGGCACGAACGCCGAGAAGCAGCGGACCCTTGGCCGCCCAGTCCCTGCTTGAGCCAGACCCGTACATGCGCCCCGCCACGATGACGAGCGGCACGCCCGCGCTCGCGTAGTCCTCGGCCGCGTCAAAGACGCTTGCGAGCTCACCGGTCCGCTGGTCAAGGGTGAGCGGTCCCGGACGGCCGGCAAGCCTGTTGTCGAGCTTGACGTTTGCGAAGGTGCCGCGGGCCATGCACTCGTGGTTTCCGCGGCGCGAGCCATATGTGTTGAAGTCGCCCTGGGCAACGCCGTGCTCACTCAGGTAGCGGGCGCACGGGGAGTCGGGCGAGATGGCGCCCGCCGGGGAGATGTGGTCGGTCGTCACGAAGTCCCCGAACAGGGCGAGTGCACGCGCGCCCTCGACGCCCACGTGCGGCTGCTTGCGAGCGATCTCGAAGTAGGGAGGACGGCGCACGTAGGTCGAGGAGGCGTCCCAGGCAAACGTCGCGGACTCGGCGGAGTCGATTGCCCGCCACGAGGGCTCCCCCTCCATGAGGCCCTCCATGCCACGGAGATACACATCCGGGGCGAGAACCTCATCAAGCACAGCCTGGATCTCGCCAGACGTCGGCATGATGTCGGCGAGGTAGACGGGCACACCGTTGGCGGAGGCGCCGATTGCGTCACGAGACAGGTCGACGTCCATCGTTCCCACGAGCGAGTAGGCGACGACGAGCGCGGGCTGCGCGAGGAAGTTCTGGGCAACGTCCGGGGAGATCCTGCCGTCGAAGTTGCGGTTTCCGGACAGCACGCTCGCAAGCTCGACCTCAGAGGCAAGGGGCTTGAGGCACGAGAGGATCTCGCCAGAGTTTCCGATGCAGCTCATGCAGCCAAAGCCGCACGTGGAGAAGCCCACGGCGCGAAGGTCGTCGAGAAGGCCGGCACGCTCGAGGATGAGAGACGCCGCGTGGCTGCCCGGCGCAAGGATGCGCTTGACCCAGGGCTTGGGTGCAAGTCCCGCCTCGCGCGCATGCCTGGCCGCCAGGCCCGCGGCGACCATCATCGCCGGGTCGGTCGCCGTGGTGCAGCTCGTGATGGCCGCGATGGCAAGCGCGCCGTGGCCGATCTCGTAGTCATGGCCGTCCACGCACGAGACGCTCCAGCGCTCCCCCGTGTCCGCATGGCCATGGGACGTGCTCGCCTCCTCGAAGCGCTGCTTGAGGCCCGCAGGCGTCACGCGGTTGTGCGGTCGCGAGGGACCGGCCAGCGAAATCTCGACGCTTCCGAGGTCGAGCTCGATGACGCGCGCATAGCGGCGGTCCTCGCGCGACCCAAACACGCCCTGGGCACGCGCGTACGCCTCGACGAACTCGATGTCAGAGGGGTTGCGGCCGGTGAGGCGCAGGTAGTCGAGCACGTTGTCGTCAATCGGGAAGAGGGTCGAGGTGGCTCCGTACTCCGGGGTCATGTTGGACACGCAGGCGCGCTGCGTCACTGTGAGAGTAGAGACGCCCGGGCCAAACGCCTCGACAAGGCAGCCCACGACGCCCTCGGCACGCAGGCGCTCGGCCACCGTGAGGGCAAGGTCCATGGCAGAGACGCCGTCACCGAGCTGGCCCGTGAGGTGCAGGCCCACGGCCTCGGGCACGCGCATGGAGATGGGCTGGCCCAGTGCGGCTGCCTCGGCCTCGATGCCGCCTACGCCCCATCCGAGCACGCCGATGCCGTTGGCCGTGGGCGTGTGCGAGTCGGTGCCCACGACGGTGTCGAAGCACGCGAGCTCGCCGGAGCCTGTCCAGAGGGCATCGGTGGAGACAACCTCGCAGAAGCGCTCGATGTTGAGCTGGTGGCAGATGCCGCGTCCCGGCGGGACGATCCTCACGTTGTCAAACGAGTTGCTCGCCCACTTGAGGAACGAGAAGCGCTCGCGGTTGCGATCGGCCTCGATGGCGAGGTTGTCGGCGACGGCGCTTGCGCACCCAGTGACGTCTGCCGTCACGGAGTGGTCGATGACGAGCGTGCAGGGGATGCGCGGGTTCACGGCCCGCGGGTCTCCCCCGCGCTCGACCATGGCGTCTCTCATGGCCGCGAAGTCAACGAACACCGGCACGCCCGTGAAGTCCTGGAAAAGCACGCGGGCCGGCATGAACTCGATCTCCTCGCCCGCCTCGCCCCTCTGGGCCGCCTCGAGGATACGTGAGGCGGCAAGCGTGGCCTGCTCGTCGGACTCGGCGCGACGAATCACGTTCTCGAGAAGAACGACGAGGCAGGCGGGCAGCTCGCCCACCCCGGGGATGCCCGACACGTCGACGATGCGCCGCTCGTGCGAGCCTGCCTTGAGCACGCGACCCGAACGGGCGCTTGCGATGGCGCTAGCAATGTTGGTCTGATCCATGGTCGTCCCGCCTCTCGTTGTGGTTCTCGATGGTCCTCATGAAGCTCTCGTACCCCTCGTCACCGCGGGCAAGCTCCACGCCTCGATTGAACAGAAGGTTGAAAATGACAAGCGCCGCGGCGCCTATGACCGCGATTGCAGCGAGCATCGTGGGCGTAAGCGGGCTGATCTCGAAGAAATGCCCCGCAACCGTGCACCCGAACGCGATGATTCCCACCACCACCACCAGAAGCGCGGAGCGCGGGGCATTCAGCGGCAGCGAGATGCGCACGATGAGGCTGAAGCCCACCAGACAGGTGAGCAGCACGCAGACGGTGGAGACCTCCATGCGCGAGAGCCCGAAGCGCTCGAGCACGCCAGATGCCACGCCAACGGCCAGGATGACCGCAATGGAGCCGGGCATCGAGCGAGCGAGGACGTTGCCCAAAAAGCTTCCCCTCACGCGCTCGCGGTTGGGCTCGAGCGCAAGCACGAACGACGGAATGCCGATGATGGCGGTGGAGATGAGCGACATCTGGACGGGCTGGAACGGGTAGGGTGGGATGAGCGCGCACAGAAGTGCGAGCACGGCCGAGAACACCGTCTTCACGAGGAACAGCGACGCCGAGCGCTGCAGGTTGTTGATGGAGCGCCGCCCCTCGGCAACGACGGCGGGCATGTGGGCGAAGTCGTTGTCGACAAGCACCACCTCGGCGACGTTTCTCGCCGCGTCGGAGCCCGATGCCATGGCAACCGAGCAGTCGGCCTCGCGCAGGGCAAGCACGTCGTTCACGCCGTCGCCCGTCATGGCAACGGTATGGCCCGCATGGCGCAGGGCCTGCACGAGCTCGCGCTTCTGCTGCGGCGTGACGCGGCCGAACACGTGGTAGGACATGGCGGCGCGCTTGAGGGCCTCGGGCGTGGTGAGCGTGGAGGCGTCCACCCACTTGTCGGCATCCGGCACGCCGGCCTCGGCGGCGATGCCGGCAACCGTGCGGGGATCGTCTCCGGAGATGACGTTGAGCGTCACGCCCTGCTCCACGAAGTAGGCGATCGTCGCGGGGGCGTTTGCACGGATGTGGTCGGACAGCGACAGGATCCCCAGCGGGCGCGCCACGCCCAACAGGTTGCCGTCCGCATCGAAGCCGTCGCACTCAGCCACGACGAGCGTGCGGGCGCGCTCCCCCGTCTGGGCAAGCGCTTGCGCAACCTCATCGGGGACGCCGCCTGAGAAGACGAACTGGGCGGCGCCCATGACGAGCGCGCGCCCGTCGCCAAGGACGCACCCCGAGTACTTGCGGGCGCTCGAGAAGCCGATGGCGCGCTCGGCGGCTGGTGCGTCTATGCTCACCTCGGTGGCGTGGCGAATGATGGCCGTTGCCGTCTCGTTGGCGTCGTGCGCGCTCGCACGAACGATCGCCGCCGCGGCGAGCTCCACCTCGGAGGAGTCGTGGCCGCACACGCCCACGCTTTGCTCGAAGTCCATGGAGCCGGAGGTGATGGTGCCCGTCTTGTCCAGGCACAGCACGTCGACGCGCGCAAGCATCTCGATGCAGTAGAACTGCTGGATGAGCACGCTCTTCCGGGCAAGGCGCGCCGTCGAGATGGCGAGCACCGATGACGTGAGCAGCACGAGGCCCTGCGGGATCATGCCCACAAGCGCCGCGACCGTGGTGAGGATGGCCTGGTTGATGGTGGAGCCGTCCTGCAGCGTGCGCAGGAACAGCAAGATGCCGATGGGGGCGAGCAGCCAGGTGGCCCACCGAATGATCATGTTGAGCGTGGCCATGATCTCTGACTTGGCGCCCTTGACGTACTTGGCCTCGGCGTTGATACGCGAGGCGTAGCTGTCGGCGCCCACGCGCGTCACGCGGGCCACGAGCGTGCCCGAGTCGAGGAAGCTGCCGCTCATGAGCTCGGAGCCCACGACCTTCGTCACCGGCCTGCTCTCACCGGTGAGCAGGCTCTCGTTAACGCCCGCCTCGCCCCATACGACCTGGGCGTCGGCCGGGATCTGGTCGCCGCGTGACAGCACGAGAAGGTCATCGAGCACGACCTCCTCGTGAGAGACGCAGACGTCTCGCCCATCCCTCCTGATGATGACGGGGCGCTCGGCCAGGATGGAGAGCTTGTCGATCGTGCGCTTGGAGCGAACCTCCTGGAATACGCCGATGAAGAGGTTGGCGAACACGACCACGATGTAGGAGAGGTTTCGCCAGGAGCCCGTGAGGGCCACGAGGCCCGCAAGCACGAGGTTGACGCCATTGAAGAGCGTGAAGGTGTGCTCGGCCGCGATCTGGCCAACCGACTTGGTCTTGGGCCCCGCATAGGCGTTCGTGAGACCGTCTGCCAGACGCTGGGCCACCTCTTCGGACGAGAGGCCGCGAAGCTCGGGCGCAACGATGTCTTCGGTGTTCTCGTCGCTCAAGGAGGCTCCAATCGATGTGGCGCCCGGGCGGGCGCATGCGAATGTTCATTGTACGGAGTAAGGGAGCGTCCGGGCCGCCCAAAGCGAGAGCTTACAGAACTGAAACCTACCCAAACGGACCAAACGGATTTCGAAGTCGGCGCCGAATGCCGTATACTGTCCCTCGCAAGCTCTCTTAGCTCAGCTGGATAGAGCGTTCGCCTCCGGAGCGAAAGGTCGCGGGTTCGAATCCCACAGAGAGCACCATGCGCTCGCACAAGGCCCCGGCATCGGGGCCTTTTTCGTAGGGCGGCCCCAGCGCGGTGGGATTCGAACCCGACAGGGGCCGAGGCGAGGAAACGCGCGAGCGTTTCCCGGCGAGGCGCGCGAGGGGCGGAGCACCGAAGCGCACGCGGGCTCGCGCAGCGGGGACGCGGACATCCCACAGAGAGCACCATGCGCTCGCACAAGGCCCCGGCAACGGGGCCTTTTTCGTTTGGAAACAACGCCCGTTGGCGCATGTAGTACCATCAGTCAACTGACTAAAATTCGTACTATCCGCGAGTTTCGCAACAAGGGGGAAGCGATGATCGCAGTCGTCAAGGACACGGCAACGCCGGAGCAGGTAGACCACTTCGTAAGCTGGATCGAGAGCAAGGGCCTCTCCGCCCACATCTCCAAGGGCGACAACACCACGATCATCGGCCTCGTCGGTGACACGACGCAGGTGGACCCCTACCTCATCGAGGGCATGGACATCATCGAGCGTGTGCAGCGCGTCTCGGAGCCCTTCAAGCGCGCCAACCGCAAGTTCCACCCGCTCGACACCGTCGTGGACTGTGGCCACGGCGTGAAGGTGGGCGGCGGCACGTTCAACGTCATCGCGGGGCCATGCTCTGTCGAGGGCGAGAACCTCATCCGCATTGCCCGCGAGGTCAAGGCCGCCGGCGCCACGATGCTTCGCGGCGGGGCCTACAAGCCGCGCACCTCCCCCTACGCCTACCAGGGCATGGGCGAGGAGGGCCTCGACATCCTGTGCGAGGCGCGAGACGAGCTCGACATGCCCATCGTGACCGAGATCATGGACCCGCGTGACGTCGACAAGTTCCTGTCCCGAAACATCGAGGTTTGGCAGATCGGCGCCCGCAACGCGCAGAACTTCCCGCTGCTCAAGGAGGTTGGCAAGACCAAGACGCCCATCCTTCTCAAGCGCGGCATCGCCGGCACCATCGACGAGCTGCTCATGGCCGCCGAGTACATCATGAGCGAGGGCAACCCCAACGTCATCGTCTGCGAGCGCGGCATCCGCACGTTCGAGACCCGCACGAGAAACTCGTTCGACCTCAACGCCATACCCGTGCTCCATGGCCTCACCCACCTGCCGGTCTGCGCCGACCCGAGCCATGCCACGGGCCACACGCGCTACGTGACCCCCATGGCGCTCGCCGCCACCGCCGCCGGCGCCGACTGCCTGGAGATCGAGGTGCACGACGACCCGAAGCACGCCTGGTCTGACGGGGCCCAGGCGCTCACCCCCGCCCAGTTCCGCGACGCCATGGCCCGCATCGCCAAGGTCCGCGAAGCCGTGACGATGGAGGTCGAGTAGCGTGGCGCAGGAGAACACGCAGGCACAGCCGTCTCAGATGGTCGCCGGGCGCGTAGGCGTCGTTGGTCTCGGCCTCATCGGTGGCTCGATCGCACGGGCCATGGCCCGAGGCGGACATGAGGTCTACGCCTTCGACCTCAACGCAGACATCGAGACGTTCGCCGCCATCGAGACCACGGCTGGCACGCTCACCGACGAGCTCGTCCCAACCTGCGAGCTCATCGTCCTTGCGTGCTACCCAAAGGCCTGCGTCGACTGGCTTCGCGAACACGCAGACCTCGTGAGCCCCGATGCCATCGTCATCGACACGGGCGGCGTCAAGCGCTCGATCTGCGAGCCGTGCTTTGAGATCGCGCGCGAGGCGGGCATCACGTTCGTGGGCTGTCACCCCATGGCGGGTACGCAGTTCTCGGGCTACGCGCACTCAAGGGCGAACATGTTCGAGGGCGCCCCCATGGTAGTCTGCCCCGCCCCCGAGGTGAGGGGCGTTGAATGCCTCGCCCTCGTCGACAGGCTCGAGGGTCTGCTGTCCCCCTGCGGGTTCGACAAGTTCACCGTCACCACGCCTGAGCGCCACGACGAGGTCATCGCCTACACGTCCCAGCTCGCGCACGTGGTCTCGAACGCCTACGTGAAGAGCCCCACGCTCGCACTTCGCCAGGGCTTTGCCGCAGGGTCGTATCGTGACCTCACGCGCGTGGCCAGACTCAACCCCACGATGTGGTGCGAGCTGTTCCTCGATGACGCCGATAACCTTTCGCGCGAGATATCGACGTTGATAGACGCGCTGGAACAGTACAAGGGCGCACTTGAGGACAGGGACGCCGAGAGGCTCACCGAGCTTCTGGCCGAGGGAGACCGCATCAAGCGCGCAGACGAGGGAGAGGCTGAGGTCTAGATGGATTCATCCAACAGGCGAGGCAGCGTCGTGCACGTGAGCACGAGCTCGCGTGCCTATGACGTCCACGTGGTTCCCGGCATCCTCGATGATTGCGGAGCCCTCGTTCGCCAGAGCGCCGGTGGGCAGAAGGCCATGGTCGTGTCCGACACGAACGTCGCGCCCCTCTACGCCCGTCGCGTCATGGACTCGCTCGAGAAGGCGGGATACGAGACGGCCAAGTTCGTCTTTGCCGCCGGCGAGGCCTCGAAGCGAGCGGGAACGTGGGCGAGCTGCCTTGAGGCCATCGCATCCGCGGGGCTCACGCGCGACGACGTCGTGGTGGCCCTTGGCGGCGGCGTGACGGGCGACCTCGCTGGGTTTGCCGCGGCAAGCTACATGAGGGGCTGCTCCGTGGCCCAGGTCCCCACGAGCCTTCTGGCCATGGTGGACTCGTCGGTTGGCGGGAAGACCGCCATCGACCTCGAGGCTGGAAAGAACCTCGCCGGCGCCTTCTGGCAGCCGAGCGTCGTCGTCGCCGACCCCACCTGCCTGTCAACCATCAGCCACGAGCTGCTCACGGACTCCTGCGGCGAGGTCATCAAGCATGGCGTGCTCGCGGACCCCAAGCTTTTCTCGCAGCTTGAGGCCAGGCCCATCAATGATCCCGAATACGACGTGGACGAGCTTGCGGCCGTCATCGCACGCAACGTCGAGATCAAGCGAGACGTCGTCGATGCCGACGAGCGCGAGCGAGGGCTCAGGCAGACGCTCAATCTCGGCCACACGATCGGCCATGCCGTCGAGGCAGCGAGCAACTTCACGCTTGGTCACGGCACGTGCGTGTCCATCGGCCTGGCCGCCATCGCCCGCGCCGCGGCAAGCCTCGGCATCTGCTCGGACCAGACCGCGCAGCGCATCGAGCGTGTCATCGACGCCCATGGCCTGTACACCGACGTAGACCTTCCCCACGACCAGATCGTGAGGCTCGCCATGTCTGACAAGAAGCGTCACGGCGACGGCGTCAACGTAGTGCTTCCCCTGGAAGTCGGAAAGGTGGAGGTGCGACGCGTGAGCATGGCGGAGTTCGCCAAGCTCGTCGACGCCGGGTGCGGAACCGCGTCGCTCGGTCGCACCGCCCATCTCGCGCGCTAGTCAGCCATCGAACAACGAGGAGATCGTCTGCATGGACGTCACCATCAAACCGCATGCAATTGAGGGCAGCATCGAGGCCATCGCCAGCAAATCGATGGCGCACCGGCTGCTCATCTGCGCCGCGCTCTGCCCAGGACCCACGACGATTCGTTGCACCACGTCGTCCAAGGACATCGAGGCCACCATCTCCTGCCTCGAGGCCCTTGGGGCGCGCATCGAGCGTGACGGCGACCTGCTTCGCGTGACGCCGCTTCCCGGATCTGCCGCCTCCGACAACATCCGCCAAGGCACGAGGGGCGCGCTTCTCGACTGCGGCGAGTCCGGCTCCACGCTTCGCTTCATGCTCCCCGTGGTGTGCGCGCTTGGCTGCGAGGCCTCGCTCACCGGGCACGGGAGGCTGGCGCAGCGCCCGCTCTCCCCGCTCTACGAGGAGCTCATCGCAGGAGGCAGCGACCTGTCCGAGCAGGGGGCGTTCCCGCTCAAGACCTCGGGCACGCTGCGCCCGGGACGCTTCGAGCTTCCGGGCAACGTGAGCTCGCAGTACATCAGCGGCCTTCTGCTCGCGGCCCCGCTTCTGGCAGGGCCCACGGAGGTCTGCGTAACCGAGCCCATCGAGAGCCGTCCCTACGTCAACCTCACCACGAGCGCGCTCAAGACGTTCGGAGTGCTTGTGGAGGAGCTTCGAGACGTCACCGAGAACGGCACGCGCGTCACGCGCTTCCTCGTCTCCCCCTCAACGCCCTACCGCTCCTGCGGAAGCGTAAACGTCGAGGGAGACTGGTCGAACGCCGGCTTCTGGCTTGCCGCGGGCGCGCTGGGCAGAGGAGTCTCCGTGACGGGACTCGACCTCGCAAGCCGCCAGGGAGACCGCTCGATGCTCGCGGCCCTGGCCAAGCTCGGCGCTCGTGTCGAGCGCTCAGGCGACACGGCGAGCGTCTCTGGAGGGGCCCCGACTGGATGCGAGATGAACGTCGCGGACTTCCCCGACCTCGTGCCGCCCCTTGCCGCCGTGGCCGCGCTGGCACCGGGCACCACGCGCCTCACCGGCTGTGGCAGGCTTCGCCTCAAGGAGTCGGACCGCATCGAGACGGTCTGCGCCGGTCTGGCGGCCCTGGGCGCAAGCATCACCAGCGAGGGCGACGACATCGTCATCCACGGTCGCGAGAGCCTCGACGGCGGCGAGGTCGACGCCGCGAACGACCATCGCATCGCCATGATGGCCGCCATCGCCGCCAGCCGCTGCACCGCTCCCGTGACAATTCACGGCGCCGGGTGCGTCCAGAAGTCCTACCCCGCGTTCTTCGAGGACTATGCGAAGCTGGGCGGCCGCGTCACGAGGACGGAGGCCTAGCCATGGCATCGAGCATCGGGCACTCCGTTCGCCTCTCCATCTTTGGCCAGTCGCACTCAAAGGCCATTGGCTGCGTCGTCGAGGGGCTGCCAGCGGGCATCGAGGTTGACCTCGACGAGCTGCAGGCCTTTCTCGAGCGCCGCGCCCCCGGCCGCTCGGACACCTCAACCGCTCGTCGCGAGCCCGACCGCCCCCGAATCCTCTCCGGCCTCGTGGACGGCCACACCTGCGGCGCGCCTCTCTCGGCCATCATCGAGAACACGAACACGCGCAGCCAGGACTACGAGGGCCTGCGCCGCGTCCCACGCCCGGGGCACGCCGACTACCCGGCATACCTTCGCTACGGAAACCATCACGACGTGGCGGGCGGCGGCCACTTCTCTGGGCGCCTCACCGCTCCTTTGTGCATTGCGGGAGGCATCGCCCTTCAGGCGCTAGAGCACGCGCTGGGCATCCGCATCGTGGCGCACATCTCCCAGCTGGGGCCTAAGCGCGTCTGCGACGAGCCGCTGAACGACATGGCCTTTGACCCCGCGCAGCTCGCCGCGATTCGCTCGAACGAGCTTCCCTGCGTGAGCGCCAAGGCAGCCCTCTCCATGCACGAGCAGGTCCTGTCGGCCAAGTCCGAGCTCGACTCGGTTGGCGGCGTCATCGAGTGCGTGGTCTATGGCATGCCCGCCGGCGTCGGCGACCCGATGTTCGATGGCCTCGAGAACCGCATCGCGAGAATCGCCTATGGCATTCCCGCCGTGAAGGGCGTCGAGTTTGGCGCGGGCTTTGGCGTGACCGAGCTGCTGGGGTCTCAGAACAACGACCCCTATCGCGTCACGGATGGGCATGTCGCGTGCGAGAAGAACGACGCGGGCGGCATCCTGGGCGGCATCTCGACGGGCATGCCCATCGTCTGGCGAGCCGCCTTCAAGCCCACGCCGTCAATCGGCAAGCGCCAGGACAGCGTTGACCTGGGACGAGGCGAAGATGCAGAACTCGTGGTGCATGGCCGCCACGACCCCTGCATCGTCCCACGTGCCGTGCCAGTCGTGGAGGCCGTCTGCGCGCTGGCCCTGCTTGACGCGCTCGTGGATGACGGAAGGTTCCCCGAGCCTGCCCGCGCCACGCTCTCCTCGCACCAGATCTAGAACATCCCCAACCCGATTTCCACCGTTTGGAGCACCATGGCCGACCTCACAGACATCCGCGCATGCATCGACGAGATTGACACCCAGATCTGTGACCTGTTCGCCCAGCGCATGCAGTGCACGCACGAGGTGGCCGAGTACAAGCGCGAGACCGGAAAGCCCATCCTCGACCGGGGACGCGAGCGTGCCAAGCTCGCCGACGTGGCCACGAAGGTGCCCGAGGAGCTCAGGGACTACTCGCAGGTGCTGTTCAGCCTCATCATGGAGATCTCGCGCTCCGAGCAGAGCGCTGAGCTCAACCACCGCTCCGAGCTCGCGGGAGACATCGAGGCCGCGCTTGCGAACACGCCCGCGCTCTTCCCCCAGGACGCGTTCGTGGCCTGCCAGGGCGTCGAGGGCGCCTACTCGCAGCTCGCCGCCGACCGCCTGTTCAAGCGCGCCAAGATCAGCTACTTCGACTCCTGGGAGGGCGTGTTCCGCGCCGTTGACGAGGGATTCTGCAACTACGGCGTGCTGCCCGTGGAGAACTCAACGGCCGGCACCGTGAACCAGGTCTACGACCTCATGATGCGCCACAACTTCCACATCGTGAGAAGCGTCCGCCTCAAGGTGGACCATAACGTGCTCGCGCTTCCCGGCGCCAAGCTCTCCGGCATCACGGACATCTACAGCCACCAGCAGGCCATCGCCCAGTGCAAGGGCTTCCTCAAGGAGCACCCCGACATCACGGTGCACGTGTGTGAGAACACCGCCGCCGCGGCAAAGATGGTGGCCGAGAGCGGCCGCACCGACGTGGCTGCGCTCTCAAGCCGCTCGTGCGCCGAGCTCTACAACCTCGTTGCCCTCGCAAGAAACGTCCAGGACAGCGATGCCAACTACACGCGCTTTGCCTGCATCTCCAAGGACCTCCAGATCTATCCCGGGGCAGACCGCACCTCGCTCATGGTCGTGACGCCCAACGAGCCGGGCAGCCTCTACAAGGTGCTCGCACGCTTCTACGCGCTCGACGTCAACCTCCTGAAGCTCGAGAGCCGCCCGATTCCCAACTCCGACTTCGACTTCATGTTCTACTTCGACATCGACTGCCCGGTCGCGGCACCCGAGTTCCCCAAGCTCATCGCCTCGCTCGACGATGTGTGCGAGGAGTATCGCTACCTCGGCAGTTACACGGAGCTGGTGTAGGCATGGCAATGGCACACGACCGCGCGCCCGTCACCTACGGGCTTCTCGGGCGAACGCTCAAGCACAGCTGGAGCCCCCAGATCCACGAGCGGCTGGGGACGACCCCCTACGAGCTCGTGGAGCTCGAGCCAGAGGAGCTCGCCCCCTTCGTGCGAGAGGGCCGCTGGCAGGGCCTCAACTGCACCATCCCCTACAAGCAAGACCTCGTAGGGCTTGTGGACGACCTGCGCCCCAACGCGGCGCGCATCGGCGCCGTGAACACGCTGCTGCACGGCCAGGACGGCCGCATCATCGGCGACAACACGGACCTCTTCGGCTTTGCCTGGATGCTCGCGCGCTTCTGCGAGCGTCACCTGGGGGCCCGAGACGCGCTGCGCGACGCCAAGGCGCTCGTGCTGGGCTCTGGCGGCGCCTCGAAGGCCATCGTGGCCGCCCTCGAGGACGTGAGCGCCACCCCCGTCGTCATCTCCCGGCACGGCGACAACACCTACGAGACCATCGCCGAGCGCCATGCGGACGCCTCGCTCATCGTGAACACCACCCCCGTGGGCATGTATCCCAACTGCCCGGCATCCCCTCTTGTCCCCGGCACCATCGAGAGGCTGGCGTCGCTTCGCGGCGTCATCGACGTCGTCTACAACCCGAAGCGCACGGGCATCATGCTCGATGCCGACAGGCTCGGCATCCCCACGGAGAGCGGCCTCGTTATGCTCGTGGGCCAGGCGTGGCTCTCCAGCTCGATGTGGCAGGACAGGGAGCTCGATGAGGAGTTCATCGGGTCCATCGAGGACGAGCTTATGCGACAGTGCCGCAACGTCGCCCTCATCGGAATGCCGGGAAGCGGCAAGACGAGCGCGGGCCGCAACCTCGCCGAGCTCTGTGGCCGCACGTTCGTTGACATGGACGTGGACTTCTCCGAGCGTTATGGCAGAACGCCCGCAGACGTCATCAACGAGGACGGCGAGCAGACCTTCCGCAGGATGGAGACGGAGGCGCTGGCAGAGGTCGCCAAGCGAAGCTCGCTGGTCATCTCCTGTGGGGGCGGCGTGGTCACCAGGCCCGAGAACCTCCCCCTGCTCAGGCAGAACTCAACGGTCGTCATGATCGACCGCAAGGTGGAGGAACTCTCCAGCAGGGGCCGTCCCATCTCCCAGCAGCGCGGCATCCAGGCGCTCGCGACCGAGCGGATGCCGCTCTACCGCGCCTGGGCCGACACCGTGGTCTCATGCACTGGATCGGCGCGAGGAGATGCGTTGGAAATTATGCGGAGGCTCGGCCTGTAGGGTCCGTTCGTCAGGCAACATGAAGCGTCCACGTTTTTCCCGGCACATTGCCCTAGGATGCGTGTAAACCTAGAGAGTCACTACGTTATATCTGAGGGGGTTCCAGCAGAGCCCCGGTGAAGGGATAGCACCATGGAGTACCGGGAAGTCGCCGGCAAGATTCTGACCGCGGTTGGCGGCAGCGACAACGTCACGAGCGTCATGACCTGCCTCACGCGTCTGAGGCTCACGCTCACGAACCCGGACAACGTCAATGCCGACGCGCTCAAGGCCATCAAGGGTGTCCTCGGCACCGTGAGAAGGGGCGCGAACGGAATCGAAGTCGTGCTCGGGCCCGCCTCGATCGAGGGCGTCTCCCGCGAGTTCTCGCTCCAGTCTGGCGTTGGCGCGAGCGGCCCGTCGGCCGCGTCCTCGAGTCCCATGGCCTCGCTTGCAGAGGATGACAACGAGGCCCCCAAGGCCAGCGACGGCCCAAAGGCGGCCAAGAAGCAGGACCGAATCGTCATCACCCCGGGCCGCAGGAGCTCCTACCGGGCCCAGCAGCGCGCCGCCATCAACGACGAGCGCCTGGGCAAGGAGGACCTCGACGCGCTGCGTGCCTTCCTCGACGACGGTTCCAAGACTGCCGCCGCGGTAGGCCCCAAGCAGGGCGGAAAGTCCGTGCTCGTCATCAATGGTCCCAACATCAACATGCTTGGCATTCGCGAGCCCGGCATCTATGGCAAGGCCGACTACGCGGCGCTCGTACGCACGTGCAAGGCGGCAGCCGAGGAGGCGGGCTTCACGGCCGTTCGCTGCTTCCAGAGCAACCACGAGGGCGCCATCGTGGACGAGATTCAGGCTGCGCTTGGTAGCTATGACGGCATCGTCATGAACCCGGCGGCCTACACGCACACCTCCGTGGCCATTCTCGACGCACTGAAGGCGGTCTCCATCCCCTGCGTCGAGGTGCACATCTCCCGCGTCGAGGAGCGCGAAGACTTCCGCCAGGTGTCCTACGTGAGGCAGGCCTGCTTCGAGACCATCACCGGCATGGGCCTCGAGGGCTACCGCAAGGCGATCCTCGACCTGGCAGCTCACCTGGGGATGTAGCGGCGGCGTCGTAGCTTACCTGCACACAATTCGGGGCTATCGGAGTTTTGCGCGCCCGCGCATTCCGATAGCCCCGTTTTTCGTGCAGCTAGCGGCCCTATCAGGCCGATTTTGGCCGATAACGCCAAATAACGTGCAGCTCGCTACATCGTGTGCGTGCCGAAGAGCGGACCATCGTCCCAGAGGGAGATCGCGCCGGTCGCGCGCGTCGTGGCGAGGTCGATAAGACGCTGGTTGGAAGAGCCCCGGAAGCGAAGCGTGATGTCCTTCTCGGCCGCGATGAACGGGCCGTCCACAAGGACATCGATGCAGTCGAGGAAGCGATCCGTGACGCCCTCGACATAGCGCTTGCCACCAGGGACAAGGTCGCGGTCGTACACGTAGCCCGTGTAGCACCAGATGTCCTTCTCGGGAAGCTCCATGACGACGCGCTCGGCAAGACCTACGAGCACGCGCTGGTTCTCGGGCTCCATGGGGTCACCGCCCAGAAGCGACAGGCCTCGCACGTAGGAGGGCCTCAGGCTGTCGATGAGCTCGTCGGCCACCTCGCGCGTGAACGCCGGACCAAATCCAAAGTCCTGAGCCTCGCCGTTGAAGCATCCGGGGCAATGCACGCGGCATCCCGAGACGAACAGGGACGAGCGAACGCCTACGCCATTGGCGATGTCGCAGTACTTGATGGTTCCGTAGTTCACTGGTCTCCCCCATGGGTTCCCGAAGTCAAAGCAGACACAAAGGGGCCCCGAGACATACGCCCGGGGCCCCAGACTAGGCTCTACAGGTGCAGCACGCGGTCGCGAATCTCCTCGGTGCGGCCCTGGTTCCAGAACTGCGTTCCGATGTAGCCGCAGGTACGACGGGCGACGTTGAGCTTGCTCTGGTCGCGGTTGCCGCAGTGTGGGCACTCCCAGACGAGCTTGCCGTCATCCTCGACGATCTTGATCTCTCCATCGTAGCCGCACACCTGGCAGTAGTCGCTCTTGGTGTTGAGCTCGGCGTACATGATGTTGTCGTAGATGTAGTGCAGCACGCTCATGACGGCCTCGAGGTTGTCCTGCATGTTGGGGACCTCGACGTAGGAGATGGCGCCGCCCGGCGAGAGGCGCTGGAACTCGCTCTCGAACTTGAGCTTCGTGAAGGCGTCGATCTTCTCACGCACGTTGACGTGGTAGCTGTTCGTGATGTAGCCGTGGTCCGTGATGCCCTCGATGACGCCGAAGCGGCGCTGGAGGCACTTGGCGAACTTGTACGTCGTGGACTCGAGCGGCGTGCCGTAGATGGAGTAGTCGATGTCCTCGGCCGTCTTCCACTCGGTGCACTTGTCGTTCATCTTCTGCATGACGGAAAGCGCGAACGGCGTGACCTCGGGGTCGGTATGGGAGTGGCCCGTCATGTACTTGACGCACTCGTACAGGCCGGCATAGCCCAGGCTGATCGTGGAGTAGCCGCCATAGAGCAGAGGGTCGATCTTGGCGCCCTTGGGAAGGCGGGCCAGCGCACCGTACTGCCAAAGGATGGGGGCGGCGTCGGACAGCGTGCCCTTCAGGCGCTCGTGACGGCAGCGCAGCGCCTTGTGGCACAGCTCGAGACGCTCCTCGAAGATCTGCCAGAACTTGTCCATGTCGCCGTCGGAGGAAAGCGCAACGTCGGGAAGGTTGATCGTGACGACGCCCTGGTTGAAGCGGCCGTAGTACTTGGGCTTGCTGGGGTCGTAGTTCTTGGCCTGGGCCACGTTGCCAAAGCCGTTGCCCGAGCGGTCCGGCGTGAGGAAGCTGCGGCAGCCCATGCAGGTGTAGCAGTCGCCGTTGCCGGCCGTCTCGCCCTTCGAGAGCTTGAGTTCGCGCATCTTCTTCTCGGAGATGTAGTCGGGCACCATGCGCTTGGCCGTGCACTTGGCCGCAAGCTCGGTGAGGTAGTAGTACTTCTGGCCCGGCTCGATGTTGTCGTCCTCGAGCACATAGATGAGCTTGGGGAACGCGGGCGTGATCCAGACGCCCGCCTCGTTCTTGACGCCCTCGTAGCGCTGGCGCAGCGTCTCCTTGATGATGAGGGCGAGGTCGTGCTTCTCCTGGGCGGAGCGCGCCTCGTTGAGGTACATGAAGACGGTGACGAACGGGGCCTGGCCATTCGTGGTCATGAGGGTGACGACCTGGTACTGAATCGTCTGGACGCCACGGCGGATCTCGTCGAGCAGGCGGTTCTCCACGACGGAGCGCACCTTCTCCTCGGAGGCCTCGACACCCAGCTCGGCGAGCTCGGCCTGGACCTCGCGACGAATCTTCTGCCTGCTGACCTCGACGAAGGGCGCGAGGTGCGTGAGCGAGATGGACTGGCCGCCGTACTGCGAGGAGGCCACCTGGGCAATGATCTGCGTGGCGATGTTGCAGGCAGTCGAGAAGCTGTGGGGCTTCTCGATGAGCGTGCCGGAGATGACCGTGCCGTTCTGCAGCATGTCCTCGAGGTTCACGAGGTCGCAGTTGTGCATGTGCTGGGCGTAGTAGTCCGAGTCGTGGAAGTGGATGATGCCCTCGTTGTGGGCCTCGACCACGTCCTCGGGGAGCAGCATGCGCATCGTGAGGTCCTTGGAGACCTCGCCGGCCATGTAGTCACGCTGGACAGAGTTGACCGTGGGGTTCTTGTTGGAGTTCTCCTGCTTGACCTCTTCGTTGTTGCACTCGATGAGCGACAGGATCTTGTCGTCGGTCGTGTTGTTCTGGCGCTTGAGGCCCTGCACGTAGCGATACGTGATGTAGTTGCGAGCCACGGAGAACGCGCCCTTGGCCATGATCTGGTCCTCGACCATGTCCTGGACTTCCTCGACCGTGACGGTGTGACCGCACACGCTCGCCTCGGCCTCGACGGCGTCACCGGCATCGACGACCTGCTCATGGGTGAGGCGCTGCTCGAGCGGCACGGTGATGTTGGCGCGCTCGATCGCCGAGACGATCTTGTTGACGTCAAACGTTACCTCTGAGCCATTGCGCTTCACGATCTTCATGAGACGTCTCCTCCGAATTGCATACCACGCCCGCAGAATTGCGCCCGGGTGTGTCTGAGCTAAGATGGCTGCCGCGCATAGGGCGCGGCGCGCTATTGATACTAGGCGAACCGTCTGGCAATTCCAGTCTTGACATTCTGCCAAGGAGTGCCTGTGCACACAATACACATGGTGATTGCTCAAGCATGACCACAATATCTTGTGCATATGGGATATATGAACAGCAAAGCCGCAGGTAGGTGCCGTTCGCGCGGAGACCAGGCTTGTCGTACCATAGCGGGGTCACATTCTATGCTCGCGCGAGGCGGGCAGAGCACAGGGCCCAGCGCCCGCATAGGAGGAACACATGCCCAACGAGGGAAGCTACGAGGTTGCGCTGCGCCGCAGCGACGCCATTCGCGCGGACCTGCCCGACAACCCCGGCAACTACACGATGCTCACCGGTGACAGGCCGACGGGACGCCTGCACCTGGGCCACTACTTCGGCACGCTGAAGGGCCGCGTCGAGCTTCAGAACATGGGCGTGCGCACGAACGTCCTGATCGCGGACTACCAGGTCATCACCGACCGCGACACCACCGAGCACATCCAGGACAACGTCTACAACATGGTCATGGACTACCTTGCCTGCGGCATCGACCCCGACAAGACCATGATCTACACGCACTCCGCCGTGCCCGCGGCCAACCAGTTGATGCTGCCGTTCCTCTCCCTGGTCACCGAGGCGGAGCTCCAGCGCAACCCCACGGTGAAGGCCGAGATGGAGGCAAGCGGGCACGAGCTCACCGGCCTTCTGCTCACCTATCCGGTCCACCAGGCGTGCGACATCCTGTTCTGCAAGGGCAACGTCGTCCCCGTGGGCCGCGACCAGCTGCCTCACATCGAGCTCACCCGCCTCATCGCCCGCAGGTTCAACAACCGCTACGGCAAGGTCTTCCCCGAGGTCGACGCACTGCTCTCCGACACGCCGCTGCTCCCCGGCCTGGACGGACGCAAGATGAGCAAGTCCTACGGCAACGCCATCTCCATCTCCATGACGCCCGAGGAGACCGCCAAGCGCATCAAGAAGAGCCAGACCGACGGCGAGCGCATGATCACGTTCGACCCTGAGAACCGACCGGGCGTCTCTGGTCTCCTCTCCACCGCCGCCATCTGCACGGACCGCGATCCGGTTGAGATTGCCGAGGAGATCGGCATGGGCGGCGCCGGCATGCTGAAGAAGTACACGACCGAGGCCGTCAACAATCGCTTCGCCGAGATTCGCGAGCGTCGCCACGCCTACGAGAACGACCTCGACTACGTGAAGGACGTCCTGCACGAAGGCAACCGCCGCGCCAACGAAATCGCAAACGCCACCCTCGCCGAGGTCCGCGAGGCTATGGGGATGGTGTACTAGGCAGCTCCGGGGGCGTGTTTGTACGCAAGGTTAGCGGCCCCGGGGTGTCTATCGTCTGCTCAGACAGCTTCGCTTTTGCGAAGAACTCGCATCCGATAGGCACCCCGGGGCCTTTCTTCTTGCACTTTTTAAGCCACAAGGACTGGTTTGGCTGCATCTCCTGGGGACGCGGACCCGTCGATTTGATGGCAAAAGGAGAAGAATCAGATGAGTAGGCCCGATGGGGCCCGTCGCATGCGAGTTCTCCGCAAGGAGCTGTCTGAGAGCAGGCGATGGGCCCTCCCGGGCCATTTACGTGCAGGTGAAGCTTAGAACTTGTCCGCGAACAGGATCTGCTCGACGATGGCACAGGCGTCCTCGATGCAGCCGGGACAGCTGCGCAGCATCCCGTGGTCGCAGTCGATGCCCTTGAGCTCGTGGCAGGTGACGGCACCGTTCTTCTCGGCAAACGCGCTTACGATCCGCTCGGAGAGCTTGTAACTCTCGCGCTTGGTCGCAGGCGCGTCGAGCGCGCCATCGCTGGCCACAAGGCCCGCAAGGTACACGGCACCGGAGATGGCGCCGCACGTGGTCGCCATGCCTCCCATGCCGCGGCCAAACGCCTCCATGCCGCGAAACGCCTCGGCCTCGTCAACGCCCACGAGGTCGCAGTAGGTACAGGCGACGGCCTGGGCACAGTTGTAGCCCTTGCGGTGAAGCTCGTCGGCCTTGGTGATCCTCGACTCCATGACTCTCCCCTTCCAGGTTGGATGGCCGCTCCCCGATGGGTGCAGCCCTTACTCGGCGTCCGCCGGAAGCAGACCCATGCCGAGCTTCTTGCCGCCCATGACGTGCATGTGGAAGTGCATCACCGTCTGACCCGCATCGGCGCCGGCATTCGTGATGACGCGGTAGCCCGTCTTGTCGATGCCCTCGGCCTTTGTCACCTCGTCGACGGCGTGCGTCATCGCAGCGAGGGTCTCGGCGGGAACGCCGTCGCAGATGTTGGCGTAGTGGTGCTTTGGGATGACGAGCACATGCGTGGGCGCCTGGGGGTCGAGGTCACGAAACGCGATAACCTGCTCGTCCTCGAAGACCGTGGTCGAGGGAATCTCGTGGTTGGCAATCTTGCAGAAAATGCAGTCACACATAGCTGTCTCCTAGTTGTCGCTCGTGGCGTTTGCCGTCGTGGTGTCTGGGGCCTCGACCTCGCTCGTGCTGTCGAGCAGGACCTGCACCTTCTGCTCGGCGTGGGCCAGCCTGTCTCGCAGGCTGCGAAGCAGCTCCACACCGCGAGTGTAGCGCGCCAGCGCGTCCTCGAGCTCAAGGTCACCGGACTCGAGCTGGCGAACGACGCGCTCAAGCTCGACTGACGCCTCCTTGAACGTGAGCTCGGAGACCTGCTTCTCGTTTTCCTCGAGCGCCATGGCGCCCCTCCTTCTCTCAAGCGGCCAGCAATGGCCGCACCTGTCTACTGAGTCGAGACGCCGCAGACCGTGGCCTCGAACGAGCCCTCGCCCAAGCGAACGCTCACCGCATCGCCCTCGGAGAGCGAAGCGGCACTCGTGACGACGTGTCCCTCAGCGTCACGGGCGATGGCATAGCCACGCCCAAGTACCTTAAGCGGCGAGAGCGCGTCGAGCGTGGCCGCGAGGCTGCCGACCCTCGCCTCGTAAGGGCGAACGATGCGAGAGGCAGCGGAGGACATCCGCCCGGCAAGGCCATCGAGCTCGCGAGAGCTTCGCTCGAGGGAGCGCGGCAAGGCGTCAAGCAGCCGCTGCTCGGCCTGCATGAGGCTCGTCTCGCGGTCTGTCACGATGGTCATGGGGTCTGCGAGGCAGCGTCTGTTCGCAAGGGCCTCCACGCGAAGAGACTCATGGGAGATCAGCGAGCTCATCGAGCGCTCCATGAGCAGGCCCTGCTGTCCGATGCCGCGAGCCTGCTGCTCAAGGATGACGTCGATGGCGCGGGAGAGCCGCTCGCGTCTCGTGTTGATGGAGCCCACGATCTCATCGAGGGCGGGGGCCACGCTCTCGGCCGCGCCCGTGGGAGTCGAGGCGCGGCGGTCGCTCACGTCGTCCACGATGGGCCAATCGGGCTCGTGGCCGATGCCCGTGATGACGGGAACGGGGCAGGAGGCGACGGCACGGCAGAGCGACTCGTCGTTGAAGGTCATGAGGTCCTCGTAGGAGCCGCCGCCTCGCACGAGCAGGATCGCGTCAGGGCGGGCGGCCGCGGCGATGCCGAGCGCTCGGATGATGTCCTCGGGCGCGCCAACGCCCTGGATCCTGGCACCAACCACCTGGATCTCCACGAGCTTGTTCCTGCGCAGGAGCGTTCGCTTGACGTCATCGATGACCTCGCCAGAGATGCTCCCGATGACCGCGACGCGCGTGCAGAAGCGCGGGATGGGGCGCTTGCGGGAGGGGTCTGCCAGGCCCTCGGCCTTGAGCTTTGCCCTCAGGGCCTCGACCTGGCGCTGCAAGGGACCCTCCCCCGCCACCGAGATGCGCTTGGCGATGAAGGAGAGCTCGCCGTTGCCGGCGTACACGTCGAAGCCGCCCCAGATCTCTATCTGGAGGCCGTCCTTGAGCGCAACGCCACTCTTGGCGTAGATGCCCTTCCAGACCTTCACGCTCATGACGGAGGAATCGTCCTTGACCTGGAAGTAGCAGTGACCGGAACGGGCGTTTGGTCCCCTGAAACCCGTGACCTCGCCCGTGACGTGCATGGGACCAAGCTTCTGCACGCAGGCGTTCGCCGCGCCCACGGCCGCGCTCACGCTCAGGATGTCAGTGCCCTCGCCCACGGCCGCACTTACGGAGCAAGCGCCCCTCGTGGCCGCACTCGTCCACGCCACTATCGGTTCCCCCTGCGGTCAACCTTCGACAGGTAGTAGAGAAGCTGCATCACCGAGACGAGCGCGGCGGCCACATACGTGAGGGCCGCGGCCGTGAGGACCTTCTTGGCCCCACGAGTGGCCTGCGGGCCAAGGCCGCTGCGCTCGATGTAGGCAACGGCCCTGCGGGAGGCATCGAACTCTACGGGCAGCGTCACGATCTGGAACAGCACCGAGAAGCCAAAGAGGGCCACGGCAAGGCGAACGAGGCCCATGGCCCCCATGGCGATGCCCAGGATGAACGCGATCGTCCAGACGCTCGATGCGAGGTTGACGACGGGAACGAGCGCCGAGCGAATCTTCACGGGAACGTAGCCACGCGCGTGCTGGACGGCATGGCCCGCCTCGTGGCAGGCAACCGCGGCACTGGCAACGGAGCCGCCGTGGAGGTTTCCCTGCGAGAGGTGAAGCACGTTGTCACGGGGGTCGAAGTTGTCCGTAAGCTCGCCGCCGATGGCCTCGATGCCTACGCCCGACACGCCCTCGTCTGAGAGCATGCGCCGGGCAACGTCTGCCCCCGTGGCAGACGAGTCCAAGGGAACCTTTGACCACTTGGCGTACGTGGACTTGATGTAGCTCTGCGTGGCCAGGCCAAGCACCGTTGATATGACGATGAGCAGCAGGTACATGGGGTCATAGCCCATGCCGTAGCCGTAGTACATAAGACCGCCTTCCGTCGCCGACTTGGGAAAGTATGTACCCACTACCGGACACTAACGAGACGCCAACGACGCCCGCCTCGAGAGCCTAGAGAATCTCGACGCGCCCGTCCTTCACGGTGAGGCCACACGAGCCGGAAAGCAGACCCTCGAGCTGCCTGCCGGCAAGCTCGTAGCGCCAACCCTGGCCAAGCGCAGCGCCGTCGGTACCGGACATGAACTCGAGCAGCTCGTCTCGCGTGGCGATGAGCTGCGTGGCAACGCCCGTGCGCTCGGAGATGATGCGAAGCATCGCGTACATGAGGTCCACGACGCTCTCCTGCTCGCCCGAGGGCCTCGAGCGCCTGGGGACGCTCGGATACTTGTCCGCAGGGCACGAGAGACCTCGGGAGACGGCATGCAGAAGCGCGGCGGAGTCGCGCTCGGAGAGCTGCTCGGTGCCGCGAATCCTGCGAAGGCGCTGCTCGTCTGCGGGCATGCGGCGGCACACCTCCACGAGGACCTCGTCGGACAGGACCCACTTGCGCGGGATGTCTCGCTTGGCCGCGAGCTTCTCGCGCCACGCGCAGGCCTCGCGCGCCACGGCGAGCTGACGCTTGGTGAGCGAGCTCACGCGCTTGAGGTGCAGATACGCCCGCATGGGATCATGACGGTAGTGGGAGGGGTCGAGCAGCGCCTGCATCTCGGGAAGCACCATGGACAGGCGGTCGCGCTCGATGAGCTCGGCGCGCATCTGCTCATAGATGCCCGGCAGGTAGCGTACGTCGTCCTCGGCGTAGACGAGCTGCTCGGGGTCAAGCGGGCGGCGTGACCAGTCCGTGAGGCTCTCGGCCTTGGCAAGGTGCACGCCCGTGTAGCTCTCGACGAGCGCGCCATAGCCCAGCTGCATCCTGTGCCCGAGAAACGCCGCCGCGAGCTGCGTGTCGAACATGGGCGTGGGAACGCAGCCCATGGCACCGTCGATCACCTCGAGGTCCTGGGAGCAGGCATGGATGACCTTCACGATCGAGGGGTCCTTGAACAGGCGCGCTATGGGCGTGAGGTCGGTGATGGCGATGGGGTCGACCGCCACGATGTCATCGGCGGAGGTGGCGAGCTGGATGAGGCAGAGCTTGGGGCGATACGTGCGCTCGCGAAGGAACTCCGTATCGACGGCAAGGACCGGGCAGGAGGACGCACGCTCGCAGAAGCGCTCGAGCTCCTCATACGTGGAGATGAACAACGACGGACCTCTCAGCCCCAGGCGCGATCGCGGGCGCGGGGCGAAATCGGCTACCATGGCATGCGTGCGCTTTGCACGCAGACAGGAGGATACCATGCGCTGCCTCATCGTACATAATCCACGCTCGGGCTTTGGCTCGGACGCCGTGTTCGCCTTCGAGCGCGAGCTCGTGCATGCGGGCGACGAGTGCGTCCTGCGCGTCCTGGGAGAGGATTGCGACAACGAGCAGCTCCTTGAGGACGCGGAGAGCTTCGACGTCGTCGTGATCTCCGGCGGAGACGGCACGGTCTCGAACCTCCTGTACACGCTTCGCGGCCGCGGGGTGGACACGTGCGTGTTCCCCTCGGGCACGGCCAACCTGCTGTTTGCCAACATCGGGAACTCGCCCGAGCCGGCCGCGCTGGCGCGTGCCTGCAGGTGGGCCAACGTTGCCTCCTGCGACCTGGGAGAGGCCACGTGGAGCGTGGGTGGCACGTCCTTCACGCGGGGATTCTCCATCATGGCGGGTACCGGCTTTGACGCCGAGCTCATGAGCGCCGCCGCGCCCAACAAGCGGGCCATGGGCGAGGCGGCCTACTTCATGGCGGCCCTCTCGGACCCCAACCCGCGCGTAGTCCACTACGTCATCGAGGTCGACGGCGTGACCCACGAGTGCGACGGCATCGCCTGCCTCGTGGCCAACAACGCCATGATCCAGCTCGACATGGAGATCGTCCCCGGCTGCACGATGGACGACGGCCAGCTCGACGTCATCGTGCTCGAGGTGAGCCGCACCGCCGAGCTCATCCGCCCCTTGCTCTCGGGCCTTCTCGACCCCAAGGGCAAGCTCGGAAGGCCCACGCTCGAGACGTTCCGAGGGGCCTCGATCTCCATCACCGCCTCTGAGCCCATCCCCATGCAGGTGGACGGCGAGGTCATCGCGCAGAGCGTGACCCACTGGGATGCGATCGTCCTCGCGGGCGTCAACAACCTCATCGTGGACGGCCTCAGCCACTACGCCCCCGAGAGCCCCCGCACGAACCCGAAGCACCCGGTTCCCGCCGAGCTTGCCTTCCCCGAGTAGGTCGCCTGGGCGCCAGCAAATTCCACGCAATCGAAAAGAGCCCCGCCGCCGACCACGCAAGGTCTGGCGACGGGGCTCGTCTCGTAGGAAGCAAGGGAGATGCTACTTCTGCTCTCCCGTGGAGAGGGCAATGCCCTCGAGGTACTTGCCGTACTCGGTCTTCTGGATCTTGCTGGCAAGCGACAGCAGCTGGGCGCGGCCGATCCAGCCCTTGCGGTAGGCAATCTCCTCGATGGAGGCAATCTTGGTGCCCGTGGACTGTTGGACCACGCGCACGAACTCGCCGGCGTGGAACAGGTCGTCGACCGTGCGCGGACTGAACCAGGCGAAGCCCTCGGGCAGCGTCGTGGTGTAGAGCTGCTTGTGATCGAGGTAGATCTGGTTGAGGTCCGTGATCTCGAGCTCGCCGCGCGCGGAGGGCTTGAGCGTCTTGGCGTACTCCACGACCTTCTCGTCATAGACGTACAGGCCGGTGGCCACGTAGTTGGTGCGGGCCTCCTCGGGCTTCTCCTCGATGTAGCTGACCTTCTTGGTGGAGCGGTCGAAGTCGATGACCGCGTAGGACTCGGGGTGCTTCATCTGGTAGCCAAAGACCGTGGCGCCCTTCTTGCGGTTGATGGCCTCGGAGAGGTTCTGGTCAAAGCCGGAGCCGTAGAAGATGCTGTCCGCCAGGATGAGGGCGACGCGGTCGCCGTCGATGAAGTCCTCGCCGATGAGGAACGCCTGGGCGATGCCGTCACGGCTCTCCTGGGCCTTGTACTGGATGTTCATGCCCAGCTGCGAGCCATCGCCAAAGTGTGCCTCGTAGGAGGCCATGTCCTGCGGGTTAACGATGAACAGGACGTCGCGGATGTCCGCCTTCATGAGTGTGGCGAGCGAGTAGTAGACGAGCGGCTTGTCGTAGATGGGAAGCAGGTGCTTGGAGCCCGAGAACGTCATGGGATACAGGTGGGTGCCGAAGCCTCCGGCCAAAACGATGCCCTTCACTTGGATGAGCCTCCTTGGGTCGCGTGTATGCTCCCCAATAAGTATAGCGCCACGAGGGCGCATGGCCCGCCGGCCTGAGCCAATCGGGCGGCGTATACTTAGATGGTCTATGTCTCTGAACGAGGAGGACCTCTCTATGTCCGACAGCACCAAGCCCGTCCGCGTGCGCTTCGCCCCCTCTCCCACGGGCAAGCTCCACGTGGGCGGCGCTCGCACCGCAATCTTCAACTGGGCGTTCGCACGCGCCAACAACGGCACGTTCATCCTGCGCATCGATGACACCGACCCGACGCGCTCCACCGACGAGAACACCCAGATCATCCTGCGCGCCATGCGCTGGATGGGACTCGATTGGGACGAGGGCCCCGACGTGGGCGGCGACTTTGGTCCCTACGCCCAGACCGAGCGCCTCGAGATGTACAAGGCCGCGGCCCAGAGGCTGTGGGACGAGGGCAAGGCCTACCCGTGCTTCTGCACGCCCGAGCAGCTCGCCGCAGACCGCGAGGCCGCCCAGGCGCGCAAGGACCCCTTCCAGGGCTACCAGCGCCGCTGCCGCGACCTTGACCCCGCCGAGGCCAAGCGCCGCATAGAGGCCGGCGAGCCCTACGTCCTGCGCATCAAGGTGCCCGATGGCCGCGGCGACGTCGTCATCCACGACGCGGTCCACGGCGACGTGACCTTTGACGCCAAGGAGCTCGACGACTTCGTCATCTTCCGCTCCGACGGAACGCCCACCTACAACTTCGCCACCGTCGTCGACGACGCCGCCATGGGCATCACCCACGTCATCCGCGGGGACGACCACCTCTCCAACACGCCGCGCCAGGTCATGGTCTACGAGGCTCTGGGCGCGCCCGTGCCCGTGTTCGCCCACATCTCGATGATCCTGGGCGCAGACGGCAAGAAGCTCTCCAAGCGCCACGGCGCCACGAGCGTCGAGGAGTTCCGCGATGAGGGCTACCTGCCCGACGCCTTCGTGAACTACCTCGCGCTTCTTGGCTGGTCGCCCGACGGAGAGACCACAATCGTGCCGCGTGACGTCCTGGCCAGCACCTTCTCGCTCGACCGCGTCTCCAAGAACCCCGCAACGTTCGACCCGGCCAAGCTCGACTGGATCAACGCCGAGTACCTCGCCGCCATGTCCGACGAGCAGTTCACCGACACCGTCATGGTGCCCGAGCTCGTCGAAGCCGGCCTCATGGCCGAGGGCGAGCGCAGCCGCGCGTGGCTCACGACCCTCGCCTCCGTGGTGCGTCCGCGCACGAAGCACCTCGGCGACGTGCCTGGCATCTGCTCGATGGTCTTTGCCACGGCGGACACCCTCGCCTATGAGGACAAGGCCGTGAGCAAGGGCCTGGCCAAGGAGGGCATGGCCGCCGTGCTCGACGCCGCCGCCTCCGCGCTCCAGGCCGTCTCCGAGGACGGCTGGAACGCCACCTCCATCGACGAGGCCCTCGAGGCGCTGCCCGAGCAGCTCGACGTCAAGAAGCGCCTCGTGTTCCAGGCGATCCGCGCGGCCGTGTGCGGCAACCTCGTGAGCCCGCCGCTCGGCGTCGTGATCGAGCTCGTGGGCAAGGAGGACGCCCTCGCCCGCATCGAGCGCGCAAAGGGCATGGCGCTCTAGCGCGGCAGTTCGAGAGATAACAACAGGAGCCCCAGGGCGCAGCGCCTTGGGGCTCCTTCTTATTGAAGCCGCAGATTATCCTAGAGACAGGGGTTACTTCTTCTTGGGCGCCGCCTTCTTGACGACGACCTTCTTGGCACCGGTCTTCTTGGGCTTGTAGGCCACTCCCCCACGCGAAACGCGGGCAACCGAGCCTCGGCCGTGCCCAGTCCAACGCTGAACACGGTGATAGATGCTCTCGCGATGCGAGCTCTTGAGACCAATCATGGGAAGCGCAGCGAACGTGGGAAGGAAGAACGTCACGACACGCCAGACGAGGAATCCCGCCGTGGCCGAGGTGCCCAGCATGGGACCGAAGAACAGAGCAAAGCCGCCCTCGGCACCACCCGTGCCACCGGGAAGCGGTACCGCCGTGGAGACGAGCTGCACCATGGAGCCGGCGGCCAGGCAGGTGAGGAAGTCAGCCTCGATGCCAAAGGCGTGGAGCACGAACCACGGCACCATGTAGAGAAATCCCAGCTGCGTCATCGTGATAATGAGCGTGAGCACCATGTCGGGGATGTTCGCGGCCGAGCGACGAAACGCCGAGGAGAACTGCGCCACCTGGACGTTGATCATCTCGTCCCACTTGTCGTAGTTCTTGACCCAGCCGTGGCCATTCGCCCAGCGAAGGACGCCACTGCCCGCGCGTCTCACGAAGTTGGGGCACAAGCACACCACGAACAGGCCGATGAGCTCAAGCGCGTGGCCAGCGAAGACGAGCAGGTTGAGAATGACGATGTCGCCATAGCTCATGAGAAAGAACCCGAGCTTTGCCCACAGCATGATGCCGGCAAACAAGACGACGCCGAACTGGAACATGATGAAACGCGTGAACTGCGTGGCGGACGCCGCTCCCACCGAAAGCCCCGCCTTCGTTAGCTGGTAGATCTGGGACGGCAGGGCGCCCATCTGCATGGGTGTGAGGTTGCCAAAGAAGTTGCCGGACGCCTCTACGGCCATGAGGTCACGAAAGCCCACCGGCGAGTCATGGTCGAGATAGACCGCCGTGACGTAGGCGAGCGTGCCCAGCAGGAAGTACAGGCACACGCAGATGACGGCACCCACGAGCCACTTCATCTCGACGTTGGCAAATGCGGAGACAAACTCGTCGATCTGGCCCGAGAAGAACAAGAACGCCACGTAGGCGCCAAACACAAGGCCGATGAACTGGGCTCCGCGGGCAGCCTGCTTCTTGTCCGGGTCCGCGGGCTTCTCCTCGGCATTGGAAGAACGCCTGCGGACAGGAGTGCCAGCGAGCCTGGGCTTGGGCGCATGCGCCTTGTGGGGATGGCCCTGGGTCTCGCCCGAACCAGCCGTGCCAGCAGGATGCGTCGTCTTGTCTTCGCTGTTCGCCATGAGGCTCCCGTGTCCATGCGGTCCGTGCCGCCCGAAGTAATATTCAAAATTCTACCGCTATGGCATGGGGAGACGGGGCATGCGGGGCGTATGTACCGCGAATGAACAAAAGGGCGCCGAGCCCATGGCCCGACGCCCCCGCGATTCGAATGGCAGGCGAGCTATTCGGCGGCCTGCTGGGCACGCTCCACGGCGGCCACCTTGGTGCGATAGGCCGCGGCGAGGATGTCGACGCAGCCCTGGCGACCGAACCTCGCGCGGTTCACCACGACGTCCTTCTCGGAATGAAGGGTCCACTTGCCCGCGGAATAGCGCTTGTAGAACATCTCGCGGGCGCGCTGCATGCGCTTCACGAGCTTCTTGGCCTTCTTCTCAGTGATGCCACGCTTGGCGCGAACGATCTCCACGCGGGCCTCGAGCGGCGCCGTGACGAGCACCGAGATGCGATTGGGGTTGTCGCGCAGGATGTAGTCGGAGAGCCGTCCCTCGATGATGCAGCTCTGCATGGAGCCCAGGTCTCGGATGACGCCCTCCATCTGCTTGAAGAGCTTGTCGGCGGCAGAGCGGGTGTCGACGCGGTCTGGCAGGAAGGCAGCGACCTCGGCGGCGAGGCTCTCGTCATAGGCGGCGATCTGGTCGGTCGTCACGCCGGCGCGCATGGAGGCACGGACGAGAATCTCGTTGTCATACAGGGGGATGCCAAGCTCGGTGGAGAGCATCTTGCCAATCTCGTGACCCTCGGCGCCAAAGTCGCGGGCGATCGTGATGACGACGGGATAGGTGCTGGTGTCGGGGCTGACCTCGACGAGGTTCTTCTCGGACATGGTCTCTCCTTAGGCGGCGACGACGCGACGCTGATAGGCGCGCACAAGCAGCGAGATGCCAAAGTTGAGCGCGAAGTACAGCAGGAACACAAAACCATACACGAGCAGCACGTCGTTGAGGCTCGTCGTCTTGGCCATGACGACCTTGGAGCAGTACATGAACTCGGCCACGTTGATGCCGGCAAGGTACGAGCTGTCCTTGATGACCGTGGTGCACTGGCTGAACAGGGCCGGGATGATCGTCTTGAACGTCTGCGGCAGGATGATGAGGCGCATCGTGGCAAAGAAGCCGAAGCCCTGTGAGCGTGCCGCCTCGAACTGGCTCGTGGGGATGGAGTTCAGGCCGCCGCGCACGATCTCTGCCATGACGGCGGAGGTGAAGATCGTGAACGCCAGGACCGAGATCACCACGTCGTTGCCCTTGACCGTAAAGTAGATGAACAGGATCCACAGCAGGTTAGGCGTGCAGCGGAACAGCTCGATGTAGGCGCTCACGAGCCAGCGAAGGGGACGCGCCGCATAGGACTTCACAAGTGCAAGCACCGTGCCGATGATGAGCGAGAAGATGATGGCGAAGAACGACACCACGAGCGTCTTGCCGAAGCCTGCGAGCATGAAGCTCACGTTGTCTGGGGTGAACAGTTCCATGTCCTAGGCCTCCTTGGCGGTCTCGGTCGTGACGCCAGGGATGACCTTGGCGCGCGGACGCCTCTTGGAGCGAGCCTCGAGCCACTGGACGAGGATCGCCAGCGGGAAGCAGATGATGAAGTACAGCACGCAGGCCATGATGTAGCCCTGCAGGTAGCCGTACGTAGAGACGAAGTTGTCCGCGTTGTACATGAGGTCGCCGCCCGCGATGAGCGCAAGCACCGACGTGTTCTTCACGAGGTTGAGCGCCTGGTTGCACAGCGGGGGCAGGATGACCTTGAACGTCTGGGGAAGCACGATGTAGACGTAGGACTGAAGGCGCGAGAAGCCCTGGGAGAGCGCCGCCTCGAACTGGCCGCGCGGCACCGACTCGATGCCCGTGCGGATGACCTCGGAGACGTAGGCCGCGTGATACAGGCCCACGCCCAGGACGCCAAGGGCAAACGCGCTCGTGCGAACCGGGTCAGCCGTTCCCAGAATCGCCTGAAGCAGCTTGGGGCCGGCCATGTACATGAAGAAGACCTGCACCGGCAGCGGCGTGTTCTGGAAGAACTCGACGTACACGCGGCTGATGCCACGAAGCACGCGCGAGCGCGTGGTGGAGAACACGCCGAGGACCGTACCCAGCACAAGCGACAGCGCCAGGCCCGCGAGGACGACCTTGAGCGTGAGCGCAAAGCCCGTCCACAGCGAGTCCATCTCGGCGAAGGTCAAAGACCATCGCATTGGATCGAGGAGTCCGTCTAGCATCTCGTTCCCTTCATAAACATATGCGAGGTCGCCCGGAAGAGAGCTCCCGGGCGACCCGTCAAGGCCCTGAGGAAGGGCCTCTCACACAACTTAGAGCAGACCCCAGGTGGAGACTTCCTCGTCGATCCAGCCGTTGCTGGTGACGTCCTTCACGACGGCCTCGGTGACCTCGGAGAGGTCGCAGCCCTTCTTCGTGGCGATGCCGTAGTTCTGGGCACCAAACTCGATCTCGGGCTGCAGGAGCTCCTTGTCGTCGGTGGTGTAGGTCTTGAGCGTCGAGCGGTCCATGGCGAACGCGTCGATCTGACCGGCATCGAGGGCGCTGTTGATGGAGGGGTAGTCGGGGTACTCGTCAAACTGCGGAGTGGCCGTAAAACCGTTGTCGGACAGCATCTTGGTGACGGCGTCCTTGGTCGTGGAACCCTGGGAGACGCCGATGTGCTTGCCGTCGAGGTCGGCCATGGAGGACATGGTGCCCTTCTTGACGAGGATGCCCACGTGGTCGGTGCGGTACGGGTCGGTGAAGTCCCAGCTCTGCTTGCGCTCGTCGGTGATCGTGTAGGTGGCACAGATCAGGTCGAGCGTGTCGTTGTCGATGAGCGGGCCACGCGTCTTGGGCGTGACGTCGGTGAACTCGACGAGGTCCTTGTCCTTGGCCTCCTCGTAGGAGACGTCAAAGACCTTGGCGGCAACCTGGTAGCACAGGTCGATCTCCATGCCCTCGTACTTGCCCGTGGCGGTGTCGAGCATGCCGTAGCCCACGACGTCCTTCTTGACGCCGCACTTGAGCTTGCCGCGATCCTTGATGGTCTGCACCTTGGAGGCGTTCGAGTCGGAGCTCGAGCTGCTGCCGCCACAGCCAACGAGGCCGAGGCCGGCGACGGCCGCTGCGGCAACGCCCATGGATCCGATGAACTGACGACGGGAGATGGTACGCATGGTGGGACCCCTTTCGTATTGGTGACGCAAAGGCTGAATGTAGGGCGCCGGCCAACCTCGCCGGCGGGAGAACCTAGCGCAAGATCTTGCTGAGGAAGAGCTTGGTGCGCTCGCTCTGGGGATTGGTGAAGAAGTGCTCGGGCGTGCCCTGCTCGATGATCTGGCCGTCCTCGACGAAGATGACGCGGTCGGCGACCTCGCGGGCGAAGCCCATCTCGTGGGTGACGCACATCATCGTGATGTTCTCCTGCGCGAGCTCGACCATGACGTTCAGGACCTCCTGGACCATCTCGGGGTCGAGGGCGCTCGTGGGCTCGTCGAACAGGATGATGGGCTGCTTGGTGCACAGGGCGCGCGCAATGGCGACGCGCTGCTGCTGGCCGCCGGAGAGGTTCTGGGGGTACTCACCCGCCTTGGCCTCGAGGCCAACGCGGCGAAGCGCCTCGAGCGCGGTCTTGGTGGCCTCCTCCTTGCTCTTCTTCTGGAGCTTGATGGGCGCCAGGGTGAGGTTGCCGAGCACCGTCATGTTCGGGTAGAGATTGAACTGTTGGAAGACCATCGAGGAGTACTTGCGGGCCATCTCCAGGTGGTTCTTCTTCGTGAGCTCGGTGCCGTCGATCTTGATGGTGCCGCTCGTGGGCTCCTCGAGGTAGTTGACGCAGCGGATGAGCGTCGACTTGCCGGACCCGGACGGACCGATGATGACGAGCTTCTCGCCCTCCTTGACCGTGAGGTTGATGTCCTTGAGGACATGAACGTCACCGAAGTACTTGTTGAGATCGTGAATCTCGATCATGTTCTTGGCCTCGGCCATAGCGCACATCCCTTTTCTCTCGACCTTACGAGGACAACTGTACGGTACGTTTTCAGCTATAGGGTTAGATGGTACCCAAACGTGACGAACTAGAAACACGTCCGCTACATGCGGGAATGCAGAAGGCGTCGTCTCATAAGGCCAAGTCGCATGCGTAGACAACAAGAAACGGGCCGCTCTCGCGACCCGTTTGGCAGTTGGTAGCCCGTACCAGATTCGAACTGGTGATCTCCGCCTTGAGAGGGCGGCGTCCTGAACCGCTAGACGAACGGGCCATATGTGAAGGAGCTCGGAGTGCCCCGGAGAACTCATGGTAGCCCGTACCAGATTCGAACTGGTGATCTCCGCCTTGAGAGGGCGGCGTCCTGAACCGCTAGACGAACGGGCCATGTGCTCAAGCTAGACAGGCGAATGGCTGGGATGGAGGGAGTCGAACCCCCATTGACGGAACCAGAATCCGCTGTCCTGCCATTAGACGACATCCCAATGTGCAATGCCTGTCTGCGCCTCAGCGCGAGGAAATACTATACGGAAGCACCCCCATGCGCGCAAGTACTTTTCCGAAAAAATTTTGCGAGAAGGCAAAAATCTTTTTGACGGCGGCTCTTACCTGCCAGTTTAATTCTGAGAGCCGCTGAGCCAGACCAGGATCGCCTCGCGACTGTTACCCACCTCGCCAGCCATGACCGCCGAAAGGGCACGCGAGAGCGCCTCCCCCACGGCAGGCCCCGGGGCAATACCACACGCCTCGATGACGTCTCGCCCACCCACGGCAAGGTCGCTCACGCACCAGCATGCCCGCGTGCGCTCTATGTGGTCGAGGACGCGCTCGTGCTCGTTGAGCTCATAGGCATAGCCCCTGCACTCGGGGGCCTTCGCGAGGGCGTCCGCCCGCCTCAGGCACAAAAGCTCGCGCATGAGCCCTATGACCTCGTCGCGCTCGTGAAGCCCGCTCATGGCATCCACCGAGGCAATGAGCGAGAGCATCGAGGGCTCGGTGGGCTGCGTGGGGCGGTCGTGGTAGCGCACGAGCGCCACGACGGGCTGCGAGAGCTCGTGCGGGATGGCGAGGCGGCGCAGCAGGCCCCGCGCGATGCGCATGCCCTCGGCGGGGTGGCCGAAGAAGTGGCCCTGGCCATGCTCGTCCACCGAGAAGCAGGCGGGCTTGCCCACGTCGTGGAGCAGGGCCGCCCAGCGAAGCCGCTCGCTCGCCCTGCCCGACGTGAGGCTCTCCACCCCCTCCATGACGCGCAGCGTGTGCTCGAGCACGTCATAGACGTGGTAGGGGCTCCGCTGGTCGAAGCCCTCCATGGGGACGAGCTCGGGCAGCGCGGCGAACATGACCGGGCGCTGCTCACGCACGGCCCAGCTCGCCCTCCCCGTGGTCACGATGCCCCTCAGCTCGGAGCCGATGCGCTCCTGGGCCACGTGGTCAAGCGTTGGCGCCGCGTCCGAGAGCGCCGCTTGCGTGGCTGGCTCAATGGCAAAGCCCAGGCGACAGGCAAAGCGCACGGCACGAAGGATGCGAAGCGCGTCCTCCTCGAAGCGAAGAGCTGGGTCGCCTACGGCGCGTATGACGCCGGCGGCAAGGTCCTCCCGGCCACCGAAGGGGTCGAGCAAGCCACGGTCGGGATGCCAGGCCATGGCGTTGACCGTGAAGTCGCGACGCGCCAGGTCCTCGCGCACGTCTCGCACGAACGTCACCGAGTCTGGGTGGCGGGCGTCCGAGTAGTCGCCGTCGACGCGATACGTCGTGACCTCCACGGGCTCGCCGCACACGATGGCCGTGACGGTGCCGTGCTTGACGCCCGTCTCATGCACCTCGATGCCGGCGGCCTCAAACGCCGCCTCGCTCTGCTGCCACATGGCGTCCGTGCAGATGTCGACGTCGTGGGCCGGGCATCCGCGAAGCGCGTCTCGCACCCAGCCGCCCACGATCCACGCCTCGTGGCCCGCCGCCTCGAGGGCATCAAGCGCGCGCAGCGCATGGGCCGGCGCGAGGTCGCGAGATATCGAGGCTTGTGGCATGGGAATCCCCTCTGCATTGCTGGAATTTGCAAAAGTATACCGTGCTAACCTTTCGGGCGAACAGGCCACAGGGGCGCGCCCGCGCAAGACCGGGGCGCCAAGAGGAGGAAGCATGGACGAGAACCGCCAGGTCACAAGCCAAGACCTTCAGGAGACGTTCGAGGAGCTCGCGGGATCGAGGGCGAGCGTCATCGCGAAGAACGCCGTCACCGCGCAGGGCATCAGGGCCGTCGCGCGCGTGCCGGAGGCGGTTGCCAAAAACACCGGCACCTTTGACGTGGAGGTGCGCCAGGGCAAGCGCTGCGACCAGGATCGCTCGGGCAGGTGCTGGATGTTCGCGAGCCTCAATACGATGCGCTTTCGCGTCATCGATCGCCTCGGGCTCAAGACGTTCGAGCTCAGCCAGGCGTTCCCGCTGTTCTACGACAAGGTCGAGAAGAGCAACTGGTTCCTCGAGAACGTCCTCGACACGCTCGACGAGCCGCTCGACGGCCGCCTCATGGCACATCTGCTCGCAGACCCCGTGGGCGACGGCGGCCAGTGGGACATGTTCCGCTCGCTCGTGAAGAAGTACGGCGTGTGCCCCAAGGAGGCCATGCCCGAGACGGCCTGCTCGAGGAACACCCGGGAGATGGACGACTACCTCACGCGCTACCTGCGCGGCGCCGCCAGGCGGCTGCGCGAGAGCCACGAGGCAGGTGTTGACGCCTGCGACCTGCAGAGCATGAAGGCCGAGATGATGCGCGAGGTCACGAGCCTTCTCGTGACCTGCCTCGGCGAGCCGTCGGCGACCTTTGACGTGCGCCTGCGCGACAAGGACGACAAGCTCGTGCTCAAGGGCACGTTCACCCCGAAGAGCTTCTTCGACCAGGTCGTCGACATGAACGTGGACGACTACGTAAGCGTCATCTCGGCCAACACGGCCGACAAGCCCTTTGGGCACACCTACACCGTGAGCCGCCTGGGCAACGTCGTGGAGGACGGCGGCGTCCGTTACCTGAACCTTCCCGTCAAGCGCCTGAAGCAGCTCGCGGTGGCGCAGCTCGAGGCAGGGCTTCCCGTCTGGTTTGGGTGCGACGTCTGCCAGAGCTACCTTTCCAAGGAGGGCGTCATGGACACGGCCTCCATCGACGTCGACTCGCTGTTCGGCTTTCCCGTCGAGGGCGCGCTCACCCGCTCCGAGCGCCTGGACTACGGCGAGTCAGTCATGACGCACGCCATGGTGCTCGAGGGCGTCAACCTTGACGAGGCGGGCCACCCCACGCTATGGAAGGTCGAGAACAGCTGGGGAGACGAGCGTGGCAAGGACGGCTTCGACTCCATCACCGACGCCTGGTTCGACGAGTACGTCTACCAGGTGGTTGTTGACAAGCGTTTCCTCAGCGACGAGGAGCGCCACACCTACGAGACCGAGGAGCCCCGCGTGCTCGCGCCCTGGGACCCCATGGGAACGCTTGCGCTCACGCGCTAGGGCAAGGGGGCGTGAACAGGGACACGTCCCCTGTTCACGCCTCGACGTCCTTTGTGGCGATGACGTCTGCGCCGGTGCCGCAGACATTTCGCACGACGACGTCTCCCGTGCGCACCGGCAGCGCGCAGGCCTCGGCGGCGCGCTTGGCGGCCGCGACGACCTGGCCCATGAGCTCGCGGGGCACCGGCGCGGAGGTCCTCACGGACAGGGGCTCGGCCACCCCCGCCACAAAGACCGTGGTCGTGACGACGCGCTCGGGCCGGATCGCCTCGCGCACCCCGTACTTCTTCCCACGGGCGCATCCGGCGCCCGATAGGTAGGTGGCCTCGGCGTCCGAAGTCTTCTCCACGAGAAGCGAGCAACCCATGGGGCAGCAGACGCAGGTGAGCTCGAGCCGCGTTGGGTAGGCCATGCTACTCAACCCCCTTCTCGACGGGCCTCGTGCGAACGGTCACGTGCGAGACGCGTGCCCGCGCATCTTCCGGGAGCTCCACCTCAAGGCGCTCCATCTCCGCAGGAAGGGCCACGCGAGCCCTCCTCGACCTAAGCGCGAGCTCGCTCCCATCCTCGAGCGACGCCACCGCCTCCAGCACTATGTCATGGGCAACCTCGGACACCCTGAACGAGAGCGTGGCCGAGGAGACACCCTCGTTCATACGCTGCGGGACCACGTAGCGAACGCCATTGCCCGCCTCGACGGGTATGCCCGGGCCCGAGCTCGCGTGCGGGCCTAACAGGGCATCCGCGGCCGCACACGCTCCCGCAACGTCGCCCTCCGCCGCAGCGAGGTCTGCCAGGTCATGGACGTGCAGGGCGTTGCCACACGCATAGACGCCACGGACGCTCGTCTCGAGGCGCTCGTCGACGATCGCGCCCCCCGTGACCGGGCTGAGCGCCACGCCGGCCTCGCGCGCGACCTCGTTCTCGGGGATGAGGCCACACGAGAGCACGAGCGTGTCGCAGGCGACGCTGACCTCGGTGCCCTCGATGGGGCGATGCGTGGCAGGGTCCACCTTGGCGATGTCAACGGACTCCAGACGGGCGCGGCCATGGGTGGCCACCACGGTGTGCGAGAGGTGCAGGGGGATGCCAAAGTCGTCGAGGCACTGCACGATGTTTCTCTTGAGTCCGCTCGGATGGTCGAGGAGCTCGTAGACACCCACGACCTCCATGCCCTCGAGCGTCATGCGCCTGGCCATGATGAGCCCGATGTCCCCCGAGCCCAGGATGACGGCGCGCTGGCCCAGAAGGCAGCCCTGCAGGTTGATGAGCGCCTGGGCGGAACCCGCCGTGTAGATGCCAGACGGGCGGTCCCCCGCAATGCCGAGCGCGCCAAAGCCACGCTCGCGCGAGCCGCAGGCAAGCACGACCGAGCGCGCACGCACGAGGCACTCACCGCCAGGACGCACGACCTCGAGCTCGTGAACGGCGCCCGCAGCCGCGGCGGGTCGAAGCGCAAGGACGCTCGATGAGGTCCAGACGTCGATCCCATCAAGATGCGCCGCCTCTCGTCTGGCGAACTCGGGGCCCGTGAGCTCCTCCGAGAAGCGCTTGAGGCCAAAGCCGTTGTGAATACACTGGCGCATGATGCCGCCAAGGCCCTCCTCGCGGTCCAGTAGAAGCACGCGAGCGCCCCGATCCCTTGCGGCAGCCGCGGCGGCCATGCCGGCGGCGCCGGCGCCCACGACGGCAACGTCGTAGGCGCCGGTCTTCCCGTCATCGGAGGCAATTTCCGCAGTAGAGCCCGGCTTGGCCGCAAGACTCACGTAGTCTGGTCTCGCGCGAGAGACCATCCACGAGCCATGCAGGCGCTTCTCCACCATCGTGGGGTCGACTCCCAGCTCGCGGGACACGAGCCGCAGCAGCTCCGGCGTGCAGAAGCCACCGTGGCAACGGCCCATCGTGGCGCTCGTGCGCCACTTGAGCGCATCAAGGCACAGGACGGGCAGCGGTCCATGCAGCTCCCGCACGATCTCGTGCTCGCTCACGCACGAGCAACGGCACACAACGTGGCCCCACGTGGGGTCCTCGGCGATGGCGGCGGCGCGCTCCTCGGCACTCATGCGAGCCAGGCGCCTCTTGGGCGGCAGGGTCGGCTCGAACGACCCGTTCGCCCCCAGGTCAAGACGGCTCGCCACCTGGCTCACGACGTCTACCGCAACGGCAGGAGCGCTCGTGAGGCCCGGGGACTCAAGGCAGGCGATGTCAAAGAAGCCAGGGGCGTCATCTGGCTCCCCCACCACGAAGTCATGCGTGCTGCCCTTGGCGCGGATGCCCGCGAAGTTCGTGATGACGTTGCGCGTGGAGACGGCGGGCCACGTCCTTCTCGCCCCCTCGAGGATGGAGGCGAGCCCCTCTCGAGACGTGGCCGTACGCTCCGCGTCCTCCTGCGGCTCGGCGCTGGGGCCAACGAAGAGGTTGCCGTGCACCGTGGGACTCACGAGCACGCCCTTGCCCGCCGCCGTGGGCACCTGGAACACCGTGCGCGAGAAGGTCTGGCCAAGTATGGGGTCATAGAGCAGGTAGTCGCCGCGGACGGGCGTGATCGAGAGCTTTCGGCTGCTCACGAGGTTGTGGAGCTCGGCCGAGTGGACGCCCGCCGCGTTCACCACGGCGCGCACGACCAGACGCCTTCCCTCCTCGAGCCCAAGCTCGTAGCCCGCATCCAGGCGCCTCACCGACGTCACGCGCGCGTCAAACGCCACCTCGACGCCGTTTGCGACCGCGTTCTCGAGCGCGCGCTGCGCCACCTCGTAGGGGTCGCAGATGCCGCCCGTCCGCACGCGCAGGGCGCAGGTCACCTCACGGGAGAGATTGGGCTCGAGCGTTCGGGCCTCGTCGCCCGCGATGAGAGACAGACCACTCACGCCGTTCTCGGCACCGCGGCGCTCGAGCTCTCGGAGGGCCCGTTCGTCCGCCTCGCCAAAGCCCACGACGAGCGATTCGTTGTTCATGTAGGAAAAGCCCAGCTCCCGCGCCCAGGTTGGATAGAGGCGCGAGCCCTCGACGTTGTAGCGTGCCTTGAGCGTGCCCGGCTCCGGGTCGTAGCCGGCATGCACGATGCCCGAGTTTGCACGCGTGGCACCGCAGGCGATGTCGTCTCCCGCCTCGAGCACGATGACCGAGGCGTCATAGCGTGCGAGCTCGCGGGCACAGCAGCAGCCGGCGACACCCGCGCCTATGACGGCCACGTCATAGGCGTCCCTCGAGGGGTTCGGGGCCGGAATGCAAGACGTTCCGCAGGTGTGCTCGGCCATGGGCCCTCCCGTCGTCGCGAATCAGTTGGGGCCATTCTGCCCATCCGGCGTATTCGCAGGCGATACGCATCGGCGAGCGGAGTGGCCGGCGCCAAAAACTGCCAGAAGCCATCGTGCTACGATTCCCAACCGTGAAACGCGACGGGGCAAGTCCCGCATTCGAGATTGGACGCATGACATGAACGTGGCACAGGCGCTCGAGCACGCGAACGCGCTCGTATTCCCAGAAATCGTCTACTGCGGGGGCTTCAGCTCCATGGACGCGGAGAGGCAGAAGAACGAGGAGGCGCTCGCCACGCTTCGCGAGGAGTTCGCCAAGAACGACAACCCCGGCTTTGGCTACGACGTCATCCTCGACCTCGCCGACCGCAACCGAGAGCTGTGCGACCAGATGGGCATCGAGCGCCTCAACAACACGCGCGACAGCTCGCTGGCCCGCGGCATGAGCGACCAGGACCTGTGCGCCGGTGTGGCGGCGCTGCAGAAGCGCAAGGCCTCGACCGTCATGCGCGAGGTGGGCGGAGACCGCAACAACCTGGGCGTGGCCTACGTCACCAAGCCCATCCGCGGCACCGTCCTGGGCATCGACATCGAGACGACAGACCGCTACCCGGACCGTGGCTACATCGTCAACGTGGGCTTCGAGCTCATGGAGCTCACCGCAGACGCCGAGCCATATGACGCCGAGGCGCACTTCTGCGGCATCCCCGACCTCTATGCCGAGAAGGGCGTGCCCCTGGAGCGGATCCACCACATCGGCTGGGCCGACGTGGCAGGCAAGACCCCCTTCCGCCAGGACAAGAAGCTGCAGGCAAAGCTCCTCAAGCTCATGAAGAAGTACCCCTACATGGCCCACAACGCGGCCTTCGAGGACTCGTGGTTCATGCTGAACATCGAGGGCTACGCCGAGGCGCGCCGCGCCGGAAAGATCGTGCCCGTGGACACGCGAGACATCTGCCGCCAGCTCGACCCGGAGGTCAAGACGCTGCCGCGAGAGTCCAGCCCGGCGTCTCTGGAGAACTGGGCGCGCCGCCGCGGCACGCTCGCCAAGACCGAGGCCGAGGTGCACCAGGGCCTCGACGACACCGAGCTCATGCTCAGGACCGTCCAGGCGGAGTTCGTCGCCCGCCACTGCTTCAAGGAGTAGCCGGGCCCCATACCTTACCGAAACGTAACAACCCGCGGGCGCCCACGTGTCCTGGCATGCGAGATACTAGGAATCTAGGGCACAACACCAAGACGCCGACGGGAGCGCATCCATGGGCAAGAAGAAGGACAAGCAGAAGAAGGACAAGGGACTCGACCGCCGCGCGGCCGAGTTCGCCGACGAGGTGCGCACCCCGGCCAACGAGGGCAGGCCCGAGCGCCACGGCGGCCACAGGGACTTCTCGTACACGCAGAACCGCGAGGTGAGCTGGCTTCGCTTCGACGACCGCGTGCTCGACGAGGCGTTCGACGAGACCGTCCCCCTGTTCGAGCGCATCAAGTTCTGCGCGATCTTCCAGAGCAACATGGACGAGTGGTTCATGATCCGCATCGGCGGCCTGTCCGACCTCGCGAGCCTCAAGCACCAGCCGGCCGACAACAAGAGCGACGAGACGCCCGCCGAGCAGCTCGCGAGCGTCTTCGAGCTGCTGCCGGGCATGTACGAGCGCCGCGAGTCCTGCCTCACCGACCTCGAGGCGCGCCTCGCCCTCGAGGGCGTGGAGCGCGTATCGCCCGACTCCTACACCGACGCGGACCTCGTGGCCGTCTCGAGGCGCTTCGAGAGCTCGCTGGCACCCATCCTCTCGCCCATCATCATCGACCCCAGGCACCCCTTCCCCAACCTGAGAAACGACGTCATGTACGTGGCCTGCTCGCTCGAGGGCACCGACGAGCACGGCATGCTCGGCATCGTCGAGGTCCCCACGAGCGCCCAGCGCATCGTCTGGCTGCCTTCCAGCGAGGGACGCGTTCGCTACACGCTCGTGGAGGACGTCATCACCTCCATGCTCAGCCGTTGTTTCGGCGCCTACATGCCCACGAGCTCGGCCGTGGCCCGCGTCACGAGAAACGCCGACCTCGACCCGGACGGCGAGGGCGTCGAGGAGGAAGAGGACTACCGCCAGCACATGAAGAAGGTGCTGAAGCGTCGCAGTCGCCTGCAGCCCGTTCGCCTCGAGCTCACCGGAACGCTCGACGAGACCCTCGTGACCCTCATTCGCAAGGAGCTCGGGCTCGAGAAGCGCCGCGTGTTCCGCCTCTCCACGCCCGCCGATCTCTCGTACGTCTACGCCCTCGAGAACAGGCTCCCGGCCCGCGCCAAGTCCGCGCTCACGTTCCCGCCGTTCGAGCCGCAGCCCTCACGCATGGTGCGTGCCAACGAGCCCATGCGCCCGCAGGTCGAGGACCACGACGTGCTGCTCACCTACCCCTACGAGAGCATGGGGCCGCTGCTTCGTCTCATCCACGAGGCCGCCAACGACGACGACTGCATCTCCATCAAGATCACGCTCTACCGCGTGGCACGCCACTCGCGCCTGTGCGAGAGCCTCGTGACGGCGGTGGAGAACGGCAAGGACGTCACGGTCCTCATGGAGCTGCGCGCCCGCTTCGACGAGCAGAACAACATCGAGTGGGCCGAGCGGCTCGAGGAGGCCGGCTGCACGGTCATCTACGGCTCCGAGGGCTTCAAGTGCCACTCGAAGATCTGCCAGATCACCTACCACGACGCCAACGGCATCTCGCGCATCACGTGCCTGGGCACGGGTAACTTCAACGAGAAGACCGCACGACTGTACAGTGACTTCATGCTCATCACGGCGCATCCCGGCATCGCCGAGGACGGAAACGCGTTCTTCCGCAACCTCTCGCTGGGAAACCTGCGCGGCACGTATCGCTACCTGGGCGTGGCGCCGCTGTCGCTCAAGCCCCTCGTCATGAGCGGCATCGACCGAGAGATCGGCCGCGCCCGTGCGGGCCAGCCGGCGCGCGTGCTGCTCAAGATGAACTCGCTCACCGACCGCGACGTCATCGACCGGCTGGCCGAGGCAAGCCAGGCCGGCGTCGAGGTCATCATGATCATCCGCGGCATCTGCTGCATGCTGCCCGACGTCAAGGGCCGCACGACAGGCATCGAGATCAGGCAGATCGTGGGCAGGCTGCTCGAGCACGCGCGCATCTACTCCTTTGGCGTGGACGCCGACACGATCTACCTCTCGAGCGCCGACATGATGACGAGAAACACCGAGCGCCGCGTGGAGATCGCCTACCCGGTGCTCGACGAGACCTGCCGCGCCATCGTGAGGCACTACATCGGCCTGCAGCTAGCCGACAACGTGAAGGCCCGCCGCCTCACGAAGAAGGGCACGTGGGCTCGCATCCCCCGCGAGGCGGGAGAGCCGGCCGTCAACTGCCAGGAGCTGCTCATCGCCGAGGCCTATGACGCTGCCGGAAACGCCGGGGAGGCAACCGCCGTCTCGAACGGGCGCCCCACCGCCGCTCCCGTCGAGGCCGCCATCGAGGCAACGGCGAAGGAGGAGCTGGCAGCGGAGGCCCAGCCGGAAAAGAGCGCCGCGCCAGAGCCTGCCGCTAAGCCCGAGGAGAAGCCCGCGGCGGCGCCCGAGCCCACGGCGAGCATCTGCGAGGAGCCGGCCGAAGTGAGCGCCCACGTCATCGAGGAGGAGCCACCGCGCGCCGAGCAGGACAGCGCTCCGACCACCCTCGCAAAGCGCCCCCACGGACGCGTCTCAACGGCGCTTGCCCTGTTTGGGTTAGGATTCAAGGCGCTGTTTGGAAGAGGCGACAGGCACTAGGCCCCGTTGGCGGGGCCGCCGGCGAGGAGAACCACATGAGGCTGACCATCGAGCGCATGACCTATGGCCCAGACGCCATAGCCCACACCGAGGAGGGCAAGACCGTCTTCGTGAGCGGTGCCGTTGCGGGAGATGTGGTCGAGGCCGAGGTCGTGAGCGACGGAAAGTCCTTCTCGCGCGCCCGCGCCACGAGCGTCATCGAGCCCTCCCCCATCCGCGTCCGCTGCGACTGGCCGCTCGCCGGAGCGCTCGGATGCGCCCCGTGGGCCTGCATGGCCTATGACGCACAGCTCGAGGCAAAGCGGGCCAACGTCGTGGACGCCCTCTCGCGCGTGGGGCACCTCGCAGACGCCGAACAGCTCGTGAGGCCCTGCGTGGCCCCGGGTGAGCCGTGGCGCTATCGCAACAAGGCCGAGCTCGCCTTCGTGAAAAACGGGCGCAGGGCCACGCTGGGCATGCATGCGGCGGATGGAACCACCGTCGTCAAGGTGGACGAGTTCCCGCTGCTCGACACGCCCGCCAAGGGCCCCGCGTCAAAGATCGTGAAGAACGTCTCGGGCGCGCTGGGGTACCTCGCCGGCAACCATGACCTCGACATCGAGCGCGTGGGGATCAGGTGCTCGAGCCGCACCGGAGATGTGGAGGTGGCCATCTGGACGCCCACGGGCCCGTTCCCGCGCGCCCAGGCATGCCGCGTGCTCGAGGGCGTGGGCGCCACGTCCATCGTTCGCGTCATGACGAAGGGGCCCTCAAAGGCCCGCAAGGTCGTGGGCGTGGAGCGCCTGTCGGGCGCGGGCAGCTGGAGCGAGCGCATCGCCGGCAATGTCATGCGCCTGTCGGCCCCAAGCTTCTTCCAGGTGAACACCGCCGGCGCCGAGAAGCTCGTCGACCTCGTGCTCGACGCGCTCGATCCGCAGGAGAGAGACGTCGCCATGGACCTGTACTCGGGTGCCGGCACATTCACGCTGCCACTCGCACGCTACACGAGCTTCGTGGACGCCGTGGAGTCCTACGGCCCGGCCGTGCGAGACCTGCGCCGCAACCTCGAGGACGCGCGCCTCGACAACGTCGACGCCGTGGGCGGCGACGCAGACCGGGAGTTCCCCGATGACGAGGCAGACATCATCGTCGTGGACCCGCCGCGTGCCGGCCTTGCCGAAAACGTCGTACGGCAGCTCTCCGACCAGCCGGCGCGCGCCATTGCCTACGTGAGCTGCGACCCGGCCACGCTCGCCCGCGACCTCGCCCGCTTCCGCGAGGTCGGCACGTTCGAGCCCGAGAGCGTGACGCCCGTCGATCTGTTCCCACAGACGTTCCACGTGGAGACCGTAACGAGGCTCCGCCGCCGCTAGCAAGCCCATCGGGGCGCCCGAAGGTGACTGACACTTTTGGGCGCCCTTTGTCTCATACAGCACGCAAGATGGCACCTCGACGCCAAACGGCCCGCAGCCGAGCGATACCATGGAGGCATTGGAAGCGTTCACGGGAGGTAGCCATGAGCAAGGTTGCGATTCTGCTAGCTGACGGGTTCGAGACGATCGAGGCGCTCGCCCCGGCAGACGTCCTGAGGCGCGGCGGCGTGGACGTCGCCTTCGTCACGATCAATGAGGCGCCACACGTCACGACGGCCCACGGCATCGGCATCGACTGCGACGCCACGATTGGGGCCTACGACTTCTCGGCCTGCGACATGGTCGTGCTCCCCGGCGGCATGCCGGGCACCACGAACCTGAGGGCAAACGAGCGCGTATGCGAGCTTACCCACGAGTTCCTGGGTCACAAGAAGCTCGGCGCCATTTGCGCGGCCCCCTCAATCCCTGCCGAGCTGGGCCTTCTCGAGGGCCGCGTCGCCACGTGCTACCCAGGCTGCGAGGGCGCCTTCCCCGCAGGCGTTCGTCCCGCCGAGCTGGGCGTCTACACGGACGGAAACCTCGTCACGGCCTCCGGTCCTGGCTTTGCCGTCGACTTTGGCCTGGCGCTGCTCGCGCTTCTCGAGGGCAGGCAGGCCGCCGATGACGTGGCCGCCGGCATGCTCGTTGCCAGGTAGGTGCAGCACATGGTTGTATTTGACCTGCCCTCGCGCATAGAGAGGCTCCTGCTCGCAAGCGGCTCGCCGCGACGCGTCCAGCTCATACGCGAGGCCGGCTTCGAGCCCGTCGTCAAGCCACAGGACGTCGACGAGACCCCACTTCCCGACGAGCCTGCCGACAAGCTCGTCGCTCGCCTCTCCACGCTCAAGGCGCGCTCCGCCCTCGCGGGCGCACGGCCCGGAGACGTCATCCTCGCCGCAGACACGACGGTGGCGCTCGATGGCACCGAGCTTGGTAAGCCCATCGATGCAAAGGACGCAAGGTGCATGCTTACGGCCCTGTCCAGCCGGGGACACGACGTCTACACGGGCGTCCACCTCGTTCGCGTCTGCCCGGACGGCTCCACGCCCGAGCGTTCGCTCGTGGAGGGAACCCACGTCACGTTCTACGACCTCTCGCCTAAGGAGATCGACGCCTACGTGGCCACGGGCGAGCCGCTCGACAAGGCGGGCGCCTATGGCATCCAGGGCCGTGGTCGCGCGCTCGTCCGCAGCATCGATGGCGACTACTTCAACGTCGTGGGATTGCCCGTGGCAGCGACGCTTCGCGCCATGGCAGATCTTGTCGAGGAGTGACGACTCATGTCCAAGCAACTTGGAGGGCGCACGGTCTCTGACGGAAGGAACCTCAAGGCTCCCGCAGACCTCGCGGGCACGGACGCATCCGTGCCCGCCACGGCCATCGCGGACGTCTCGCAGATACCCGGCATCCGCATCGCGCATCACACGGACGCCGAGAATGGCACCGGCTGTACGGTCATCGTGTGCCCGGCAGGCGCCACGGCGGGCGTCGACGTGCGCGGAGGCGCGCCCGCGACGCGCGAAACGGACCTGCTTCGTCCCGAGGAGACCGTCGACGTGCTGTACGCCATCGTGCTCTCGGGTGGCAGCGCTTACGGGCTCGCGGCGTCCGTGGGCGTGGCCGAGGAGCTCGAACGACGCGGCATCGGCCTTGACGTCCAGGTGGGCGTCGTGCCCATCGTGAGCTCGGCGTGCCTGTTCGACCTGGGATTTGGCAACCCGTCCGTGAGGCCCACGGCCAAGGATGGCGCACGCACGTGCGCCCTCGCACTCGACGACGCGCCCACGCCCCTTCCCCGCGGCAACGTGGGCGCGGGCACGGGCTGCACGGTGGGCAAGCTGGGAGGTCCCACGCTTACCATGAAGGCGGGCCTCGGTACGGACGTCGAGCAGGCGGGGCCTCTCGTCTGCGGGGCCGTGGTGGCCGTGAACGCCTGCGGAAACGTCGTGGACCCCGACACCGGCGAGGTCATCGCCGGCATGCGCGCCCAGGACGGCTCTGGCTTCGTGGACGAGTGCGCGCTTGCCCTGTCCATGGCGGCGCGCATGCCTCTCGACGCCGCAAGGGGCGGCGAGGCGCAGTCGCCGATGCGCACGAACACGACCATCTCGTGCGTCGTAACGAACGCAAAGCTCACGAAGGCCCAGGCCACGAAGGTGGCCCAGATGGCCGCCGACGCCTACGCCCACGCAATCCGTCCCACGCACACGACCAACGACGGTGACACCGTCTTCGTGATGGCCACGGGAGAGGTGGACATGCCCGTCGACGTCGTGGGGATCCTGGCCACGCGCGCCCTCGAGCACGCCATCGCAGACGGCGCCCGCAGCGCCCACACGCTCCATGGCCTTCCCGGGGCCGCAGACCTCTAAGCCTCACTCGCAGCAAGGAGAGAAGATGTACCGAATCGTCGCCAGCGACATGGACGAGACGTTCCTCGACGGCAACCACGAGATCCCGCTCGCGAACCTCGAGGCGCTCGCGCGCATGAGGGAGCTCGGCGTGCTGTTCGTGCCAAGCTCGGGCCGCGGCTACCTGTCCATCATGGACAACTTCACAGACGTTGACCCCGCGCTCATGGAGGGCACCTACGTCCTGTCCTACAACGGCGCCAACATCAACCGCTTCGGAGACCCCACGCCCCTGTGCGAGAGCGAGCTCGACCACGAGCTCGCAGACGAGCTGTGGGCGCTTGGCATCGAGCATGGCCTGGGACTTCACGCCTACACGCCCGACTGCCACATCTACGTGCGAGACCTCACCGCCTCCGAGCAGGCCTACCTCGCAAGCCTCAAGCGCATCGTCGAGTACGACGAGCCCAACCTGGACAAGTTCCCCGTGATCTCCAAGCTGCTGTTCATGAAGGAGGACCTCGACTGGCTGCATGAGTTTGCCGAAAATGAGGTGCGACCGCTTCTCAAGGGACGCGCCGAGCTTACCTACTCATCTGGCCGTTACCTCGAGGTCATTCCCGCAGGCGCCAACAAGGGCACGGGTCTCGTGAAGCTCGCCCAGATGCTCGGCATCGACGTCTCCGAGACGATCGGCATTGGCGACTCGGCCAACGACCTCGAGATGATCGAGGCCGCGGGCCTTGGCGTGGGCGTGGCCAACATCACCGACGACGTGCGGCCCCTGTGCGACATGGTTCTCAAGACGCGTGGCGAGGACGGCGCGTTCATGGAGCTCGTCAATGAGGTCATCGTCCCGAGCATGGGCAATTAACCGCAGGTCAAAGGCACAAAAGAGGGCCGCTCCCGCATGCGCACGGGAGCGGCCCTCTGTTTTCATGGCACAACGTGACAGGAGAACCCGCCCCCGATGGCACGCTAGAACGGCATCTTGCCGCCTGGCATGCCGCCACCCATGCCCATGTTCTTCATCATCTGCTGCAGCTGGCGCTTCTGCTGCTTGCGGTTGGCGCCGGGACCCATCATGCCGCGGAACTTGCCCATCATCTTGTTCATCTCGCCCCACTGCTTCATGAGCTGGTTGACCTCTTGGACGGAGTGGCCAGAGCCGCGGGCGATGCGGGCGCGACGCATGCCGTTGATGGTCTTGGGACGGGCGCGCTCCTCCTTGGTCATGGAGTAGATGATGGCCTCGATTGAGCGCATCTGCTCCTCGGTGTTGTCGCCGCCCATCTGGCGCAGCGCCTTGTCGCCGCCGGGAAGCATGCCCAAGATCTTGCCCACGCCGCCCATCTTGCGGATCTGCCTCATCTGGGCAAGCATGTCGTCCATCGTGAAGCCCTCGCGCAGCATGCGCTCGGCATCCTCGGCGGCCGCGGCGTCGGCGTTGGCCTGGGCCGTCTCGATGATGCCCACGACGTCGCCCATGCCCAGGATGCGCTTGGCCATGCGGTCGGGGTGGAACACCTCGAGGGAGTCGGGCTTCTCGCCCATGGAGACGAACTTGATGGGCTTGCCGGTGACGGCACGCACGGACAGGGCGCCGCCGCCACGGGCGTCACCGTCGAGCTTGGACATGATGACGCCGTCGAAGTCCGTGCGCTCGGCAAACTCGGTGACGACGTTGACGATGTCCTGGCCCGTCATGGCGTCGACCACCATGAGCACCTGGTCGGGCTTCACGGCGCGCTTGATGTCGACGGCCTCCTGCATCATGAGCTCGTCGATCTGCAGGCGTCCGGCCGTGTCGACGATGACCACGTCGCGAAGGTGGTCGATGGCGTCTCTCACGGCCTCGCTCGCGATGGCGACGGCATCCTTGCCGTCCCCACGGTAGACCGGCACGCCGATCTCGCCGCCGAGCGTCTCGAGCTGGTCTGCGGCGGCAGGACGGTGCGTGTCGCAGGCGGCGAGCTCGGGCGAGCGGCCCTGCTTCTTGAGCATGTAGGCGAGCTTGGCCGCGGCCGTCGTCTTGCCGGAACCCTGCAGGCCCACGAGCATGATGACGTTGGGCATGCGGTTCTGCATGAGCGTGAGCTTGCTCTCGGAGCTGCCGAGGAGCTCGGTGAGCTCGTCGAGCACGACCTTCACGACGTTCTGGGCGGGCGTGAGCGAGCTCAGGATGTCGGCCGTGAGGCAGCGCTCTTTGCAGCGGGCCACGAAGTCCTTGACGACGCGGAAGTTGACGTCGGCCTCGAGCAGGGCCATGCGAATCTCTCGCATGGCGACGTTGATGTCGTCCTCCGTGAGCTTGCCCTTGCCGCGAAGCTTGTCGAAGGTGTCTGTGAGTCGATCGGAGAGGGAATCGAACATGCGGGTCTCCTCGAAAGTGTTCTTGAAACGGGTACGGCGGGTGCGCTAGAGGCTCTCGCCCACGAGGGCGCGGCAGAACTCGAGCGCGTCGAAGCGCTGGAGGTCCTCCATGGACTCGCCGACACCGATGCGATAGATCGGCAGCCCCAGGCGGTTTGCGATGGAGACGGCGATGCCACCCTTAGACGTGCCGTCGAGCTTCGTGACGATAAGGCCGTCGAGGTCGAGCGCGTCGTTGAACTCCTTGGCCTGGTTGAGGCCGTTCTGGCCGGTCGTTGCGTCCACGACGAGCACGACGGTCACGGGCATGCTCGCGCGCTTGCGCGTGACCGAGACGACCTTCGCAAGCTCGCGCATGAGCTCGGGACTCGTGTGCAGGCGTCCTGCCGTGTCGAGAAGTACGAGCTCAGAGCCCTGTTTCTCGGCGCTCTCGATGACGTCGTAGCACACGCTTGCCGGGTCTGCCCCGCGCTCGCGCGTGACGACCTCCACGCCGGAGCGCTCGCCCCAGACCTTGAGCTGCTCGATGGCCGCGGCGCGGAACGTGTCGGCGCCGCCGATGAGCACCGAGGTGCCGCGTTGCTTGGCGGCACCGGCGAGCTTGCCCACGGTCGTGGTCTTGCCGGCGCCGTTGATGCCCACGAACACCACACAGCTCGGCGTGTCGTCGAAGGGGTCTTGCTCGGCGGTGGGGAACACCTCGGCGAGGCGTTTGGCGAGGGCCTCGCGCATCTGGTCGGCCGTGCGTAGGGCCTGCTTGGCCGAGAGCTCGCGGAGGTCATCCACGACCTTCATGGCCACCTCGGGGCCGATGTCGCCCATGACGAGGGTATCCTCGAGGTCCTCCCAGAACTGCTCGTCGACCTCGCCGCCCATGTAGAAGATCTGGTTGAGGGCCTCCCTCGACTTCTCGAGGCCCTTCCTCAAGCGGTCAGCAAGCCCCATCAGGCATCGACCACCTTTCCTGTCGCGCGGTCAAGCCGCTGGGATACAACATGGCTCACGCCGTCGGCCTGCATGGAGACGCCGTAAAGGACGTCTGCCTGCTCCATGGTGCGGCGCTGGTGGGAGATGACGATAAGCTGCGTCGTCTCCTTGAGCTGCTCGATGGCGTCGAGCAGCTTGTCGAGGTTCGAGTCGTCAAGAGCTGCCTCGACCTCGTCGAACACGTAGAAGGGCACCGTGCGGGTGCGATAGACCGCGAACAGCAGCGCAAGCGCCGTGAGCGACTTCTCGCCGCCGCTCATGAGCGTCATCTTGGCGATGCGCTTGCCGCGCGGCTGTGCCACGACCTCGATGCCCGTCTCGGCCGGATGGTCGGGGTCGGTCATCTCGAGGTGAGCCTTGCCACCGGGGAACAGCATGCCGAAGATCTCGACGAAGTTGGCGTTCACGGCCTCGAACGTCCGGAGGAACTGGCGGCGCATCTTGCGGTCGATGGCGCTCGTGATCTTCTGGAGCGCCGTGCGGGCGCTCTCGAGGTCGGCGAGCTGGGAGGCGATGTAGTCCGCGCGCTCCTTGAGCTTCGTGTACTCGTCCATGGCGACCTGGTTCACCGGACCCAGGTTCTCGATCTGGCGGCGCAGCGAGTCCACATCGCGCTCCGTGGCCTCGCGGTCCTCGGGCTCGGGCATCTGGAGGGCCTCCTCCAGGACGTGGCGGCCATCTGCGGTGATGGCGGCTATCGCCTGCTCCACGCGGACCTCGAGCTTGCCGGACTCCACCTTGAGGGCGCCTTGCTCGGACTTGGCGCGCTCGAGCTCGGCGGTGACGTCTGCCACCTGCTGCTTGGCGTCGCCAATCGTCTTCTTGAGGGAGTCGGAGTCGGCCTCGGCCAGGCTCGCGCGGTCGCGAAGGCGCTCGGCCCACGTGAGCGCGCAGGCGTGGATCGCCTCGTAGCGCTCGTGGAGCGGGTCGATGCGCAGGCGCAGGACCTCGAGGGAGCGCGTGCCCTCCTCGGCCGCGCGAGCACGCTCGGCAAGCTCGTCGATGCGACGGGCCAGCTCGCGGTCTCGCTCCTCGAGGTGGCGCAGGCGCTCGCGAGACGTCGCGAGCGACAAGCGCGCGTCGGCAGCCTTCTTCGTGGCCTCGTCCTCGGCGCGTGACGCCTCGCGGCGACGCGAGCTCGCGTCCTCCACGGCGTGCCCCAGCTCGGAAAGGCGCTCGCGAGCCTGCTCCATGGTGTCCTTGAGCTCAGCGAGCCTGGGACGGGCCTGCTCGGCCCGCGCAGCCGCCTTCTCGCGGCGATCCATGACCTGGGTGCGCTCGTCTGCGGCGTGGCTCACCTGGGACTCGAGGCGGGCGATCTCGGAGCGCGCCGAGTCGCGCTCGCCCCTGAGGCGAGAGACGTTGCCCGCAGCCTCGCTTGCGGCCTCGCGTGCGTGCGAGAGCGCCTCGGCAGCCTCGTCGAGCGCGGCGTTTGCCTGGGAAAGCGCCTCCTCGCGTGCCGAGACGGCCTGCTCGAGCTCGGGAACCCGCTGCTCCAGGGCCGCCATGCGGCGCCTGCGCTCGAGCGTGCCCGCGGCGGCGCCGGCAGAGATGCCGGCCTGCGTGCGGCCGTCAGGAAGCGCCACGACGCCGCTGCGGGTGACGTAGGTGAGCTCAGGGTTCTTGGCATGGGCGCGCACGGCCTGGTCGGGCGTGTCCACGACGTAAACGTCGCCGAGCAAGCGCTCGATGAGCCCGCGAGCCTTCCCGTCGATCTCGAGGGAGTCCACGAGCCGCTCCCCTGCCTGGGAGCTGCGAGACGGCGCCTCCTCGGAAAGTGAGAGCACCGTGAGCGAGCCCGCGGCGGAAGCCACGCCCACGGCCGCGTCCATGAGGCGAGAGACCGCCTCGGGACCCTCGACGACGGGAGCGGCGAGCACATCTCCAAGCAGGCGCTCGACAAGCGAGTCGAGCTCTGCCGGGGCGCTCACGACGTCTGCCAGGCGACAGCGCACGAGGCCCTCGAGCTCGGAGGAGGCGAGCACCGCTCCCTCGAGCGTGTCCTTTCCGTGCCCAAGCTGGGCATCCACGTCCTTGAGGGCCTTGAGCGTCGCATGGGCGCCGGCGAGCTCGGAGTGCGCCTCGTCGAGCTCGGTGCGGGCGCCGTTGGCGGCCCTTCTGGCGGCGTCGTGCTCGGAGGCGCGCTCGGAGATGGCCGCCTTGGCCTGCTCGGCCACTTGCTCGGCCTCGGCAAGCTTTCCGTCGAGCTCCTCGAGGCGGGCGGTGCGGCTGGCAAGGGCGGCCTTGGCCGTCTCGAGAGACTCGTCGATCTGCTCGATGCGGCTCGCGAACATCTGGTCCTCGACCTCGGCGTTCGAGATCTCGTCGGAGAGCTTTGCGTGGTCGAGGGTGGCGCGGTCGAGCTCGCGCTGGCAGTCGCGCTGCTCGTTCGTGAGCCTGGCCTGCTCGGCGCCCGCCTCGCGACGTGCCGCCGTAGCGGCCTTCGCCGCCGGCTCGAGGCTGGAGACGTCCTTCGCGAGGCCGTCAACGGCCGCGCGCGTCTCGCACAGGCGCCCCAAGACGTCCTCTCGCTCGGCCGTGGCCTCCGTGCGCTGGCGCTCGACCTGCGAGAGGGTGAGGCGCGTCTCGGAGAGGCGGTCCACCATGTTGCGACCCTTTTCCTCGAGCAGGCGCATGTCGCTCTCGAGGCGTCCCAGGATGTCGGCGCAGCGGCGGCGCTGCTCGCCGAGGTCTCCCACGAACAGGCCCTTCTGCTCGAGCATGCTCTGGAGCTTCTCGAGCTCGCGGGTCTTCTCGTCCACGCGGAACTGCGCGAGCTCGATGGCCGCGGCGGCCTCGTTGCTCCTGCCCTGGAGGTCGCCCCACTGCTGCTGCAGCCGGCGAACGTCATCAACGGCAAGCTGGCAGGTGAGCTCGGAGAGGCGCGCGTCAAGCTCGTTGAAGCGCTTGGCACGGTCGACCTGGCGCTCGAGCGGGCGCAGCTGTCGGTTGAGCTCGCGCGCCACGTCGCGGGCACGCACGAGGTTCTTGTCCATGTCCGCGAGCTTGCGCTGCGAGCGCTCCTTGCGGCGGCGGTGCTTTGAGATGCCGGCGGCCTCCTCGATGAGCGCGCGGCGCTCCTCGGGACGGCTGCTCAGGATGGAGTCGAGCTTGCCCTGGGAGATGATGGAGTGGGTGTCCTTGCCAAGACCCGAGTCATGCAGGATGTCCTGGATGTCCATGAGGCGTGCCGGCGCCCCGTTGATGAGGTACTCGGACTCGCCGGAGCGATACATGCGCCTGGTGATGCCCACCTCGGTGAAGTCGACCGGCAGCGTGTGGTCAGTGTTATCGAGCACGAGCGTGACTTCGGCCACGCCCACGGGCTTACGCGCAGACGAGCCCGAGAACACAACGTCCTCCATGGCCTGGCCGCGCAGCATCTTGGCGCTTTGCTCGCCCAGCACCCACAGGATGGCGTCGCTCACGTTGGACTTGCCGGAGCCGTTGGGGCCCACGACGACGGTGAGGCCGGGGTCAAAGACCATGTGCGTGCGGTCGGCGAAGGACTTGAAGCCCTTCAGCGTGAGGGACTTCAGGAACAATTGACGCCCTCCTCGGCAAGGCGCTCGATGGCATCGGCCGCAGCCATGCTCTCGGCCTCCTTCTTGGAGGAGCCCTTGCCACGGCCGACGCGCCTGCCCTCAACGAGCACGACCGACGTGAAGGTGGGGCTGTGCGCGGGGCCCTGCTCGCCCTCGAGCTTGTACTCGGGGGCGCAGCGCAGCTCGCGCTGGGTAATCTCCTGCAGGCGGCTCTTGGGGCTCACCGGGCGCTCGGCGAGCTCAGGGACCATGTGGGGGCCAAGCGTGCGCGAGACGAACTCGTGCGTGACGTCATAGCCGCCGTCCAGGTACAGCGCGCCCACGACGGACTCGTAGACGTTCTCGAGCGCAGAGTGCATGCCTCGCGCTCCCGTGCCCTTCTCGGACTCACCGAAGACGATGCACTCGCCGATGCCGAGCTGCTCGGAGACCATGGAGAGGGTCTTGCCCGAGACGAGCGAGATCTTGAGGCGCGTGAGCTCGCCCTCGTCCATCTGGCTGAAGCGCTCGAACAGGTCCGTGGCCACGATGGCGCCCAGGATGGAGTCTCCGAGGAACTCGAGACGCTCGTAGGACGCCGTGACAGGCAGGTGCTCGACGGCGCTTGGGTGCGTGATCGCGGCCGTGACGAGGTCACGGTCCTTGAACGTGTGGTTGCAGATTCGCTCGATGTGTTCAATCCGCTCGGCGGCGGCGCTTTGGGGCATGCGCGCTCCCCCATCTATGCGTGAGTGTTCTCCAGATACGCGCAGGCCGCCCGGACGGCGGCCCACAGCAACTTTTGATTGTACCCGTAGCGGCGGCTATGCGCGAGGACGGCAGGCGACGGCGACAGTTTGACCCCGTCCCCAAGTGTCACCCGAGTGTCACGGCTGGAGGGTCAGGGCGAGCTTTCCGCACAGGTCCCCGCGGGCGCAGCGGGCGGCCGTGAGCGTGCCGTTCATGACGGCCTCGGGGTTCGTGGCGCCGTGCCCCACGAGCACGGGCGCCTTGAGGCCGAGAAGCGCCGCACCGCCGTACTGGTCGCCGGAGAGCAGCTTGGCCACGCCCTTGAGCGCGGGCTTCACCATGAGCGCACCCACGGCCACGCGCTTGCTCCTGGCCGCCTCGGCCCTGAGGGCGGAGACGATGAACTTGGCCGTGCCCTCGACGGTCTTCACGGCGACGTTTCCGGTGTAGCCATCGGTAACGATGACGTCGAGCGAACCGGTGAGGATGTCTCGGCCCTCGCAGTTGCCCACGAAGTTGACGTCTGCGGCCTCCACCAGCGCGGCGTGGCGCTCAAGGGCCGCCTCGGAGCCCTTGGTCTGCTCGGTGCCGTTGTTGAGAAGGCCCACGGTGGGGTTCTCGACGCCGAGCACGATCTGGGAGTACGCCTGCCCCATGCGAGCGAACTGCACGATCATGTCCGTGGTGCAGTCGGCGTTGGCGCCCATGTCAAGAAACGTGGTCATGTGCCCGTTGATGCCGGGCATCGCCGTGGCAAGGGCGGCTCGAGAGACGCCCTTGACGCGCCCGACGAGCAGTGTGCCGGCAGCCAGGATGGCGCCCGTGGAGCCCGCCGAAAAGAACGCGTCCGCCTCGCCCGCGCGCACGGCTCGGCAGCCACGGACGATGGAGGAGTCCTTCTTGTAGCGCACGGCCTGGGTGGGGTGCTCGTCCATCTCGATGACCTCGGTGGTCGCGAGGGCCTCGGTGCGCGAGTGCTTCGCGCAGAAGGGAACGACGACCTCCTCGTTGCCGGCGACGACGACCTCGAGGTCCTCATCGGCCTCAAGCGCCTTGGCGATGCCCTCGAGCACGACCTCGGGCGGCTCGTCGCCACCCATAGCGTCAACCACAACTCGCACCATGTGTCTCCCCTTCTGCCGAGACTGCTTGTACGTGCCGCAGAAAGGCGGCGGTGTAACAGAAAGGAGGCCGGCCCGAGAAGGACCGGCCTCCTGGCCACTCTGTGATTGGGCAGCTACTCGGTGACGATGACCTCGCGGCCCTTGTAGTAGCCACAGCTCGGGCACACACGGTGTGGGAGCTTAACAGCGCCGCACTGCGGGCACGTGGAACGAGCCGGCATCTCGAGCTTGCTGTTGGCCGAGCGACGGGTGTGGGTCGCGCCGCGGCCCTTCTTCTGCTTGGGTACTGCCATTGTTGACCTCTCTTACGAATCTCACGTCGCCACGCGCGCGACGGTCTTTCACAGACAAACGGGAATTATAGCACGTTTGGTGGCATGATCACCACCATTACACAGGATTTGGGGTGCAAATCCCTAATCCTGCGCAGAGTCTCCGCTCTCGTCATCGAGACGAAGGCCCGCAAGCGCCGCGAACGGACCGGCTGCGGCGTCCACCGAGGCCATCTTCTCGGCACAGCCGCAGTCTCCCTCGTTGAGGTTGGCTCCGCAGTGCGGGCACAGGCCCTTGCAGTCCTCGCGGCACAGCACGACGAACGGCGTCTCCATGACGATGGCGGCCATGATGGGCTCGGCCAGGTCGATGGTGTGGTCCTCGCTCACGAGCGAGAAGTCCACCTCGTCCTCGTCATCGGAGAGGTCCTGCTCGGCCGGGGCCTCGAACAGGAAGTACTCGTCTACCTCTGAGGCGATGTCGAACTCGGCGTCCTCCAGGCAGCGGTCGCACGTGCCAAGCACGTGGGCGCGAACGATGCCCGAGGCAAGGATCCCCTCGCCGGCGTTCGTGAGTACCAGGTCGTAGTCGATGCCCGACGGCAGACGGAAGTCGTGGTCTCCGAGGGAGTAGGAGTCCTCGTCGATGTGGCCGGCGACCGGAAGAACCGAACCGGCGCCCTCGAGGCGCTCGTCTACCGAGATGATGATGGGATCCATGGGGCTACCTGCGAGACGAGGAGCCGTCGTCGAGCGCCTGGCGGCTGCGCTCGAGCTGGCCGATAACGCTCTTGAGGTTGTCCTCGATGCCGGTGAGCACGCCCTCGGCGTAGTCGTTGATGTGATAGCGCAGGTCACGTTCGTACTGGGAGGCCTGATCGCGAATCTCCTCGGCCTGCTGGTTGGCGAGGCGGACGACCTCCTGGTCGCCGGCGAGGATCATGGCCTGCTGCTGGGCGTCTGCCACGATGGAGTCTGCCGTCTGGTGGGCGCGGGCGAGAATCTCGTCCTCCTCCTTCATGACGCGACGAGCGGCGTTGAACTCCTCGGGGAAGACGCGGCGGATCTCGTCGAGAATGTCATAGATGGCGTCGGCGTCAACGATCTTGGGGTTGCTGCCCGAGCCGCCCATGAGGGGCTTCTTGCCCTCGTTGAGAATCTCCTCGAGCTCGTCGCACAGGGCGTTGACCTCTTCACCTGGCTGCATGCGCAGGCTCCTTTCGTGCATGGCCCGCAAAGCAAAAGGCGCGCTTGGGACCCCTCGAAAACCGATGCTGTAGCGACACGAGTCGCATCTATCTGGACAACCTTACCATAACGGCAGCTACCTCGCGCACGCGGCACCCCGGCGCTGCACACAAAACGCGAGTACAGCAAATCGGTCACCTAGGGCCCCGAATTGGGTTCCCAAGTGACCGAAAGGCTACACTCGCGAGAAGGCGGACGCCGGACGGCGCTCTACCCTACTCCTCGGCGAACTGGGAGTTGTAGAGCTCGGCGTAGAAGCCGGCGGCGGCGAGAAGCTCGGCGTGCGTGCCGCGCTCCACGATGTCACCGTCGCGCAGGACGAGGATGACGTCGGCATTGCGAATCGTCGACAGTCGGTGCGCGATCACGAAGCTCGTGCGGCCCTGCATGAGGGCGTCCATGGCGCGCTGGATGAGCTCCTCGGTGCGCGTGTCCACGTTCGAGGTGGCCTCGTCGAGGATGAGCGCTGGGCGGTCCGCCAGGAAGGCGCGAGCGATCGTCACGAGCTGGCGCTGGCCCTGGGAGAGGTTCGTGCCCTCCTCGTTGATGACGAAGTCGTAGCCGCCGGCAAGCGTGTGGATGAAGTGGTCGCAGCGAGCGGCGCGCGCGGCGGCCTCCACCTCGGCGTCGGAGGCGTCGGGGCGGCCGTAGCGGATGTTCTCGCGGATCGTGCCGTTGAACAGCCACGTGTCCTGCAAAACCATCGCGAACTGGCGGCGTAGCTCGGCGCGGTCCCAGTCGCGGACGTCCACGCCGTCGACCTTGAGCGAGCCCGCGTCCACGTCATAGAAGCGCTGGAGCAGCTTGATGAGCGTGGTCTTGCCCGCGCCCGTGGGGCCTACGATGGCCACGGTCTGGCCGGGCAGGGCCGTGCAGGAGAAGTCGTGGATGATCGTCTTGTCAGGCGTGTAGCCAAAGCGCACGTGGTCGAACTCGACGAGGCCGTCGCACCTCTCGGGCACCACCGGAGAGGCGGCCTGGGCCTCCTCGGGCGCGGCGAGGAACTCGAAGACGCGCTCGGTGGCCGCGGCCATGGACTGCAGCGTGTTGCTCACGTTGCCGAGCTGCTGGACCGGCTGGGTGAAGTTGCGCACGTACTGGATGAAGCTCTGGATGTCACCGGGGGTGGCGGAGCCGGTGAGCGCGAGCTGGGCGCCCACCACGACGACGCCCACGTAGCCCATGTTTCCCACGAGCGACATGAGCGGCATCATGAGGCCCGAGAGGAACTGGGAGCGCCAGCCGGAGATGAACAGGCGGTCGTTCTTCTCGTCGAACTCGGAGACGGCGGCGTCGGCGCGGTCGAAGACCTGGATGACGTTCTGGCCGGAGAAGTCCTCCTCGATGATGCCGTTCACGGCACCCAGCACCTGCTGCTGCTCGCGGAAGTAGGGCTGCGAGAAGTGGATCATCACAATCATGATGAGCGCGGCGGCCGGCAGCGTGAGCACGGTGACGCCCGTGAGCGGCAGGCTGATGGACAGCATCATGACGAGCACGCCCACGATCTGGGTGATCGAGGTGATGAGCTGCGTGATGGACTGGTTGAGGCTCTGGCCCAGGGTGTCGACGTCGTTCGTGATGCGGGAGAGCACATCGCCCTTGCTGTGGCCGTTGAAGTAGCTCATGGGAACGACCGAGATCTTCTCGGCGATCTCCTTGCGCATGCGGTAGCAAATCTTCTGGGTGACGCCCGTCATGAGCCAGCCCTGGATGAGGTTGCACGCCGAGCTCGCGAGGTAGAGGCCCAGCAGGAACAGCAGCGTCTTGCCGATCCAGTCGAAGTCGACCGAACCCGTGCCGCTCACCTTGGCGACAAGGCCCTCGTAGAGCTTCGTGGTGACCTGGCCCAAGACCTTGGGCCCCACGATGTTGAAGATGACGGAGCACACGGCGAACGCGATGCCAAAGAACACGGCCACCTTGTGCTGGCCGATGTAGCCAAGCAGCTGCCTCATCGTGCCCTTGAAGTCCTTGGCCTTCTCGGTGGAGCGGCCGCCCATGCGGCCCATGGGGCCACGCTGGCGCCTGGGCGCCGCGACGGTCTTCTCGTCTGCCATTAGCGCTCACCCCCTTCCATGACGGCCGCAATCTCGGCATCGGTGAGGCCGAGCTCGGCGGCTGAGAGCTGAGACTGGGCGATCTCGAGGTAGGCGGGGCAGCTGTGCAGCAGCTGCTCGTGGGTGCCCTGACCCACGACGCGGCCCTCGTCGAGCACGATGACCTGGTCGGCGTGCATGATCGTGGCGATGCGCTGGGCCACCACGACGACGGCGCTGTCCTTCTCGTGGCGGGCGAGCTGCTCGCGAAGCAGCGCGTCGGTCTTGTAGTCGAGCGCGGAGAACGAGTCGTCGAAGACGATGACCTCGGGCCTCTTGGCAAGCGCGCGGGCGATGGAGAGGCGCTGGCGCTGGCCGCCGGAGACGTTGGAGCCGCCCTGGCTTATCTCGGAGTCCCAAGCGCCCTCGCGCTGCTCGATGAACTCGGTGGCCTGGGCGATGTCGGCAGCGCGGCGCATGTCGTCGTCGCTCACGGTGTCGCCGGCGAACTTGAGGTTGGACTCGACCGTACCCGAGAAGAGCATGCCCTGCTGGGGCACGTAGCCCACGCGACGGCGGAGCTCGGACAGGGACAGGTCTCGCACGTCGATGCCGTCGAGCGTGATCTTGCCGCCCGTGACGTCATACAGGCGCGGGATGAGCTGCACGAGCGTGGACTTGCCCGAGCCCGTGGAGCCGATGATGCCGAGCGTCTCGCCGGCATGGACCGTGAAGCTCACGCCGCCGATGACGTCCTCGCGGGCGTCGGGGTACTGGAAGCTCACGTTGTGGAAGGCAAGCTCGCCATGCGGGGCGCTGGCGGCCGGCAGCTTGGGGTGCGTGGGCTCCTTGATGGAGGTCTCGGTGGCAAGGACGTCCTCGACGCGCTCGGCGGCCACCTCGGCGCGCGGCAGCATGACCGAGACCATCGTGAGGATCATGAACGCCATGACGATCTGCATGGTGTAGGAGATGAACGCCATCATGTCGCCCACTTGCATGACACCGTCGTTCACGCCGTGGGAGCCCGCCCAGACGATGAGGACGGTCACGCAGTTCATGACGAACATCATGAGCGGCATCATGAAGCTCATGGCGCGGTTCGTGAACAGCTGCGTGTTCATGAGGTCGAGGCTCGCGTCGTCGAAGCGCTCGAGCTCGTGCTTCTGGCGACCGAAGGCGCGGATGGGCATGACGCCGTCGAGCATCTCGCGGGCCACGAGGTTCACGCGGTCGACGTACTTCTGCATGCGCTTGAACTTGGGCATGGTGAGGCCCATGAGCACGCCCACGACGGCCGAGACCGCGATGACGGCCACGCCGATGGTCCACTCGAGGCCCGTGTGGGTGGCCAGCACGCGCATGATGGCGACGACGCCCATGATGGGGGCCATGAGCACCATGCGGATGAACAGCGTCGTGGCCATCTGGATCTGCTGGATGTCGTTCGTGCAGCGCGTGATGAGCGATGCCTGGCTGAACTTGCCCACCTCGGCGGGCGAGAAGTGCATGACGCGGTCGAACGTCTTGCGGCGCAGGTCTCGCGCGATGGTGCAGGCGGTGTGCGAGGCCACGGCACCCGTGAGGATCGTGGCCACGAGCGACACGGCGCACAGGCCGAACATCTTGAGCGACATGGACGCGAGGTAGGAGTTCTGGACGTCCGTGAGGCTGATGCCCTGGGCCTCGTACTCCTGACTCACGTAGGAGATGGCGCGCTGCTTGACGATGGAGCCGCCCATGGCGCCCATCTGGTCGCTCATGGCGCTGGCGGCCGAGACGAGCTGGTCACGGGAGACCATGCCGGCGGCAACGGCGGCGCGAACGGTGTCCATGTCGAGCGTGCCCGTCATCTGGTCGTTCAGCGTGGAGGCGTCAACGCCCTGCTCGAGGGAGAGCGCGACGGTCTCGGGAAGGCTCATGGCGCTGGCGAGCGCGCCGTCCTCGGCACGGTCGGCCTCGCTGCCCTGGTAGGTGCGCACGCCGTCGGCGTCTACCGGGGCATAGGCGGCCTCCACGGCCTGCTCATCTTCCTCGGACATGAACAGCTCGAGGTCTGCGAGCGAGGTGGCACGGATCGTGTCGGGCACGGGCGAGGCGATGCCTCCCTGCTGGATGCCCACGTCGACGATCTCACTCATATAGGTGGGCAGCGTGAGGTCTGCGTTGCAGCTGATGGTGATGAGACCGATGGCAACGACGAGCGCAAGGATGTGGTTCTTGAACAGCTTGACGATCCTCAAGGGCTGACTCCTTTCTGTTGGTTGCGGCGGTTTCGGGGCTGCGCGTCCCGGCACGTCCCAAAGGGGACGTAGCCCCTTGGGACGGCTGGTGACGCGCGGTGTACCCGGTGACTATTCGGCGCCCGGAGATGCGGGAGGGCACACCTGACGGCCCTCGCGACGGCGCGCGGCCATGACGTCCCTCACGCGCGTGAGCACGCGGACGAAGTCCTGGGCGTCCTGCTCGCCCATCTCGCGGAGGAAGTTCTCGACCATGCCCTTCGCGGCGTTGAAGTGGGCAAGCGAGACCTCACGGCCGCGGTCGGTGACAGACACCTCGACGCGTCGCCTGTCGTGCTCGGCGGGTCTGCGGACGATGAGGCCCTTCTGCTCGAGCACGCGCAGCGTGTTTGCGATGCGGGCGTCCGTGACGCCAGAGGCGCGGGCGATCTCTCCGGGAGACATGGGGCCGTCGGCCATGAGCAGCGCGCGCATGACGGCGGGCATGCCCTTCGTGGCGGAGCTGAGCTCGGGCGCCGGCTTCATGCGGCGGATGTCCTCGCTCAGGCCGATGAGGTCGTTCGTCCACTCGGCGAACTCATCGATGTTCTCGGCCATGCAATCACCTCGATCCAAAATTAGTTTCTAGTGTTAGTTTTCATCGTTAGGTTTATAGCCCAAATGAACGGAGGGCTCGCGCGGAACACAGCATTGGGTTAGACTTCACACCACGGACACAACATCTCGGCGAAAACTGCTTGCAGGGCACGGGAGCTGTGCTATTCTTATCCAGCTATGCGTCGAAGGCGGCCGCAAGATGCGCCGCTTACATGGAGGTACACAATGTCTAAGGTTTGCGCCATCTGCGGCAAGCACGCCGTCGCCGGTCGTTCGATCAGCCACTCGCACCGCGTCACCAACCGCAAGTTCCGTCCGAACATCCAGCACGTGACGGTTGTCGTCGACGGCCACAAGAAGAAGATGAACGTCTGCTCCACCTGCCTGAAGTCCGGCAAGGTCGCCCGCTCCTAGTAGCAGACCATCTCATAGCTTTTGCTTAGGGTCGCCTCCGGGCGGCCCTTTTTTGTTGGGCTGCTTGGGCGACACCCGATCTCACCACATCAGGACAAGACCGCGAGTGTAGTCATTTAGTCATTTGGAGCCTCATATAGGCCCGTATCTGACCAAATACCTACACTCGCGGTATTCGTAGGCGAAAAGACGCGCAACGGCGATAAGGCCTAGGGAAGTTCGGGGAACACGCCGTAGGCAGCCAGACGTTGCTTGAACCACTCACGATCTCTCGCCTGAGCAACGGTGACGCGCATGACCTTATAGCCGCGGGAGGTTATTCCGGCCTCGCGCTGTCGCTCGCGCATGAGGGCCTTCAGAGGCGATCTACCGTTCATCTGAGGATTCACGTACTTGTCGGATCCGTCGACTTCAAGGTCAATGAGCGTTCCATCGGATGAGGCAAGGACGAGGTCGAGTCGTAGGGGGGCCTTTGGCTTCATCAATGCTGGCAACCGGAACCTGAATGCCGTTAATCCGATAGCAAAGCTCGATAAGTATCCCGCGTACGATGGACTCGCCACCGCTCTCCGAGCGTCCGTCGACACAGGAAACAACCCTTCGACCAGCTCTGATGCCGCGATACCCGCTACGGTGCACTGCAGCGTTTCTCAGATGCTTCTCGCACGTCAGACGAGAGGCAACAGCCGAGTCCGCAACGGCAAGGGCATCAGGAAATGGCATGAGCGCCGCACAATCAAGGACCGTCTCCTCGGGGGTCGTTAGCCTGACTCCCCCAACGCAACGGGCAGCACGGGCCATCCTGTGCTTTTGGATAACGTCCGACCTCTTGCTGCCCGAGCGCGAAATGACGTGTATCTTTGCGAGAAAGGAATACGTGACGCTAAGTCCGTATATCGACACCGCAGAAACGTGCGAGAACACCCAGTCGGCGTTCTTCTCCGCAAGCGCGCGAATGATTGCACGAGACTTGGCAGCTGGATCAAGCGTGGCCCAGAAAGATGCCCGCACGTACAGCCCGTCCACAGGCCTCAGCAGCAGACCATCCTCACAGAGCCGAGCAAGACGCCGCGCCTCTGCCGGGCCTCTAGAAATAAGGCAACGACCCAGGCCCTCCTCCTGCTCGAAACGAGCAGCAAGCTCAGACCCAATCTTGCGCCGTCTTCCCATAGCACGCCTCCCCTCGCCAAAGCTTGCCCGTAGGCTACAGCATCAAGCGGCGAACTAAACCGCAACCGCAGTTTTTCGCCGCGAGTGTAGATAATTGGTCAGATAGCGACAAATACCGAGCCGATACTGACCAAATACCTACACTCGCGACTTCACTCGGCGCCTACCGGATGAGAAAGGCGGCGAGGATGCCGGAGTGGCACTCGATGGTGGCGCCAGCGCGGTCGATGACGTTGGAGATGCCTCGGTCACGCAAGGCATCGACGCGGAAATGGTCGAGCTCCCAGCGCATGCCCGCCTCGCTCACAACGGAGCCGTCGGCAAGGGCTACGAACGAGAAGTGGGCGCCCATGGCCTCCTCCCCAAACGTCCAGCTCGCGCGCCCCTCAGGCGAGAGGATGCGGCACTCGGAGGCATCCTCGACAAGCACAGGCGCAAGGTCGGCGTTGCTCGCCAGCACGCCGAACACCGCAAGCGCATGGTCCATGCGACCCGCGCTAGCGCACGTCACGGTGACATCAAGCACCTCTCCCCTCTCGGCAGCGATCTGGCGCGCGCACGAGAATCCGAGGGACAGATCGGTGTCGTACTTCGCCGGGGGAAAGAGCCGGATGCCCAGGCTCCCATGCAGGCCGTGGATGAGCGGCCGCTCGCGCACGCCGTCGGCGGGCGTCACGCCAAGCGTGCCCTCGCTCACCGGGGCGTCTGCCGCCGCGCGCTCGCGCACCCATGCGAGCGTCTCGGGACTCACGGTATCGGCGTCTCCGCAGAATGCGTCTGGCACGACGCCGGCGGCACGACACGCCTCGGCACCTCGATCGATGGCGAGCACCTGGTCTGCCTCGGCGGCAAGACGCGAGACGAGCACAGGCGAGGAGGGCTCGGGGGAGCCGGCGACAAGCAGCAGGCGCACGGACCTCATGCCTCCTCGGGGTTGGGGCGACGAGTGGCGTCGTCGAACGCCTCGATGGCCGCAAGCGAGACGTTGTCATAGTTGTTCGTGAAGATGTCTGCCCACGAGCGGATGAAGTTCTCGTCGCGGCCGTCGTGGTCGTTGTAGATGCCCACGACGTGCAGGCCCACGCGGCGCGCGGAGCGCACGGCAAACGGTGCGTCCTCGAACACCCACGTCTCCTCAAGCGGCGCGCCCAGACGCTCGAGGGCCTCGAGGTAGACGTCGGGGAAGTCCTTGTCGCGCCCGTCTCGGACATCTGCCGTGCACAGGATGTCAGAGAAATAGTCGAGCATGCCGTGGCTGGCGAGCGCCTCGCGCACGAACGCGGTGGGGCTCGAGCTCGCGACCACCATGGGGACGTCAGCCTCTCGCAGGCTCTCGAGCATGGCGCGGGCGCCGGGCATCTCGTGCACCTTGTGCTCGTAGTTGTACGTCACGATGCGCTCGACGTGGTCGAAGATCTCCTGCGCGCTGCCACCCATGCCAAGCTCGCTGTGGAGGTACTCGCACGTGGCCGGGATGGTCATGGCCTCCACCTTGGCGAGGTCCTCGCCCGTGGCCTGGCGCCCATACGTACTGAAGAGCTCGGTGAACATGCCAAGCCACATGGGCATGGAGTCGAGAAGTGTGCCATCGCAGTCGAAGATGGCACCGGAGATCTTGGACATGGGGCCTCCCAGCCCGCATCTGCGCGGGCAATCGTCTTGGTCGTCTCGGTTGGCAAGCCAAGTATACGTTGTGGGAGGACATGGCGCGAGAAGCGCATCACAGCTGAAATATGGGCGCAGATTGGGTAAAGTAACCCAGGCGGCCAAGGGGCCGCATTTCTATGCACACGATAAGCCCGAGAAGGGCTGGCACCACGGAGGTTGTTCCACATGGCTCGTTATGACTACCGATGCACCGGCTGCGGAAACGTGTTCGAAGTCGAGCACCCCATGTCCGAGCACCCGGCCATCACGTGCCCCGCGTGCGGCAAGCCGGCAGAGCGCGTCTTCTCGGCCTCGGGCATCTCGTTCAAGGGCTCGGGCTTCTACAACACCGACCAGCGCGGCGGCAGCTCCTCCACCGAGGGCACGAGCGGCTGCTCGGGCTGCAGCGGCCACGACTGCGCGAGCTGCGGAAACTAGCAAAGGCGCAAGACGCGCAAGACAAGGGCGGGGACGAGACGAATCCAAGCGTCTCGCCCCCGCCGCCTTTTACGAAGGAAACGTTGGCAAAGGGGCCGTCCCCTCGTCAGCTCACGCGCACGAGGCGTGCGCAGAAGTGGCCATCAGGGCCGTCTGCCGCAGGCACGGACTGGAACATGCCGCGCTCGTCCACCCAGGGAAAGACGAGTGCGCGCCCCTCGTCAGGCAGGGAAGCCACGCCCGGGGCATCCAGCACGCCCGCGAGCTCAAAGCCACTCCCCTCCTCGCTTGCGAGAAAGGCATCGACCACGTCCTCGTTCTCGCACGAGAGGACAGAGCAGGTGGCATAGACCAGAGAGCCGCCCGAGGCCACGCGTGCGCTTGCCGCGCGCAGCAGGGAAAGCTGCAGGGACGCGAGCGTCTCGGGGCCGCCCGAGAGAGCGGACTCATCGAGTGCCCAGGCAATCTCGGGATGGCGGCGCATCGTGCCCACGCCGGAGCACGGGGCGTCAACGAGCACAGACTCGAACGAGCCCGAAAGCGCCTCGGGAAGCTCGTCTTGCTCGGCCAGGCGCGTGCCGTCAAACTCCACGCAGCTCACGGAGCAGGAGAGCCCGGCGCGCTCCATGCGCGCGGCAGACTGGCGCACCTTGGACGCCACAAGCTCGCATCCGCAGACGCACGGCTCGGCTCCCAGCTCCTCCATGGCACGGGCCAGCAGCAGGGACTTGGTGCCACGTCCCTGCCCCACCTCGAGGACGCGACCGGTGCAGGGCGCTGCCACGCGGCAGACGAGTTGCGCGGAGAGGTCTGCCACGGCAACGTCACACGAGCTCACAAGCCCGCTTCCGGCAAGCGAAGCGCCCGAGGAGAGCCGCCAGCTGTCGGGGAGCCCCGTAGGCTCAGGGTTGGCGCCAATCTCACCAAGACGGGAGTAGACCCGGTCAGCCGAGACGCCAGAGCGGCCGCGAGCAACGTAGACGGGCGCAGGGTCGAGCGCGCAGGCGCACATAGCGGCGGCGCGTCGCAGGCCAAGCTCCGCCAGAAAGCGCGCGGCGAGCCACTCGGAATAGCCGGAGGCCACGGAAAGCTCGCAGGCCGAGACGTCCTCGCGCTCGCCACGGGATGCGGCAGCCACCGCCTCGCGGGCGCCATCGACCTCGTCTCGAAGCTCTGCGATGCGCCTGAGCACGGCGTTTGCCATGCGTGCGGCACGCGGCTGCACGCCCCTCACGAGCTCGACGCCCTGGCTCACGGCCACCTGGCGCGGCGTCTCGAGGTAGAGGATCTCGAAGGCGGCAAGCCTCAGCGCGTCTCGAACGCGCGGCTGCAGCGACGAGGCATGGGTGACGAAGGCATCGATCCTGCGGTCGAGCTCGCCAGACGCCACGTTGACCCCGAGGATGAGCCTCGTGGCCAGCGAGCGAGCCTTGCGCCCAAGCATGTCCATCTCGCGAGCGCCCCGCATGAGGTCACGGGCACGGGCGCCACGGCGGCGCTGGGAGCTCAGGACGCGAACCGCGGTCGTGCGGGCGGGACTGGCGACGGCCATCTACACTCGCCCCCAAGTGAGGTTCTCGCCACGAAGGCCGGCGGCCCAGGCGCAGGCCTGCATCTCGCGCTTGCCATCGGGCTTGACGTCCATGACCTCGAGCGAGCCGTCAGCGCATCCCAGAAGGACGCGGCCACGCGAAACGAGCACCTCGCCCGCCGCCACCGCCTCGGAGCCAACGCAGGCGCGCGTCACGCGCACGCCCTTGCCGGCGACCTCGCAGCGCGCGGGCGCGGCGTCCGTGCTCGCGTTGACGCGGCGAACGTTGGCGAGCGCCCCGTCTGCCGGGTCAAGGCGCATCTCGGCCTTCTCGATCTTGTGGGCGTAGGTCACCTGGCTCTCGTCCTGCTCGACCCACGCAACCGTGCCGTCCTCGATCTGCTCGATGGCCTCGACGAGGGCCTTGGCACCAAGGCAGCCGAGCTCATCGAGAAGCTCGGAGGACGTCTTGCCCGCGACCGGCGTCGACACCTGGGAGCAGTAGGCGCCCGCATCGAGCTCGTGGACCACGCGCATGATGGAGGCGCCGGCACGCTCGTCACCGGCAAGCACCGCGCGCTGGATGGGGGCGGCCCCTCGCCATCTGGGCAGAAGCGACGCGTGCACGTTGATGCAGCCGAGCGGGAACATCTCGAGCAGCTCGTCTGGCAGGATGCAGCCGTAGGCGGCAACGACGCACAGGGCGGCCTCGCACGAGCGAAGCTCGTCCATGACCTCGGGCGTCATGCGGCTGGTCTCCATGACCGGAAGGCCAAGCTCCTGGGCGAGCGCCTTCACGGGGCTCGGCTCGAGGCGCTTTCCTCGTCCCCTAACGGCGTCGGGGCGCGTGACCACGCGGCAGACGTCATGCACCTCGCTCAGGGCGCGAAGCGACGGGCAGGCGAACTCGGGCGTTCCCATGAAGACGATGCGCATGCTATGGCTCCTAGTCGGTCGTGGTCTCGCCGGGACGGGCGCCGGAGGCGATGGCCTGCTCGCACTCCTGCAGCTTCTGGGCGCGCTTGAGCGGGGGCAGGTGGTCCACCATCGTGACGCCGTCGAGATGGTCGATCTCGTGCTGAAGGCACACGGCCAGAAGGTTGCCCTCGGCCTCGTACTGCATGAGGTCGCCGTCGAGGTTCGTGGCGTGGACGATGACGTGGCTCGGGCGCTCGATGTCAACGGAGATGCCCGGGAACGACAGGCAGCCCTCGGAGAACGAGCGCATCGGGCCGTCTGCCTTCACAATCTTGGGGTTGATGAGCACGTAGGGGTTCTCACTGCCGCGCTCGTCGGTGTAGTCGCAGTCCACGACCACCATGCGGATCATCTCGCCGATCTGGGGCGCCGCAAGGCCGCAGCCATCGGACTCGTACATGTCTTTGAGCATGCGCTTGGCGAGCTTGCAGATGTCGGCGTTGATCTCCTTCACGGGCTCGCAGACCTGAGACAGGCGTGGGTCCGGAGTAAGCAGGATGTCCTTCTTGGCGCTCATGGTTCTCCTCATGCGTATTCGAGCCGCGCGGGCGCGCGGCACAGATGTTCACAATCAATCATCATACCTGCAAGAGGGGCAAGCGCGACAAAGCCGAGAGAATCCGCACAGCTCGGGAGACGCACGCGACAAGAGCGCTGGCCGAGAAAAGCGGGCAGCACCCCAGGCACCGCTAGAGCATGTCGTAGGCGTCCACGTCGATGGCGAGCGTGACGCCGCGGCAGGCCGGGAGCGCCCGGGCAGACGCGTCCAGCAGCGGCCCCAGCTCCGCCTCGGGCGGGGCCTTCACCACGATGTGGCGGCGGCAGCGATCCTTCACCTTGGCACGCACGCACTCGGCAGGGCCCAGCACCTCCCACTCGCCCGAAAGGCCCTCCACGCGCAAGCGAATCTCGGCCGCAAGCGCGCTCGCACGCTCGCGGACCGCGCGCTCGGAGAGCCCGGCGAGCGAGACGTTGGCGAGCCTCGAGTAGGGCGGGTAGTACGCCTCGTCTCGTTGCTCGAGCTCGTAGCTGGTGAACGAGGCGCGGTCGTGCGTGGCCACGGCCGTTATGGATGGGTGGGTGGCCCAGTAGGTCTGGATGATGACCTCGCCGGGACGCTCTCCCCTGCCGGCACGGCCCGCCACCTGCTCGAGCAGGTGGTACGTGCGCTCGCCGGCTCGAAAGTCCGGGAGCTTCAGCGTGGTGTCGGCGTTCACGACGCCCACGAGCGTGACCTCGGGAAAGTCGAGGCCCTTCGCGATCATCTGCGTGCCCACGAGCACGGCGCACTCGCTGGCATCGAACTGCTCGAGCAGACGCGTGTGCGCGCCCTTCGTGGCCGTAGTGTCCGCGTCCATGCGAATGACGTCGACGTCCTCGGGCAGAAGCATCCGCAGCTCGTCCTCGACTCGCTGCGTGCCCACGCCATATTGGGCCAGGTAGCGGCTGCCGCAGTTGGGGCACTTCGTGGAGGGGTCCGGATAGGCGCGCACCGGCCAGACGCTGCCACAGGTGTGGCAGGCCAGGCTGTGCGTGCGCTCGTGGTAGGTGAGCGCCGTGGAGCAGTGCGGGCACGTGGGCACGCAGCCGCACTCACGGCACATGAGGAAGCTCGCAAACCCGCGGCGGTTGAGCAGAAGCACCGACTTCTCGCGCTTCTCGGCACGGTCGAGCAGGGCTTCTCTCAGGGGCGAGGAGAACACCGAGCCACCCTTGGGGCTAAACGTCGAGCGCATGTCCACGATGCGGACGGACGGCAGCTGGGAGATGCCGGGGCGCTCGGGCATGCGCACGCGGCACCAACGGGCCCCGCGCCAGCTGCCCGCGCGGCAGCGCTCGAGGCTCTCGAGCGAGGGCGTGGCGCTGCCAAGTACAAGCGCCGCCCCGCGCAGGCGGGCGAGCTCGGCCGCGGCCTCGCGTGCGTGGTAGCGCGGCGCCTGGTCCTGCTTGTAGGAGCCCTCGTGCTCCTCGTCCACGATGATGAGGCCCACGTTGGCAAGCGGGGCGAACAGCGCCGAGCGCGCGCCCACCACCACGTGGACCTGCCCGCTTCTGGCAAGGTCCCACTGGTCGAAGCGCTCGCCGGTGGACAGGCGCGAGTGCAGGATGGCGACGTCATCGCCGAAGCGGCTGCGAAAGCGCCCCACGGTCTGGGCCGTGAGCGAGATCTCTGGCACGAGGACGATGGCGCCCTTTCCCTGCTCGCGGACGCGCTCGATGGCGTCCAGGTACACCTCGGTCTTGCCCGAGCCCGTGACGCCGTCGACGAGCACCACGTCACCGACGCCGGCGTCCGTGGCCCGCGCGATGGCGTCGAGCGCCTCGACCTGACCTTCCGTGAGGTGCGCTGGACGCGGCGCGGCGGCGCTCGAGAGCGTGGAGGCCTCCTGCCCCCCGCGGATGCGGCGGCGATGCTCGACCGAGACGAGCCCGCGCTTCGCGAGCGCGGTGACGACGCTGCCGGCCCCGGGCACCATGGCGGAGAGCTCGGCGATGCGCATGGGGCCTGCCGCGAGCGCCTCCACGACCTGGCGCTGGCGGCTCGCGTTGCGGCGGGGCACGAAGCCGCGTCCCGCGACCGTGAGGGATGCCCAGCGGTCGTCAACGGCCTTCGTGCGATCAACGACGAGCCGCCACTCGCCCGCCTCGTCACGCGAGACGCGGGTGGTCTGGCCAGGCGCCAGCATGAGGCGCAGGCACACGGACGTGGGCGCCGCATACTCCCGGCCCATCCATTGGGCGAGGCACGCTCCGGCACGGTCGAAGGCGGGCTCCGCAAGCACGCGTTCCACGGGCAGCACGCGCAGGGGGTTCACGCCCTCGGCGAGCTCGTCTGCGACATCCACCACATATCCCACGACCGCACGGTGCGCAAAGCTCACGAGCACGGTGCAGCCAACGGCGCACGCATCCGCAAGCTCGTCGGGGATGGCGTAGTCAAAGCACCCGTCGATGGCACGGGTGGGTATGTCGGGAACGACCTTTGCGTATCTCATGTGCTCAAGTGTGCCACCTCACGGGGACAAAAATGGCGAGAAGGGAAAGCTCCCCTCTCGCCATTCTCAATCCTCGCTAGTGCACCCCTTCTTTAGATATACGTGGGAGGCTGTATATCAAAACCGCAAGGAATACCCCCCCCCCGCATATCAAATCGGGAGGTCAGACGGCCTGTAAATGGCAACGGGGCCGAGGCAAGCATGCCCCGGCCCCGCATCTAAAGAGAGGTGAGAGTTTACCCCGGCACCAATGTCGCCGTTAGGCGAGCTCGGCCACCGCGGCCTTGAGCTCGTCGGTGCGGTTCGTGGCCTCCCAGGTGAAGTCGGGGTCCTTGCGGCCAAAGTGGCCGTAGGCGGCCGTCTTTTCGAAGATGGGGCGACGCAGGTCGAGGTCGCGGATGATGGCGCCCGGGCGCAGGTCGAACACGCGCTTGACGGCAGTCTCGATGACGCGATCGCTCACCGCGCCCGTGCCCTTCGTGTCCACAAGGACGGAGAGCGGGTGCGAGACGCCGATGGCGTAGGCGAGCTGCACCTCGCACTTGTGCGCAAGGCCTGCGGCCACGATGTTCTTGGCAACCCAGCGCGCGGCGTAGGCAGCCGAGCGGTCCACCTTCGTGCAGTCCTTTCCGGAGAAGGCGCCGCCGCCGTGACGGCCCATGCCGCCGTAGGTGTCCACGATGATCTTGCGGCCGGTGAGGCCCGTGTCGCCCATGGGGCCACCCACGACGAAGCGGCCCGTGGGGTTCACGTAGATGTCGGCATCCTTCCAGGGGATGTTCGCCGCGTCAAGAACCGGGGCGATGACGTGCTCGGTGACGTCCGCCTTGATGAGGCCCATGTCCTCGATCTCGGGGTCGTGCTGCGTGGACACCACGACGGCCGAGACCTCGACGGGGCGGTCGCCCTCGTAGCGCACCGTGACCTGGGTCTTGCCGTCGGGGCGCAGGTAGGGAAGCTCCCCGGACTTGCGGACGTCCGCAAGCCTCTTGGCAAGGCTCTGAGCCAGATAGATGGGCATGGGCATGAGCACGTCGGTCTCGTCGGACGCATAGCCGAACATCATGCCCTGGTCGCCGGCGCCGATCTTGTCGAGCGGGTCCTCGGTGCGGCCGGCCTGGGTGTCGTAGGACTCGTCCACGCCCTGGGCGATGTCGGGGCTCTGGCCGTGGATCATGGAGATGACGCCGCACGTCTCGCAGTCGAAGCCGTACTTGGCGCGGTCGTAGCCGATGCGCTTCAGGGTCTTGCGGGCGATGTCCTGCACGTCCACGTAGGCCTGGGTGCGAATCTCGCCGGCCACGACGATCGTGCCCGTAGTTGCGAACGTCTCGCAGGCGCAACGCACGTTGTCCACGTTGGCGGGCTGGCCGTTGGGGGCCACGTAGCCCTCGGCCTGCAGGCGCGCCTCCTTCTCCAGGATCGCGTCGAGCACGGCGTCGCTGATCTGGTCGCAGACCTTGTCGGGGTGTCCCTCGGTCACCGACTCGCTCGTGAAGTAGTAGCTCTCCTGGTTGGCCTGGCTCTCTGCCATCGGCTCTCCTCTCCGGCGGTCTCCCGCCAGCTCTATGGGCGGCCGGACACGCCGGCGCCCCGGAGACGAAAAAACGTCCCCCGTGCCTTTGCAAAGGGGACGTTGATGACGCAAGTCATGCCTCCCCCGTCTTCCGACCGCTGCCGCGGCCGCCGAGAATTGGCACCCTGCCCGCAGGTGCGGGTGGGTTGTCGGAGCGTCATCGGGCTCGGTCCCTCGGCTCTATGCGTCCAGGCGCTGTGGCCTTGACGCCTCTTGACGAGCGCCCTTATCGGGCCAAGACAGTGTATTCCCTCGCGGCGTGGCTGTAAACAAAGAAATTATGTAAACTTCTCTGCTCAAGGGCCGTTTATTGTCAAGCTGATAGGGTATACAACGCAAGTCTGGGGCCTGGCGGGCAAAGGCCCCTTTATTATGTACGCGGAACGAAAACGCACTGCACAAGGAGTCTCCACGTGAGAACAGCGTTCAAGATCTTCAAGCGCGACCTCAAGCGAATACTGGCGAACCCCGTCGCCATCGTCATCGCCATCGGCGTGGCGATCATCCCCTCCCTCTACGCGTGGTTCAACATCCTCGCGAACTGGGACCCCTACGAGAACACGAGCACGGTGCCCATCGCCGTCGTGATCGAGGACGAGGGCGCCCAGATCGGCGACATGGGCGAGATAAACGCCGGTGACATGATCGAGGAGCAGCTCAAGGAGAACACCCAGCTTGGCTGGACGTTCGTCGACGACGAGCAGCAGGCCCTCGACGGCGTGAGCGCCGGCACCTACTATGCCGCCTTCGTGGTGCCCAAGGACTTCACGGCAACGCTTGGCGGCGTGCTCGACGGCAAGACCGACCAGGCCCACATCGCCTACTACGTGAACGAGAAGGTCAACGCCATCTCGCCCAAGGTGACCGACACCGGCTCCACCACGCTCGAGACGCAGATCGCCAACCAGTTCGTTGAGGTCGCCGCCTCCACGATCGTCGAGAAAGTCCAGGGCCTGTCGGGACGCGTGCTCGACGGGGCAGACGACGCCGTGGCAAGCGCCACGCAGGACCTCACGGACGTCCAGACGCTGCTTTCCGACCTGGCAGACGACCTCGACGACACGCAGGGGCTCATCGCCAGCGCCCGCGACACCGTCTCGAGCGCCCGCGGCACGCTCTCCCAAATCAAGGGCACCTCCACGTCCCTCTCGAGCGCGCTGTCCACGTCCATGGGCACGCTCTCCCAGACGCGCACGCAGGCCCAGCAGCTCGGCGCCCAGCTATCGAGCGCCCTTGGCACGTCCATCTCCACCGTCTCGGGCATCTCGAGCCGCGCCAACTACGACATCGGCCTCATCACCGGCGACATCGGCTGGGCCCAGGGCCAGCTCGACGGCGCCATCTCGCAGGCAGACGCCCTCAACACCAACACGTTCGCAACCGTGCGCGCCGCCCTTGTCGACGTCCGCAGCAAGGTGAACGCCGCCGTCCCCGACGGCACGCCCGGCAAGGACGAGTCGCTTGCCGCCATCGACTCGGCCATCTCCTCGCTCGACGGCCTGAGCGCCCAGACGTCTGGCCAGATCGAGCACCTCAAGGGCGTCTCCAGCAACATCAAGGGTGCCAACGACTCGGTGCGCAACCTCTCCACCAGCGTGAACGACGCCGTTCAGTCGAGCGCCCAGACCCTCTCCGGCATGCAGGGCACGCTTGCCACCACCACCCTGCCGGCCCTCTCGAACTCGCTTGACGCCTTCGCAGACGCCGGCGGCCAGCTCGTGGGCCTCACCGGCGCGCTCTCCCCCATGCTCGACCAGGCAGACGGCACGCTCGCCCAGCTCGACACCGTGCTCTCCCAGAGCTCAGACGCCGTCTCCAAGACGTCGGGCTCGCTGAGAGACGCCGCCTCGGGCGTCGGCGGCCTTGCCACAGACGTCTCCGCCATCCAGAGCGCCGAGACGTTCTCGCTGCTCAAGGACGCGCTTGACCTCGACGCCGACCAGGTGGGCCAGTTCATGGGCTCGCCCGTGGACATGGTGTCGCAGGCCATCTACCCCGTGGAGAACTACGGCAGCGGCGTTGCCCCCTTCTACACGAACCTCGCCCTGTGGGTGGGCGGCTTCGTCCTCGTGGCCATCTACAAGCTCGAGGTGGACGAGGAGGGCGTCGGCAAGTTCAAGCCGTGGCAGGGTTTCTTTGGCCGCTGGCTGCTCATGAACCTGCTCGGCCAGCTCCAGGCCATCATCTGCTGCGTGGGTGACATCATGCTGGGAATCCAGTGCCTGAACCCGGTGGCCTTCGTCTTCGCCGGCATGGTCGAGAGCTTCGTGTATGTGTTCTTCATCTACGCGATCTCGGTGGCGTTCAAGCACATCGGCAAGGCCATCGCCGTGCTGCTCGTCATCCTGCAGATCCCGGGCGCCTCGGGCACCTACCCCATCGAGATGATGCCGAACTTCTTCAAGGCCGTGCACCCATGGCTGCCGTTCACCTACGGCATCAACGCCATGCGCGAGGCCATCGCCGGCTTCTACGGCAGCTACTACCTGGATAACATCCTCATGCTGCTCGTATTCCTCATCCCGGCGCTGCTCATCGGCGTCACGGCCAGGCGCCACCTGCTCAACATCAACGCGCTGTTCGACCGCAGGCTCGGCGACACGGACCTCATGATCACCGAGCGCACGGGCATGGAGGGCGCGCACTTCCGCCTGTCCACTATCGTGAAGCTCCTCATGAACTCCGGCGAGTACAAGACCGTGTTCACCGAGCGCGCCGCCAAGTTCGAGCTCATGTACCCCACGCTCATCAGGCGCGGGTTCGCGGCCCTCATCTGGGTGCCCCTCGTGCTTCTCGCGCTGCTGTTCCTGGTGCCGCACAAGTTCGCCGCGCTCATGGTGTGGATCGCCTCGCTCGTCATCATCTGCACGTTCCTCATCGTGGTCGAGTACCTGCACTCGCGCGTGATCGAGAAGACCACGCTCGCCGACATGAGCCGAGACGAGCTCTACGACCTGCTCGACGACGAGCTGCGCCAGGAGTTCATGGCCTTCGCCCCCATCGACAAGATGCGCCTCGACCACTCGGGGCTCGCAGGTCTCGGCACGAACGCATCCACTGACGGCAAGGAAGACACATCCACGGACGACAAGCCCGAGAAGGGAGGCGAGGCATAGATGAGCAAGCTCATGGGCCTCATCAGGCGCGACTTCCACAACCTGCGCGGCAACGTCATCAGCCTCGTCGTGATCGTGGGCATCATCGTCGTTCCCACGTTCTACGCATGGTTCAACATCGCCGGCAGCTGGGACCCCTACGGCAACACCAAGAACCTCAAGGTGGCCGTCGCCAACTCCGACCGCGGCTACTCCTCCGAGCTCATGCCCATCGAGCTCAACTTTGGCGAGCACGTCGTGAGCGACCTGCGCGAGTCCACCTCCATCGGCTATACCGTGACGAGCGAGGAGGACGCCCTCGAGGGCGTGCGCTCCGGCGAGTACTACGCCGCCGTCGTGATCCCGGAGGACTTCTCGGTCGACATGATGACCGCACTTTCTGAGAACCCAATCAAGCCGCAGGTCAAGTTCTATCAGAACGAGAAGGCCAACGCGATCGCCCAGATTGTCACGAACAAGGCGAGCTCTGCCATCGAGAAGGACATCGACGAGTCGTTCGCCGAGTCCATCACCACGGTGGGCGCGGGAGTCCTCGACCAGCTCGACAACTACCTGGATGACGACAAGGTCTCCGAGGTGGCCCAGAAGCTTGACGAGGCCATCGACAAGGGCTGCGAGACGCTCACCTCCACCGCCTCCGACGTGCGCGGCTTCGCGAGCCTGCTCAGCTCCACGCAGGGGTTGCTCGGCAGCGGCTCGGGCACGTTCGACTCCTCGCTCTCCTCCACGCTCGATGTTGGCAACACGCTGCGCTCTACCGCGGGCAACGTCCGCAGCCTCGGCGACGCGCTCGACGGCGCCACCGACAGCCTGAACGACACGCTCGCGAGCAGCGCCGCGAGCCTCGACGGCGTCGCGAGCGCCATCGACAAGGCGCTTGACGCGGCAGATGGCCCCACCGACGACCTCAAGAGCGCGCTCGAGAGCGCGCAGGGGCTCGCGAGTAAGAACGCAAGCACGCTCTCTGGCCTGGCCGGAAAGCTCGGGGACGCCGCAGGCGCCGCGAAGACCGCCATGGCCGCGATCGATGACGAGCGCAGCAAACTCGACCCCGACGCCGCCGACTACGCCATCCGCTACGCCGCGCTCACGCGCGCCTACAACGCGGCCTCTGCGCTCAAGGACACCTCGACCGAGAACCAGCAGCGCGTCCAGACCGCCGCAGACCAGATGAGCGAGCTTGCCGGCAAGCTTGGTGACGGCGCGAGCCACATCGACTCCATCAAGGCCAACACCGCCCAGACGCGCAGTGACCTCCAGGCAACCGTCGCGGCCGCCAAGGCAAGCATCGGCTCCGTGCAGGGCACCTACGAGAGCACGCTCAAGGGCACGCTCTCCACGCTCGCAGGCCAGATCTCTGACGCCGCCTCGAACGCGGACGGCATCACCTCGAGCCTAAACGACACGCTGAGCTCCGTGAGCTCCACCGCCGGCCAGGCCGCAAGCTCCATCGGCGACGCCGCAACCGCGCTCAACAGCGCCGCAGACGCCCTCGACAAGGCCTCCTCCAAGATGAGCGACCTGCACGCACGCCTGCGCGCCGCGCTCGACTCCGATGACGTCTCGCAGGTGAAGACCGTGCTCTCCGCCAACCCGACGGACCTCGCGGCGTTCATCTCCTCCCCCGTGACGGTCGACCGCAACCCCGTCTACGCCATCGAGAACAACGGCAGCGCCATGGCGCCGTTCTACACGACGCTCGCCATCTGGATCGGCGGCGTGGTGCTCGCCGCGCTCGTGAAGACCAACGCCAGCGAGCGCGCCATGGAGGAGACGGGCGCCTCGCACACGCAGGCCTATGTCGCGCGTCTCGTGCTGTTCGCGCTGGTGGGCCTGCTGCAGAGCAGCCTCATCTGCGCCGGTGACCTGTACTTCCTTGGTGTCCAGTGCGCCCACCCCGTGCTGTTCTTCCTTGCGGGCTGGGTGGCGAGCTTCGCGTTCGTGAACATCATCTACGCGCTCACGGCCTCGTTCGGCGACGTGGGCAAGGCCATCGCCGTCGTGCTCATGGTCATCCAGGTGGCAGGCTCCGGCGGCACGTTCCCGCGCCAGATGCTTCCCGAGACGTTCCAGGCGATCTACCCGTTCCTGCCGTTCGTCCATGCCGAGAACGCCATGCGCTCGGCGATGTTCGGCCTGTACGGCAATGACTTCTGGACCTGCCTGGCCACGCTCGCGGCCTTCATCATCCCGGCGCTCCTACTGGGCCTGCTGCTTCGCCGGCCCGTCATCCGCCTCAACGACTGGGTGGAGGAAAAGCTCGAGAGCACGAAGCTCATGTAGCGCGCAACCATATTGACAAGTGCCCCGGAACCGCAGAATCATGCGGCTCCGGGGCACTTTCATTTGGAGATTTGCTACGCAGTATTAGCCTTCAGGGCCACACTTGGGCAGCCATTCAAGTCTAAAGTTGCGTATTTAGAACGCGCCTAGGCGATGAACGAGAGGTCGAGCTCTCGGGACTGGCCGCCACGAACGCCTAGCAGCAGGTACTCGTGGTTGCCCTTGGCGCCCGTGATGGCGCTCTCGCAACAGCCCTGCACGGCAAGCCCAGCTTCCTCGAAGGCACCAGCCACGCGCTCCACGGCCTCGCGACGCACCTCGGGGCGGCGCACGACGCCACCCTCCCCCACGTCCTCGCGAGCCGCCTCGAACTGGGGCTTCACCAGCGTGAGAAAGCGCCCAGATGGGCCGAGAAGCTCACACACGGCCGGCAGCACCGTGAGCACCGAGGTGAATGACACGTCACAGACCGCCAGGTCATACGTGCCGCTATTCTGTTCGTTGGGAACGTCGACGATGTTCGTGCGCTCGAGCAGCGTCACGCGCTCGTCTTGGCGAAGCGACCAGTCGAACTGGGCATAGCCCACGTCCACCGAGGTCACGAGAGCCGCACCTCGAGACAGCAGGCAGTCCGTGAAGCCACCGGTGGAGCAACCCACGTCAACGCAGGTGAGCCCGGTGGGGTCAACGCCAAAGAAGTCGAGACCACGCTCGAGCTTAAGCCCACCGCGGCTCACATAAGGAAGCGAGCCACGAACATGCAGCTCGCAGCCGGGACGGACCTGCGTCCCGGCAGAGGTGTAGCGCATGGAGGGGCCGGAGACGTCACCGGCCATGACGGCGCGCATGGCGTCATCCTTGGAACGAAAGAAGCCCTGCGCCACGAGCTCCTCGTCAAGCCTGCGCTTAGGCACGGCTACTTGGCCTCGTTGGCCGCAGGGTCAGAATCGGACGCATCCGAGGAGCCAGAGTCATCAGAAGACTCCCCATCCTCGGCGTCCCGCTCGGGCGAGACGGGTTCCGCGAGCCGCTCGCGCTCTTCGGGCGAGAAGGCCGCCTTATCCACAAGGTCGACAGCCCGCGTACCAAGCGCAATGGCCTCGTCAAACAGGTCGAGCGAGCGCTCAAGCGACGTGTCCTTGTTGCGGACGTCTGCGATGATCTCATCGAGACGAGCCGTGACGTCGCTGAAGCGCTCGTATCCGGAGGTGTCGGGACCCTTGGCCATGGTGGCTACTCGCCCTCGTTCGCCCAGTCGGGCACGGGCATGCCTGCGAGCTCGTCATCCGAAGCGTCTGCGCTCTCATAGTCGTCAGACGCCTGCTCGTCATAGGCGGAAGCCTCGGCGGCCTCGCGCTCGCGAGCCTGGGCAACGACGTCAACGCCGGCGTCGATGTCGGCCTGGATGCGGCCAAGCACGCCGTTGACGAAGTGGTTGGACTCCTCGGAGCTGCCAAAGGCCTTCGCAAGCTCAACACACTCGTCAATGGCCACGGCGGGAGCGACCTCGTCTACGAACAGCATCTCGTACAGCGCGATGCGCAGCAGGTTGCGGTCGGTCGCAGAGACGCGAGAGAGGCTCCAGTTACGCGTGGCGCCGGAGAGGACGGCGTCGATGTCTGCCAGGTGCTCGTCGGTGCCGCGGGCGAGAAGCTCGCCATACTCATCGAGTGGGCCCTCGGAGAGCGCGTACTCGCCGGAGAGGACGTCCGCCACGGAGCGGCCGCAGGCCTCGGCCTGGAACAGAAGCTGAAGGGCGTTGCAGCGCGAGAGCGTGCGGCCACCGATGTGCTTGTGGTTGGAAGACAAGACTTACTCCTTGGGGAAGACGAGCTCATCGATGCAGACGTCGATGCTCGAGACACGAACGCCGATCTGGGCGTCCACGGCCTCGGCAACGGCGGCGCGGACCTCCTCGGCGAGCTTGGTGAACGGGTAGCCAAAGAACACGACGAGACGTACGGTGATGGCGATGGCGTCGCCATCGACCACGCTGCACTCGACGGCGCTCGTCGTGGGCTGGGGCTTGGAGGTCAGCATGGCGATGATGCCGCTCGCGATGTCCTTGCCGTAGACGGAGGCAACGCCCTCGACCTTCTCGGCCGCGGCGCTCACGATCGTGGTGACGACGTTCTTGGAGACGCCCATGCCCGCGATTCTCAGCTCATTGCTCATGACTGCCCCTTTCGAGGTGAAAGTGCCCGCGTGCCGCAGCTGGCACGCGGGCCGTATGACTAGTACGCTAGACGCGCGCGACGAACTTGCCCTCACGGGTGTCGACCTTGATGACTTCACCCTCGTTGAGGTACATCGGCACCTGGATGACGGCGCCCGTCTCGACCGTGGCCGGCTTGCCGCCGCCCTGGACGGTGTCGCCCTTGAAGCCCGGGTCGGTCTTGGTGATCTCGACCTCGATGAACATGGGCGGCTGGACGGTGAGAAGGTCCTCGTCGGCGTACATGAGCTGGCAGACGTCGTTCTCCTTGAGCCACTTGGAGTTGTCGCCGATGAAGTCGGCGGGCACGGGGATCTGCTCGTAGGTCGTCATGTCCATGAAGTAGTAGTTGTCACCGTCGTTGTAGAGGTACTGCATCTCCTTGGTGGAGAGCATGACGGAGTCGAACTTGGAGCCGGCGTTGCAGGTCTGGTCGCCGATGACGCGGCCGGAACGGAGGTCCTTGATCTTGTAGCGAACGAAGGCGCCGCCCTTGCCCGGCTTGACGTGCTGGAACTCAACGAGCGTGTAGATCTTGTCCTTGATCTTGAGGCCCATGCCGTTCTTGAACTCGGCGGTGCTGATCTGCTGCATCTAAAGACTCTCTTCCTGTCTTTGGCCCGCGATCGCGCAGGCCACATACGTTCATGCAATCTGGAATTGTAGCACGGCCGATATAGGCCCTACACGCTCGCAGCCCATCCTCCCAAGAGCTGCACACAAGCGCAGCGTCTTGCGCTACTCGTCCTTGTCGCGGCGAAGCATCGAGGGAATCTTGGGGATGGCGCGCACGCCGGCCTTCATGACGTCGAGCAGCGACGGGCTGCGCTGGATGCGGTCCTCGGGGATGTGCTCGCGCACGGCACGGAGCGTGGCCTTGTTGTCCCTCGTGGAGAAGATGAACTTGTTGCCATCCCTCACGAACATGGCGAAGCGGCTGATCTTCTTGCCGGGGAGCACCTCGGCGGCCACGTAGTCGACCTCCTCCCAGGGAATCTGGACGAAGTCCTCGCGGTTGCGCTCGTTGTAGAACTCGAACGCGCGGTCCCCCACCATGACGTCTCCGTACTCGCCGAGGCCAGAGAGGAACGACGCCTTCTCCGTGTACTCGACCTTTGTGTTCTGCGACTGCGCCATGCGCGTGCATCCCTTCTAACAAAAGAGGCGGGCCACACCACTGTAGCAGGGTGCGGCCCGCCAGAGCGAGGCTCAACTCATGCGGCGAGCGCTCGCGCGAACGTGCGATGACCTACATGAAGCCGAGGAGGCGTCCGATGATGCCCACGGCGAAGAGGGCCAGGATGATGACGATCGGGCTGACCTTCTTCTTGAGGAGCTTGCAGCACAGAAGCGTCAGCAGCACGGCGGCAAGGCCGGGGATGAGCTGGTCGAGGTTCTGCTGCAGCGTCGTGACCTTCGTGGCGTCCAGGGCAGTTGCGCCGATGGAGTTGTACTGGGTCAGGGCCTCCTTGATGCCGTCGGAACCGCTGGGCAGCGAGCTCCAGTCGATATAGGCGCCCTCAGACTGCGGGATCTGGGAGACGATCGGCGTGAAGGAGATGGACACCCAGCGCTGGACGAGCGCGCCGATGATGAACATGCCGAGGATGGAAGCGCCCTCGGTGACCTTGCCCATGAGGCCACCGGAGAGGTCCTTGGCGATGGAGGAGCCCACCTTGTAGCCAAACTCCTGCGTGTACCACTCGAAGGCCATGCGGATGATGTTCCACACGACGAAGAAGAGAATGGGGCCCACGATGGAGCCGCCGAGCGCCAGCGACGCGCCGAGGGCACCGAGGATCGGGCGCACGGTGAACCAGAACACCGGGTCGCCAACGCCGGCCAGCGGGCCCATCATGCCCACCTTGACGCCCTGGATGGCGGCGTCGTCCACGGCGGCACCGTTGGCGCGCTCCTCCTCGAGGGCGAGCGTGACGCCGATGACCGGGCTGGAGACGTAGGGGTGCGTGTTGTAAAACTCGAGGTGACGCTTAAGGGCAGCGACCTGGTCCTCCTTGGCGGGGTACAGCTTCTTGATCGCGGGGATCATGGAGTAGCACCAGCCACCGTTCTGCATGCGCTCGTAGTTCCAGGAGCCCTGGAGGAACTGGTGGCGCCACCAAACCTTCTTGCGGTCAGCAGCGGAAAGCTCGATCTTGTTCTCTGCCATGGTAGTCACTCTCCCTTCCTACTCGTAGTCGTTCAGGATGTCGCCCAGCGGGTCGCCGGAGCCGCCGCCGTTGCCGCCACCCTGCTTGGCCATGTCCTTGAGGCCAAGGTAGATGAGGGCGAGCGAGATGCCGATGAGACCAAGGGCGATGAGGGTGAGCTGGGAGATGGCAGCGAGGACGAAGCCGAGGATGAAGAACGGCCAGGTCTCCTTGGTGGCCATCATGTTGATGACCATGGCGTAGCCCACGGCAGCGACCATGCCGCCGCCGACGGCCATGCCGCCGGAGAGCCATGCGGGCATAGCGTTGAGCGCGTTCGTGACGGCCTCAGCAGGGATGACGCAGAGCAGCGCGGCCGGAATGGCAATACGAACGCCCTGCATGCAGATGGCGACGATCTGCCAGGCCTCAATGCCCTTGAAGTCGCCCTTCTCGGCGCAGGCGTCCATGGCGTGGACGATGCCCGTGGCGAGCGTACGGCAGATCATCGTGAGGAAGAGGCCGGCGACGGACAGCGGGATGGCCAGGGCCACGGAGGTGGTGATGGCGTTGCTCGCATCAGCGTTGCCGCCGTTGAGGGCCAGGACCATGATGATGGCCGAGGCGACGGAGGCAAGCGCGGCGTCAGGCGCCACGGCGGCGCCGATGTTCGCCCAGCCGAGGGCAATCATCTGGAGCTGACCGCCAAGGAGGATGCCCTCCTGCAGGTGGCCGCTGACAAGGCCGATGAGCGTGCACGCCACCAGGGGCTGGTGGAACTCGAACTCATCGAGGATGCCCTCCATACCAGCAAGGAAGGCAACGATGACGATCAGGATAATCGTGATTGGAGACATGTGTCAGACCCTCCCTTACTTAGCCTGGGCGGCCAAGTCTGTCTTGGCCTTCTTGAGCATCTCGTCGATGTTCTCGGACGCGTCGGACGGAACCTTGCGAGCCTCGAACTTGACGCCGAGCTCCTTGAGCTTCTCGATAGTCTTGACGTCGTCCTCGCCCATGGCGATGGCGTTCGTGACGACGACCTTGCCGACGGAGTGCGCCATGGAGCCGATGTTGGCGTTCTTGATGTCAACGCCGCCCTCGATGCACTTGAGAAGGTCCTGCGGGGTCTCGAACAGCAGGAACGCCTTGGTGGCGCCGAAGCGCGGGTCCTTGGCGACCTCGACCATCTTGGAGATGGGCACGACGTTGGCCGGAACTCCTGGAGGCGCGGCCTGCTCGATCATGGTCTTGCGCAGCTCGTCGTGGGCGACGCCGTCGGAGACCACGATGATGCGGTTCGGCGCGATCTGCTTGGTCCAGGCGGTAGCCACCTGACCGTGGAGCAGACGCGTGTCGATGCGCACGGCCGCGATGTCGATCTTGCCGTTGCCGAGCACCGTGCCCGGGGCGATGGCGCCGGCCTTGGCGACCGCAGCATTCGTCGCAGGCGCCTTGGGCTCGAGCGACTCGGGAAGGACGCGCACGCCCTTGCGAGCCTCGGCCGTGAGGTGCGCGGCGATCTGGTGGGCCGTCTTAGTGGCGTCCATGCGGGCCGAGTACGCCTCGATGAGCATCGGCAGGTTGAGACCCGTCACGATGGCCCACGTGTCGTGGCCCTTTACCAGCGCGCTCGTCTGATTGAACGGCGTGCCTCCCCAAAGGTCCACCAGGAACAGGACCTGTTCCTGGTCCTCGAGGGTGCCAACGGCCTCCTCGAGGTTGGCCCTGAACTCGTCAGGGCCCATGGAGGGCTTGAGGCTCACGACGGCAACGTTCTCCTGGTCACCGAAGACCATGGAGCCCGTCTGCCGAACGCCCGCCGCAAGCTCGCCATGGCTTGCTAGGACAATTCCTACCATTCCTACCTCCCATGCACTTATGGGGTCCAATGCGGAACGTCTGAATAATAGGGCACAGACTTAGTGATGTGGAGATTAAGCTATCAAATATTGCAGAAACTGTTGCTCGCAATATTTATGCTTATTTTGCAGTATATTTATAATTTTGCAGTTTGACTATGCTAGCAATTTGTCACTCATAATTGGAACACTTAATTGCTTAAGTAAAGACCGACCTGCAAATAGTGCAGGTCGGTCACTTAACTTTTCGATGCCGTTCACAGATTTCTGTAGAAATGCCGCTCAGCTCACGCAGAGCGCTCTGCTTTGGCATCATCGCAGGTCAGGCGCAAGAAAAATTGTTTCTCGCTAGCACGGAACGACCGTGAGCTCGTGCGGCGATTCGGTAAACGGCTCATATCCGTCCTCAGTGACGAGGCCAAAGTCCTCGAGGCGGATGCCGAACTTGCCCGGAAGGTAGATGCCCGGCTCGATCGTGATGACAGCCCCTGCGGGAATGGGCTCCATGTTGCGACGGTTGAAGTTCGGCTCCTCGTGGATCTCGACGCCCACGCCATGGCCCAGGCCGTGCTTGTAGTAGTCGCCGTAGCCGGCGTCTGTGATGACCTTCACGGAGTGGTCGAAGACGTCCTTGCCAATGACGCCGGCGCGGGCCATGGCGGCGCACTCCTCGTGGGCCTGGCGCACGACGTCATAGACGTGGCGCTGCTCCTCGGTAGGCTCGCCCACGCAGACGGTGCGCGTCATGTCGGCGTGATAGTCGGCCACGGTGGCGCCGTAATCCATGACGATCATGTCGCCCTTCTCGACCACGCGGGGACCGGGCTGGGCGTGCGGGTTGGCGCCATTGGGGCCACTCGCGATGATTGTGCCAAAGGACAGGCCATCGGCGCCGTGGGAGAGCATGTAGTTCTCGAGCTCGGCGCGAATCTGCTGCTCGGTGAGGCCCGGCTTGATGTAGCCGCAGATGTGGCGGAACGCCTCGTCGGTCACCTTCTGGGCGGCGCGCATGAGCTCGACCTCCTCGGCATCCTTCACGGCGCGCAGCTTCACGAGGTCGCCATGCAGGCGCGGCAGCAGGCACGCAACGGAGCGCTCGGCAAGCGCCGCCTGCAGGGCGTCGAAGAACTCGAGGGTGCACGTGTCCTCGACGGCCACGACGCGGGCATGGGCCTCGCGGATGCGATCTGCGGCCCACTCGTGGGCGCCCATGATGGTCTCGTCGAGCTCCCAGGCGGTGTTGTCGCCCAGACGCTCGCAGAAGGTGTTGTAGTAGCGAGAGTCGGTGTGGAGCAGCTGGCGCGTCGGCGTGATGACCACCGTGTGGGCCACCTCGTCGTCGAACGTGCGCTCGCAGCCCGTAAGCCAGCGCAGGTCGGGGTTGTTGCGAAGGATCACGGCGTCATAGCCGCGCTCCTCCATGATGTTGCGGAGCTTGGCGATGCGCGCGGCGCAGGCCTTCTCGTCTGCCATGGGTCTTCCTTTCCACGAAGGTGTATACGCGAGACCAAGAAAAGGCGTGGCCGGGTGGCCACGCCAGGGAATGCTAGTTTGCCTCGGCCTGCGCCTCGCGAGCTCGGCGGCGGGCGAGCTTGCGACGGCTCTTGCACCAGCCGCCGAGGTGCTCGAGCAGCAGCTCGTCGGGCACGGACGTGAGGCGCACGCGGCCAAAGCCAAGCGGCAGCGCGAGCATGAAGCGGTTCGAGCGGGCAAGCTCCTCGGCCTTGAGGCAGTCGAGCAGCGTCTGGGGGTCGACGACGCAGGCGACCTCGGCGAGGCCGAACTTCTCGAGCAGGCCGTCCTGGGTGAATACGAAGTCCACGAGCTTGTCGTCGGGCGCCTGCTTGGCGGCGGCCAGGCGCGCCGCGATGCGCAGCCCCTCGGCGAGCAGGCGGGCGCTCCCGGGCCTCTCGTCCACGAGGTAGCGACTGGGGTCAGCCTGCTGCTGCGCAAGGGCGCGCTCGAGGGCGCGGCCGATGGCCTGGCCGTACAGGATGCCCTGACGCATGGCGAGGGCCGACGAGGAAACCACGCGGGCGCGGGCCTTCGTGATGTCGAGGATGGCCGCCACAAGCGTGTCCTCGGCGGCGTCAACGACGCCGCCGGCGCGAACCGCGAGCTCACTGAAGCAGTTCTCCCCCGCCGCAACAGCGCCGGCCACCATGACGGCGCGGCCCATGAGCTCGCCATTCGAGAGCTCGCCGGATGCGAAGACGGACGGGTCCGCGAGCATGAAGCGGGCGTTTCCGCGGGCGACGAGCATGTCGGGCGCGGCGGGCGCGTCAATGGCTCGCGGCGTCACCGTGACGTCGGTCACGGCGTCGAGCGTCGTGGCCACGGCAACGACGGGGCAGCCCGTGTGCCACGTGGCGCCGGCGAAGATCGCGAGCGAGATGGCGTCGGCGTCGCCGATGACAACGATGGGATCGTCGGCGGTGACGTGCTCGGCGGCGAGCGTGGCATACAGTTCGGTGACGTGCTCGATGCTGCGGGCGGCGCGGCCGGCCGGGACGCTCGCGAGGCTCACGGCAAAGCCCGTGTCCACAAGCAGACGGCGGGCGCGCTCGGTGAGCTCGGGGGCAACGTCTGCGGCGCTCACGAGAAGCGCGCGACTGGGCTTGCCCGCGGCGATTCTTGCGGCGTTGCCAAGCTGGTCGAGTGCCCCCGTGCCCACGCGCATGTCACACGAGCCCGTGCGCATGACGACGGACTGCCTGCGCACGACGGGCGCCGGGGCGGGGTCGGGCTCGCTGACCGCGGCCTCGGGGGCTGGCGCGGCCGCCGCAGCCTCGGCGGGCGCGTCGGGCGTAGGCGCCGGCTGCTGCGCGGCCTCGGTATTCTCGTCACTCATAGCAGTCCCCTTTCCCAGAGCAGCTCGCCCACGTCGTAGGCAACCTGCTCGAACGTCTTTCCGGAGATGGTCACGCGATAGTCGCACGCGGCCTCGTACAGGGGCCTTCGGTGCGCGTACAGCTCGCGTGCGTGGTCGAGGTCGCCCAGGTCGGGGCGCTTCTCGGGACGACGGATCTGGCGAAGCGAGTCCTCGAGCGTGCCGTCAAGGAAGACGACGCTGCCCATCTCGTGCATGAGGCCCGCGTTGCGCTCGCTCTCGATGATGCCCCCGCCGCAGCTCACGAGCAGGCTCCTGCGACGCTTGAGGCTCTCGAGCGAGCGTGTCTCGGCCACGCGGAAGGCCTGCTCGCCGCGCGTCTCGAAGATGCGCGCCACGCTGGCGTGGAGGTCTCGCTCAACCATGCGGTCCACATCGACGAACGAGCGGTGGAACATGTTACCCAGGTTTCTGGCGACCGTCGTCTTGCCTGCACCCAGGAAGCCGATGAAGAACACGTGGTCGCAGCCGTGGTGCGCGCGGTTGCGAGCGCGGCGCGCCTCGTCCATCTGGCCTCCTCTCATAGAAATGCCGGCGCCCCGTGATGCTGCGCCGGCAATGCGTGCATGGCTTCCCTCGATTCTAGCGCAGGGCACCTCCGCGTCTCGACCTGGGAAAGACCGCGCGACATTCAAATTGGCAATCTTGCAAATACCAGGCAAGGTTTGTGCGATGGATTCGCTCGAAACTGATATGTGAGCCCTGCAGAACTCCTCTGAGGGGGCAGAAAGCCATGAGTTTCCGAGCAGAGTCTCAAAAGTGTTCGAAAACTGAGAAGACCTGCCTCGTCAGAATGACAGAATTGGCAAGCCGAGCGCACAAACCTAGGTCCACTTTTGCAGGAAGCCTAACTCGAAGCCGCAAGGGCCATCAGCATCTGAAGACAAAACGCCAGCGAGAGCCACGGGCCGAACGCAAACGTGCGCTGGCGGGTCGCCAGGCCCCACGCGGCGCCCAGAAGGCACGCCACAACAAGCGCGGGCGCCACGAGCCAGCCAAGCGAGACGGCCCAGGCGGCAACGTACTTGATGTCTCCCATCCCAAGGCCGGAGTGCCCGCTCAGCCGCCGATACGCAAGCTCCAGGCACGCGCCCGCAACCAGCACAGCCGCGGCGAGCCACACGCATGCGAGCGGCTCGCCAAGCACGGGAGCCACGCGGCTCTGCGCCCTTGCGGCCTGAAGCGCCACGCCGCAAAGTGCCACAAGCACGCAGCACGCGTTGGGAATCCTGCGGCTCCGCGCGTCAACGATGCCCGCCCACACGGACAGGCCCACGAGCACGGCAGCGATGGCCCAGGCGGCAATCACCTGCGGGCGCCGATCGCCCGCTCGAAGACGCGGAAGATGTGCGTGTACCACAGGTCGCTCGTGCTCTGCGGCTCAACGAGAATCGTGCGCACGCCCGCAAGGTTGCCAGCCATGACGTCGGTGAACACCTGGTCGCCGATGAGCACGGCCTCGCTCGCGTCCACGCCCACAAGCGCAAGCGCCCGCCGCACGGCGAACGGCGCCGGCTTCATGGCGTGATGCACCACGGCGCACCCAAGCTCAGCCGCACTGGCCTCGACCTGCTGCGAGTGGAAGTTGTTCGACACCATGCACAGGGCAATACCCGCCTCGCGCACGCGACAGATCCAGTCCATGACGGACTCGGGAGCCACGCCGGTGTCGCGCGGAACCACGGTGTTGTCGCGGTCGAACAGCACACAGCGCACGCCGCTCGCGGCAAGCTCGTCGACGTCAACGTCGGTGATGGCGCGCTCGCGGCGCCAGGGCCTGACTAGGCTCATCTACTTGTTCTCCTCAATGGCCTGGAGGTGCTCGTCGTAGGTCGAGGAGAACCACTCGTCGGTCTGGGTGATGTAGAAGTACAGGTAGTCCGTGTCGTCAGGCGAAAGAACCGCCTTGATGGAGTCCACGGACGGGGTGCAGATGGGCGTGGGCGTAAGCCCGTTGTTGAGGTAGGTGTTGTAGGGACTCTCGGTCTTGAGGTCGTCTGCCGTGACCTCGCCGCCGGTGACGTACATCATCGTGGCGTCGCTCTGCAGCGCCATGCCCGCCTTGAGACGGTTCAGGAACACCGAGGCAACCTTGGGGCGCTGCCCGTCGGTCACGGCCTCGCGCTCGACGATGGAGGCGAGCTTGATGACGTCGTAGTCGCTCATCGTGATGCCGTAGCGGTCGGCGATGAGCGCCTCGCCGGAAGCGAAGTCCAGAGTTGCCACGTCTGCCTGGTACTGGTCGAGCATGGCGCGGATGACCACGTCTGCCGTGACGTCGCTGCGGCCGGAGAAGTCATAGGTCTTGGGACACAGGAAGCCCTCGAGCGAGTCGTTGGCGGCGTCTGCCAGGAAGGGGTAGTCGGCCACGTAGTTGGAGGCCTTCGCCTGGGCGGTGAAGTCGTCGCTCGAGACGCTGAGCGCCTCGGAGACGAGCTGCGCGGTCTGGGACACCGTGAGGCCCTCAGGCACGGTGAGGCGGCCCGTCGTGGAGTTTGGCCCGCTCACGAGCTGGCTTATGATCGAGTCGAGGTCCTGCCCCACCGTGAACACGTAGGCGCCGCTCTTGATCTGGGAGTCGGCCTTCTGCTTCTGCACCTGCGAAAGGAACTCGTCCGTGCTCGCGATGACGCCGGCGTCCTTGAGCTTCGCGGCAACCGCGTTGGCGCCCGAACCGTCGTCGATGACCACCTCTACCTGCGTCCCCTGGTTGGGAAGCGTGTCCTGGCCGGGCCTGGCCAGCAGAAAGTGCGAAACCGCAAACACGATGCCCGCAATGACCACGACCGCGGCAAAGACGCCTGCGACGATGGGTGCACGCCTCGTGTGGCCACCGCGACGGGCGGCCTCGCGCTGCGAGCGAGAGCGGGGCGTGGCCAAGCTCTGCATGCCGGCCGTGGCCTGGCGCGAGCGAGTGGCACCGCCGGCCGTGGCCTGGCGCGAGCGAGTGGCACCACCTGTCGCCACCCTCCCAGAGCGAGCAGGAGCCGCAGCGCCAGACTGGCGGGGACGCGCGGCATGGCGAGCGGAGGAAACGGGCTTCGAGGCACGGCCACCGTTCGCGGGCGCAGACGCCGAGAAGCGCTTGCCACCCGTAGAGGGACGCGAAGCGCTATACGGGTTCGCCTCGCTCGAGAAGCGCGGCGAACGGCGGCGCGCGGAATCTGGCATGTGAGGCCCCTCTCGAAACGTGGGCCCATCCAAGCACCCGCGGCGGTCTGCTAGTCAGTAAGCGTGTCCCCATGAGCATGGGAATCGAGCCACGCTTGCAGGAACAACGACGCAGCAATCATATCAACCTTGCCACGCATCTGCTTCTCGCGCAGACCTTGCTCACGCAGTATCCGCTTGGCCTCCGACGAGGAGAGCCGCTCGTCGGCAAACTCGAGGGGCAGGTCGCAGGCGTCTGCGATCTGCCGGGCCTGTGCCATGATGCGCTCGGCCTGCGGGCCGTCCTCGCCAGACATAGTCTGGGGACGGCCGCAGACGAGCACCTCGGGCTCATAGTCCTCGAGGATGCGGCGGAAGGTGCGGGCATGGCCCAGCACCTCCGCTGCGGGAAGCACCTTCACGGGGCCCGCGATGCGCCCCGAGGCATCGCTCGCGGCGATGCCGATGCGAACCTCGCCGATGTCCAGCGCAAGCGCCCTCATGCGAGCGACCTAGGCCAGCATCTCGCGGGCGGCCTGCAGCGCCGCCTCGATGCCGGAGGCGTCCTTGCCGCCGGCCTGGGCCATGTTGGGACGGCCACCGCCACGTCCGCCGACGTGCTCGGCAACCTTGCGGATGACGTCGCCAGCGCCAAAGCCGGCCTTCACCGCGCCGTCGGTGGCGGCGGCAAGAAGGGCCACCTTGCCCTCGGGCGTGGCCGTGGCCAGGAAGCAGGCGACATCCCCGCCGTTTGCCTTGTCGCGAATGGCGTCCCAGGCCTCGCGCAGCTCGCCGGCCTCCAGGCCGTCCATACGCGCGATGACGGCCTTGTAGGCGCCGCAGTCGATGGCCGCGCCCATGGCCGTCTGGATCTTGTCGGAAGAGCCGCCGAGAAGGGCCTGCTTAAGCTTGGCCTCGGCCTCACGGGCGCCGGCCTTGATGTCGGCGATGCGGCCGGCGGCATCCTCGGGACGGCACTTGAGCTCGGCGGCCACGGCGTCAAGCGCGTCGTTGCGCTCGTCGAGCCAGGCCAGGGCGCCCAGGCTCGTCACGGCCTCGATGCGGCGCACGTTGGAGCCGGTGGAGGACTCGGAGACGATCTTGAACAGGCCGAGCTCGGAGGTGTTGCGGGCGTGCGTGCCGCCGCACAGCTCGCGGCTGAACGGCTTGTCCTCGGTACCGGCAGAGACCATGCGCACCACGTCGCCGTACTTCTCGCCAAACAGGGCGACGGCGCCGGCGGCCTTGGCCTCCTCGATGCCACAGACCTTCGTGACGACCGGCTTGGCCGAGAAGATCTCGACGTTCACGAGGTCCTCGACCTCATGCAGCTGCTCGGCCGTGAGAGCCTCGAAGTGCGTGAAGTCGAAGCGCAGGCGCTGGTCGTCAACGAGAGAGCCCGCCTGGTTGACGTGGTCGCCCAGCACGGCCTTGAGCGCGGCGTCGAGCAGGTGCGTGGCCGTGTGGTTGCGGCGCACGAGCTCGCGACGGTGCGCGTCGATCGTGGCGGTGACGACGTCGCCCTCGTGAATCTCGCCCTCGACGACCTTGGCGACGTGAGCGTACAGGCCGTTGTGGCCCTTCGTGTCCGTGACCTCGAGCTTGGCGCCAGCGCCGGTAATCGTGCCGGTGTCGCCCACCTGGCCGCCCATCTCGGCGTAGAACGGCGTGCGGTCGAGCAGGACCTCGACCTCGTCGCCGGCCTTGGCCTCGCTCACACGCTCGCCGGCCGAGACGATGGCCACGACCTTGGCGCCCTCGAGCTCGTTGTGCTCGTAGCCGTCGAACTGCGTGGGAGCGAGCTCGTCGGACAGCGCGGTCCAGACGTTGTTGAAGTCACCCCAGGCATCGCGGTTGGCGGCGGCGCGGGCACGCTCCTTCTGCTCGGCCATGCAGGCGTCGAAGGCGTCCATGTCGACCTCGTGGCCGGTGCCCTGCGCGATCTCGACCGTGAGGTCGATGGGGAAGCCGTAGGTGTCGTGGAGCTTGAAGGCCACGTCGCCGGGCAGCACGGCGCCGGCGTCCAGGCCCTCGAAAGCCTCGTCGAGGTAGGCACGACCCGTGTCGAGCGTGTTGGAGAAGCGCTCCTCCTCGGCGCTCACAATACCCTTGACCAGGGCAACGTTCTTGAGCAGATCGGGGTAGGCCTCGCCCATGATCTCGTTGACGGCGTCGATGAACTTCGTGAGGAACGCGCCCTCGATGCCCAGCAGGCGGCCGTGGAAGACGGCGCGGCGCAGCAGGCGGCGAAGGACGTACTCGCGGCCCTCGTTGCCCGGCAGGATGCCGTCGGAGATCATGAAGTCAACGGCACGCGCGTGGTCGGCGATGATGCGCAGGCTGCGGGAGGCGCCGGTGTAGGACTCGGGGTCATACGTCTTGCCAGAGATCTGCTCGCCGAGCTTGATGAGGCCCTGCATGATGTCGCCGTCGTAGTTGGCGCTCTTGTGCTGCATGATGGCGGCCATGCGCTCCAGGCCCATGCCCGTGTCGAGGTTGCGGTGCGGCAGCTCCGGCATGGAGCCGTCCTCCTGACGGTCGAACTGTGTGAAGACGAGGTTCCAGAACTCGAGGAAGCGGTCGCAGTCACAGCCGGGCGCGCAGTCGGGCTTGCCGCAGCCGACCTCCTCGCCCTGGTCGAAGTAGATCTCGGAGCAGGGGCCGCAGGGTCCAGTGGGGCCGGCCGCCCAGAAGTTGTCGTCCTCGCCCAGGCGCGAGATGTGGTCCTCGGCGACGCCCAGGGAGCGCCAGATGTCATGAGTCTCGTCGTCGTCGGTGAAGACGGTGAAGTAGAGGCGGTCGAGCGGGAGCTTGAACTTCTCGGTGATGAGCTCGAAGGCCCAGGCGCACGCCTGCTGCTTGGAGACGCCGCCGAAGGAGAAGTCGCCGAGCATCTCGAAGAAGGAGAGGTGGCGGCCGTCCTCGCCGATGCAGTCGATGTCATTGGTGCGGACGCACTTCTGGCAGCTGCAGGCGCCGACCTCCTTCATGGTCTTCTTGCCCTGGTAGTACTCCTTGAACTGGTTCATGCCAGCGTTGGCAAGAAGCAGCGAGGGGTCCTCCGGCACGAGCGAGGAGCTCGGGTAGAGCTTGAGGCCGCGCTCCTCGAAGAAGTTGAGGAACGCCGAGCGGATCTCGGCGGTGGTCATGGTCGGAAAGTCAGCGGTGCTCATATGTCTCCCCTACGTTCGGGTTGGTCTGCGTGCATTCAACCGTGTAAGTATACCGCGAGCGGCGCGAATGCGGGCGTGAGCGGGCTGTAGACAGCACATCTGCGCACCATTCGAGTGGATTTCGGGTCGCAAAAACCCGAAGATGCGCTAAGTGAGCGGGCAAATTGCGATCACGCGAGTAGACGGCTATATATGCCTTGCAAAATTGCAGGTAGACGAGGTGCGTGCAATTTGTCTACTCGGAAGGCGGTCGTTTGCCCGCTCACTTAGAGGCGAAGGCGCCTTCCGCTGCACGAAAAAGGGCCCGCCGAGGCGATTTGGTCCAGAACTGCGGAGCTTACGCGCCGCGGCGACGGAGCGCGAACGCACCGGCGAGCACGGCGGCCGCGCCGGCAGCGGCAAGCGCGACGGAGGCCGGGGAGTCGCCGGTCTGTGGCAGGGCCTTGGCGTCAGCCGCGGAGCCGTCGCAGCCCGTCAGACTTATTGGGCCCCGTAAGCGAACGCATCCAGCAATCGATGGCGCAGCCCCTACGACGCCTTGGGACCATCGCCGCCAACGAGCGTCTCGCGGATCTTGTCGGCGAGGGTTGCCTCATGCTCGGGGCTCTCCTCGGCTTGGGCGTCGGCAATGTCATCGGCCTCGACCAGGCGCGAGTCCGCGAGGAACGTGTCGTCGTCGAGCGCGTCGAACGAGGGCACGGGGCTGCCGTCCGCGTGATGGAACGGCGTCCCCTTGAAGAACGCGCCCTCGTAGCTCACGAGCTGGCGACCCGTCTTGCTCTCGAAGTAGTAGACGAACGCGCCCTTGACGGCAGCCGTGAGCGGCACGGCCAGGGCCATGCCGACGGCGCCGCCCAGGCTCGCGCCCATGGTGATGCCAATGAGGCTCATGGCCGGGTGGATCTTCACCGAGCTCTGCATCACCAGCGGGCTCACGAGGTTGTCGACCACGTTCTGAGCAACCACGGAGACCACAAGCGTCCAAAAGGCCACGGCCGGGCTCGCGAACAGAGCCGTGAGCGTTGCCATGAGCGCAGACACCGCCGGCCCCACGACGGGCACAAAGTGCAAAAGTCCCACGAGAATGCCCATGAGGCCCGCGTAGGGGTGGCCGCACAGCGCAAACCCCGCAAACGCCAAGACGCCGTTGAGCACGCTCGTGATCACGATGCCGCGCATGTAGCCGCCCACCGCGCGGCCCAGAACGGCAACGAGCAGCGACAGGTCCTCGTCGTGCCTGGGGCCCGCGATGACGCCAAACTCGCGCATGAGCGCCGGGTAGTCCTTCGCAAACCAGTAGGCCATCACAAGGCCGAGGAAGAACATCACAAGGTCGTTCGCAATCCCCATGACGTTGGGAACGAACGCCGTGGAAAGCCAGCTCGCGAGCTGGCGCGTGAGGCTCGTGCCCACGTCTGACAGCATGCCCACGAAGCCCTGGACGTTCGTCTGGATCTCTGCCGTGCGTTCGGAGCCAAACGTGGCAAACAGCGCCTGCACCGCGTCCTGCGCCTGGGCGAGAAGCCCCGGCAGCCGCTCGAGCAGCTGCATGAGCTGGCTCACGAACAGCGGCATCAGCCACAGCGCGAGCCCCACGAGCACGGCGATCACCACGGCAAGCGCGATGAGCGCACCCACCGCCCGGCTCACGCCGTGGCGCTCGAGCCAGTTGGTCATCGAGCTGCACACAAAGCCAACGAAGCCGCCCACGAGCACGCACTGGACCGCCGACTCAACCGAGCCCAGCGCCGCGAGCGCGATGACGAACGCGAGCGCGCACCCCACAAACGCCCACGCGCGCGTGGCGATGAGCCTCGCGGACTCGAAGGCGCGCTGGCGCTCCTCTGGCGTCTTGCGTCCCGACGTCACTTCGCGAGCCCCTCGGGGTCGACCTTCTCCTGCAGCTTCTTGAGCGTGCGGCGAAGCAGGCGGCTCACCTGCACCTGGGAGATGCCCAGGCGCTTGGCAATCTCTATCTGCGTGAGGCCGTCGTTGAAGCGCATGCGAAGGACTTCCTGCTCACGGGGCGAGAAGTCGGCGATGGTGTCCTCGATGACCATGCGGTCGTCGGCAGAGGTGAGGTCCTCGTCCACGCTCGCGTAGTGGTCGATGACGGCAGGGGTCTCGTCGTCATCGGAGCTGCCGCCCTCGAGTGGCACGGAGCTGTAGGCACTCGAGGACTCCATGGCCTCGAGCACCTCGTCGACGGAGACGCCCAGCTTGGCAGCTACCTCCTCGGTGGTGGGCGTGCGCTGCAGCTCCTTCGTGAGCTGGTCGGTGGTCTGGTTGACCTTGGCCGACAGCTCCTGCAGGCGCCTGGGCACACGGACGCTCCAGCCCTTGTCGCGGAAGTGGCGCTTTATCTCGCCCAGGATCGTGGGCGTGGCGTAGGTGGTGAACTCCAGGCCGCGGTCGGGGTCGAAGCGGTCGATGGCCTTGATGAGGCCGATCGTCCCCACCTGGATGAGGTCGTCGAGCGGCTCGCCGCGGTTCTTGAACTTGCTCGCGAGGAAGCGCACGAGGTTGAGGTGGCTCATGACGAGCTCGCCGCGCGCGTCCTCGTCGCCCTCCTGCTTGTAGAGGCGGAACAGCTCGCGCGTGCGGGCCTTGTCCCAGGCGAGCTTGCCCTTGGGCGTGCCCGGCAGCTCGCGCACGGACGTGGCCGCGGCACGCCGGGCCTCGGCGCGCTGCTCGGCGGTGAGCTCTGTGGATTCACTAGGCATCTGCGACGTCCACACTCTTCGCAAGCCTGAGCGTGCGGCTTTCCTCGTCAAAGGCGAACTCGTCGCACACGGCGGAGAGGATGAGCTCGGCGTAGGTCGAGGTCTGGTCGTCCTCGGGGAGCTTCTCGGGGCCAAAGGCGAACTCGATGGCCATCTGGCCGGCGCCCACGTGGAACTCGATGTCACAGGTGTCGGGCTTGGTGGCGCAGCACCACACGAAGCCCTCCTCGGCAACCATGCGGGCGTCCTCGACGTCCTCGACGGTGAGGCCGGCAAGCACGGCGAGGTTCGCGGCAAGCATGCGCACGGGGCGCGCGTAGCTGGGATCTGCCGGAACGCTGAGGGAGACGGTCTTGTTCTGCATCTTTCTCGCTCCCCTAGTCGTTCTCGGAGGCGGGCTGGGCGGCGGCGTCCGCGGCAGGCTCGTCACCGGCAACGCTCTCGCCGGCGGCCTCGCCAGCCGGGTAGGTGAAGTAGCCGGTGTCACCGCTGACCTGCTCGACGCTCACGCGCGGGGCGTCCGCGGCAGCCTCGCCTTTGGGGGCCTCAAGGCTCGCCGGGTCCTCGTGGCCCGCGAGCTTGGAGGGCTGCTTGCCCGTGACCTTGCCGGCAACCTTCGCGGCCACGCCGGCAACGCCGCCGGCCGCGTGCTCAACGGCGCCGGTGACCGCCTCGGTGACGCGGGCGCCGGTGCCCGTCACGGAGTTGACGTCGGACAGGATGCCCTCGACGCGCACGAGGTCAACATTGATGAGGTCAACCGAGGTGGCGGCCTTCTCGAGGATGGGCTCGATCTGCTTGACGGCGGGCTGCAGCTCGTCGATGGCACCGTCGAGCTTGGCGATGGCGGGGCGAACCTCGCCGATCGTGTCGTTCACGGAGTCCGTGAGCTCGGAGACGCTCTTGCGCGTCTGACGCAGGGTGAGGGCAAGCTCGACCACGGCCCAAACGCCGGCAACGACCAGGACGATGAGGGCAATCGTCATTGGCTCCATCGGGATTCCTCCAAGTGTTCGTGGCGCCCGCCGCGTGCGGGCGCGCTCGCTATGCGTGTCATTCTACCCATCGGCGAGACCTGTCAAAGGGGACGGGTACGTTTGGCAGGCGCGGGGAGGCCGCCGGAGCCAGTTGAACCCGTCCCCTTTGGCACAGTCACCAGCATCCCAAAGGGACCCGTCCCCTTTGGCACTACCCTTTGGCGCTACGGACGGTCGCGGCGCGTGGCGTCGAGGCGCCAGGCCTCCCAGCCGCGCCCGCTGGGATGGAAGAAGCTGCCGCGCTCCAGACCGTCAGGCAGGTACTGCTGCTCCACCCAGCCTTCCGGGTAGTTGTGCGGGTAGAGGTAGGGGCCGTAGTCCTCCGACCCGGGGCGATGGCGGTCTCGCAGGTGGTTGGGCACGTCTCGGCGAGGGCCGTGACGCACCTCGTCGAGCGCCGCGTCAATGCCCGCCTCGGCGGCGTTGCTCTTGGGCGCCAGACAAACGTAAAGCGCCGCCTGGGCCAGGTTGATGCGGCACTCCGGATAGCCGATGACCTCGGCAGACTTGAACGCCGCGTGCGCAATGAGCAGCGCCTGCGGGTCCGCGTTGCCCACGTCCTCGCTTGCGTGGATCATGATGCGCCGCGCAATGAACTTGGGGTCCTCGCCCGCGTCGATCATGCGGGCGAGCCAGTAGAGGACGGCGTCTGGGTCGCTACCGCGCATGGACTTGATGAACGCCGAGATGATGTCGTAGTGCATATCGCCGGACTTGTCGTAGGGAAGCCCCCGGCGCGGATTTGCCTCGAGAACGTTCTCGCGCGTGATGGGCAGGGGCGCGGCGCCGTCCTCGCCCAGGCGCGTGCCGTCTGCGAGCACCGCCACGCCATCCTGCCCCACCTTGGCGCCGGCGGGCAGCGCCATCTGGCTCGCGAGCTCCAGCGACGTGAGGGCGGAGCGCGCGTCGCCCCCGGCAAGCTGCACAATCTCCGCGAGCGCGTCGTCTGCCAGCGCAAACGCGCCGGCAAGCCCGTGCGGCGAGTCGCAGGCACGTCGCACGAGGGTGGCGATGTCGTCATCCCCCAGCGGCTGCAGCTCCACGACGCGGCTGCGCGAGATGAGCGCGGAGTTCACCTCGAAGTAGGGGTTCTCGGTCGTGGCACCAATGAGCACCACGATGCGGTCCTCCACGGCGTGGAGCAGCGCGTCTTGCTGCGTGCGGCTGAAGCGGTGAATCTCGTCCACGAACAGGATCGTGCGCATGCCGCGGGCCATGAGGCGGCTCTCGGCGGCGTCGATCTCTCGGCGGAGGTCCTTGACCGTGCCCGTGACAGCCGAGACCTCGGTGAACTCGGCGTGCGTGGTGTTGGCGATGATGCGCGCGAGCGTGGTCTTGCCCGTGCCGGCCGGCCCGTAGAGAATGACGCTCGAAAGCACGTCGTGCTCGATGGCGCGGCGCAGCCACGAGTCCGGGCCCACGGCCTGCGCCTGGCCCACGTACTCGGCAAGCGTCTGCGGGCGCATGCGCACGGCCAGCGGCGCGTTCATGTTGCGCTTGTAGCGCTCGACTTCTGTGAATAGCGTATCCATGGGAACGATTGTACGACACCAGCCGCGCCACGGTGGCAGTTGGCCCCGGCACCAATGTCACCGCTCACAGAAGTAGCCGCGGCGGCGGAACACGCTCGCGCTGTCGGGGAACAGCGACTCACAGAGGGCCACGAAGTAGTCGTCGGTCATCGAGGAGATGTAGTCCACCGCCGTGAGGTCCAGGTCGCTCTCCCAGTCATAGGTGCGCCCGTAGTGCGCAAGCTGCCGCTCCACGTCCACGATGTGATGCCTAAACACGGGGCTGCTCTCGTCGCCGGCCCGCAAATCGCCCAGCATGCGCTCGTACACGCGCGAGAACAGCTCGGCAAATGCGCCGGACAGCTCGCCGGACAGCTCGCTGGCGTTGTAAATCCTCTCGTAGTTCTCGCGCTTGGCACGGCGCATCTCGGCAAACGCGGCCTCACTCATCTCGATGCGGTCGCGACCAAAGCTGTGCTCCACCACGTCAGTGATGAACGCGCCCAGCGCCCAGGTGTTGTAGGCGCTGCCCAGCCCGTCGGAAAACGAGTCCTCGCCCACCACACCCGAGGCGATGGCGTCCTGCCGGTCCTTGCCAACGTAGGCAATAATGTCCGAGAGACGCACGACGCATCCCTCGAGCGTCATGGGCCGCAGGTGCCCGATGGCGCCCTCGCCCGTGGCCCAGCATCCCTCCACGATTCCGTCGAATTCCGAGAAGCTCGCAAGGTCGCTCGTCTCGAACACCTGGCGCTCGCACTCGCCGTTGTGGCAGATGACGCCGTCGAGCGTCTGGAGCGTGAGGTTGCGGCCGTACAGCACGTCGAGCACGCGCACGCTCTGCACGTTGTGGAAGAACCAGCGCCCGGTGCGCTCGTGGTAGACGTCGTTCAAGAAGCGCTCGCCGGCGTGGCCGAACGGCGTGTGACCAATGTCATGGCCAAGCGCGATGGCCTCGATGAGGTCCAGGTTGAGCCCCAGAGACAGGCCGATGTCACGCGCCACGCGGCTCACGAGCTGCACATGGAGGCCTCGACGCGTGATGTCGTCATTGGCACGCAGCGAGAAGACCTGCGTCTTTCCCGCAAGGCGGTTGTAGGCGGGCAGATGGATGATCTTCTCGGCGTCTCGCACGAAAGCGGGGCGCTCGGGCGTGTCGCGGTCGCGCTCGGCGGCAACGCGGCGCAGGGCACGGGCGTTGGGCGTGGCAAACTCGCTGAGACGTCCGCTAGCGCGCTGCTCGAGAACGGCCTGGGCAACGTCTGGCGAGAGACCCTCGCCAAGGCCGGGCGCGCAACGGTTCTCAAACGTAGGCATGGCTGTCCCCTACTCGTCTAGCAGCGTGAACATGGAGATGGTCTGGCCCGGCGGCGTGTCCTCGATGGATGGGGCCGATAAGACCGGAGGCTTTGCGGCGTGCTCGCGACCCGAGGCGTGCGCATGCTTTGCGGCGTGCTCGCCTGCGTGCCCGGCCTTCGCGGAGCCCTTGCCACCCGCGTGTCCGCACGCGCCGCAGCGCCCGTAGCGGCCCGTCTCGGCCAGGCAGCGGCACTCGAGCTTGGGCAGCTCGTCCAGCACGAAGCGCGCGAGGGCGGCAGCACCGGCTGCCGTGGGATGGCCGTCGGCATCCGAGAGCTTGCGCTCCTCCAGCGCGGGCGTTGCCAGCGACAGCACCGCCGGCGCACCCGCCGCCATGCGCCGGCGCCTCACGCGAGCCACCGCGTCATCGATAAGCGCCGGCACGCGCTCGAAGCAGCTGCCCGCAACCGGCTCGCGCGCGCCCACGTGCGGCTTGAGCACCACGAATGGCACGCTGGGCCACAGCTCGTCCACATGCTCGAGACACGCCGCGATCTCGCGCGCCACGACGCGCTCGTTGCAGCGGCCGTACCGGTAGTTGGCGCCCAGTGCCACGATGACCAGCGCCGGCACGCCCGCGTTCGTGGGCAGCGGCGCCACCGCGCTCTCCTGGAACACCTGCGCGCCCACGCTCTGGTTCACGAGTGGCACGCCTAGCTCGCGAGAAACCAGCGAGGGCCACGCAAGCGCAGGGTCGCCCGTCGTGAAGCCCTGGGCCACGGAGTCGCCGAGCACGAGAAGCGCAGGCTCCTCCGCACCCCCAACGGCCCTCACAAACGTGCCGTTTCCGGCAATGCGCCCGAGCTCACAGCCCCTAAGCACCGGCAGCCACACGCAGACGCGGTGCGAGCGCCCAAAGCCCGGCAGCTCCATGAGGCCACGGTGGCCCGCAAGCTCGCCAAGCTCGAGCGTGATGCCCGCGGCCCACTCGCCCGGCATCGAGGCCGCAGCCGTGGCGGCGGCGTAGGAGCCCGCAACGGGGCCCAGGCGCACCTCGCCCGCCCTGTGCTTTCCGTCCACATCGAACGAGAAGCCGTCGTGCGCGGCGTTTGCATCTCCCACCTCGGGCTTCATGCCCTTGAGCACGTTTCTTGTGGCGCGGGGCTCGCGGTCTGTTCGCACCTCGATGAACACCTCGGAGGCGTCCGTCTCGAACTCAAGGCGAATGCCGGCGGTACAGGTAGCCATCTGGCGAAAGATGCCCGGATACCAGGCAAGGCAGCTCGCAAGCGCCCGGCGCTGACCGGCTGAGAAACGCCAAGGGCGCACCCAGCCATACGGCAGCTCCTCGAGCTCCACGGCACCGCGGATGAGCTCGCGGGCATACGCGCAGCACGTGGGCTCGCCAGCCCGGGCGCCAACGCCCGCCGCAGCCGCCACGGCGTCAGCCGAAGCCGCCCCGGCCGCACTCGCGCCAGCGCCAGCCCCGGAGACGCCCGCCGCGCCCCAGTCCACGCTACTCTCCCTCTCGGATGTCCGCATACCAGGTCTTAAGGTCATCAAGGCGAAGCACGCCCACGCGGCCCACGCCCGTCCCGCTCGCGGCGGCGCAGTCAACGTCGATGCGGTCGGCCACAAAGCCGGTGGCCGGACAGGCGCCCAGCTCCACGACCATGCCCTTGCCGTCCTCGTTCATGCAGGCAACACCCTCGTCGGCGGCGTAAACAGATAGCAGCGGAGACGGCGTGTGTCCCGCAACCACAACGGGGCCGTGGCCATCCGCGCCAACGAGCGTGGTGGGGCATCCCCAGAACTCCGCACGAATCCACAGCAGGTCATCGCGCTGCTGGGCGGCAAGCATCTCCGCGAGCACCTCGGGGTCCTCCAGGTTGGCACCCGCGTGCGTGCCCAACCACTCAAGCGCAACGCCCGCGCTTATGCCCGCATGGCTCAGCGCAAAGGTGCGCCCACCGGCGGTCGCCGTGGCATAGAGCGGCAGCTCGCGAACCCAGTCCAGGTAGCCTGCGTACTCCTCGCAAGACAGACGCTCGAGTTGCTCGGCGGTGGCGGCGCCGCCGTTCTGCATCCAGTTCATCCAGTCCGTGAAGGCCTCAACGTTGAGGCCAGAGGTGTCGAACGCGCCATCCCTCGGAGCGCCCGTGCGGCCTATGGCGAGCATCATGAGGTCCTCGTGGTTGCCCAGCAAAACGCGTGCCTGGGGCAGCGAGCGCACGAGAGAGACCACGCCCATGGGGTCGGGGCCGCGGTCGATGAGGTCGCCGAGCACATAGAGCTCGTCGTTCTCGCCAAGCGATACCTGCTCGAGAACCTTGTCCAACGCCCGCACGTGACCGTGCGCGTCGCTCGTGACGTAGACCGCCATGCCGCACCTCCTCGGTTGCTCGCGCGGCCGCGGGGCCGCGTTCGTTAGTGTCCTATTGTCGCACTAATGGCGGCGCCTGAGCATCCGCGCCCGCTGGCGATGCACGCGGGCCGGGGCCGAGCCTATCTCGATGGCCGCGCCGGCGGCGGGCCAGACAAGGTCTGGGCCGGCGAGAACGGCATGCGATCGCGGCCGGGGCGCGGCGCCCTCACCCGACGCGCGCACGATGCGCACCACCTCGTCCATCGTGGCTTCAAAGCGCGCCTTCTTGAGGCGGCACTCCCAGATGACGAGCACCGTCCAGCCGTCTTGCGCGAGAAGCTCGCAGTCACGCTCGTCGCGAGCACGGTTGCGCGCGAACTTGGCCAGCCAGAAGTCAACGTTTGACTTGGGCGTGGACAGGGCGCAGTACGGGCAGCGATGCCAGAAACAGCCGTTCACAAAGATGGCGACCTTGCGGCCCGGATAGCAGATGTCGGGCTTGCCGGGCGCGGCCTTCCAGTGGAGGCGATAGCCGGGAAGCCCGGCGGCGCGCAGAGCCGCACGCACCTTGAGCTCGGGCTTGGTGTTCTTCGACTTGTTCGCCTGCATCACGTGGCGCGTTGCCTCGGATACCATGCCCCTCCCCTCGCGCGGCCGCTTGCCCGCGGGATAGGATAGCGGATGCAGGGAATGAGGCCGAGTCCCAACACATTTAGCGCGAGCAGCTCAAGATCTAAAGCTCGCATATCAGGCCAAAGATGCCTGGTATCCTATGGATGGAGGCTTTCACAAGCTTCTGACGAGACGCCGGGAGCTACCTCCCGGCTTTTTTTGCAAGGTTCCTGGCCCACCGTCTACAACTCCGTGAAAAAGCAGCTGGCATCGTCTGATTCGAGAAGGCGGACAAGCTCGACGTCGAGCCAAGCGATGTCGCTCACGTGGCGAGAAAGGCGGGAGAGCTCGAGATCGAACTCCCCCATCAGCTCGGCATTCCTGAGGCACATCCATATAGTTCGCTCCACGGTCGAGCAGAATAGCCCTTCAAAATCGCGCTCCGAGACATACACCCCATCGCCAACTCGATAGCAGGCTCCCTGCTCGCACTCATCCAGCAGCGCAAGCTTGCCAAGAATGCCTTCGTACCACGCAATCAGCTCGTCCATTCGATGCTCCCCATCCTGCAATTCCATGTAGGAGGAAGAGTACCGATCCCAAACATCCGCCCGGCCCTCGCGCATCATCTTCACGATCCACACGATCAACGCCCAAGAGCACCAAATGCCAAACGCCTATACTGCTCCCTGGCAAACAGCGAAGAGGAGACGCGCATCATGAAGACGATCCACGTAGCAGCCGCAATCATTCGTGACGGAGAGAAGATTCTTGCCGCGCAGCGAGGCTACGGCGAGTTCAAGGACGGTTGGGAGTTCCCCGGCGGAAAGCTCGAACCCGGTGAGACGAGCTCAGACGCGTGCATCCGAGAGATACAGGAGGAGCTCCACGTCACCATTGGCAACCTGGAGCCCCTCTGCACCGTCGAGCACGACTACGAGACGTTCCACCTCGTCATGGACTGCTTCACCTGCTGCATCGCCAACGGGACCATCAACGATTCCGAGCACGAGAACCTCCGCTGGCTCGAAACCGGTAAGCTCTGGTCCGTCGATTGGCTGCCGGCAGACATCAAGGTGGTCAAGGAGCTCGAGAAGTCCCTCGCTTAAAAAACTAGGCAACCTCATCAGGCTCGATGTTGCTCGTCAAATAGTTGTACAGGCTGCGGTCAACCGCATGGTCCAGCTCATACGTGATCTCAACCGCGCTCTTACCGGCAATGGTAATGGGCGCATATTCTTGCGTCGGGTGCATCTCCCCAAGGAAGTAGAACTCCTTGCCACCGTCCCTGTCGTCCTTGTTCTTGCGGACAAACAGGTAGGTCCTCATGCCGTTCTCGGGCCAGCCCTTTAGCCTCTTGATCTCGGGCGACTCAAGCGTTCGAGGCTGTTTCGAAATGGCGACAATCTTCTTCTCGGAGACAAAACGATCCTCGTACTTGATGGAGTCCGAGATTTCAGGGGCCTTCTCGTAGTTAATGAACACGGGATACGTGTTCGTCTTGGCGTCGTACTTGTAGCCACCGATGTTCTGGCCGTTGACGTTCTTGTCCCAGCCAAGCAGGCAGCAAACCTCCTCGTAGGAGTACTTGGCGTTCAACACGAGGTCCGTATCCGCGTAGGTGTTTGCATACGTCTCGGCGTTCCTCGCGATGCCAAAGTCGATAAGCTCCAGAAGCTGCTTCGCAAACTCCGGATCGTCCAAGGCGCGAGAAAAGCCCTCGGATACCTCAGCCTTGTCGCCATCGACACTGAGAAGCGGCTCGAACTTGCCGGAGGCACCAAAGGAACCCGAGAGCAGCGCCAGCGAAGAGTGATAGGTGCGGTCCCGGAGGCTCCACCCGTAGGGGCCGCCCATAGCCACGCTCGACGCGGGCAGCACGAACTCCTTCTCGCTCACGATCTTGCGAATAAGCCACAGGTCACTGGCTCGTTTGCCACCCGCGAGCTTTCTGGAGATGAACTCCAGGATGGTTTCCTGGACAGGCGAAAAGTGAACGTCGTTGTCCTCTTCGTACTTCGAGAGAAACGCATGGTATGAGCCGAACTTCTTGAAGATACGCAGCGGGTCGATGGCCCCGTTCGCATCGAAGTCACCGAGCGAGGGGATCTTGCCAAGCATGTTGCGAAGCGTTCGGTACTCGTCCCTGATGAGCCTAGCTGCGCTGAAGTCCCCACCGTCGATGGCGCGGTAGATGCGGGACTTGGAAACCTCATCGAACGTGATGGTCGAGCAGCCTGGGATGACGGCGCTCCCCTCCTCGACAATGGCTCGGAGGTTGTCCTTGTTGTACGTGCGGTCGCCAGACAGGGCGATGGGCACAAAGAAGTTTTGCTGGTAGTTGCCAATAAAGTCGAGCACAAGGGCATAGTCCTTATTCTCAGCCTTCCTGAGACCACGACCGAGCTGCTGCACGAACACGATCGCGGACTCCGTGCGGCGCAGCATGATGATCTGGTTGAGCGAGGGGATGTCCACGCCCTCGTTGAGGATGTCGACCGAAAGCAGGTACTCAAGCTCTCCGGCCTCGAGACGAGCGATGGCCTCGTCCCTCTCGGCGTCGCTGTTCTCGCCCGAGATGGCCAGCGTGCGATACCCCATCTCGTTAAGTTTGCGCGAGAGCTCGGCCGCCTCGTCGTTCCGACCGCAGAAGATGAGGCCGCGACGGTTGCGCTTGTCGACCGTATACTCCTCGATCTTCTCCGCCACGTGTCGAACGCGCTCATCGGACGTGAGGCGGACAAACAGCCCGGCATCGTCATAGCTCTCCTCGTCAATCTCGAGGTCGGCGACGCCAAAGTAGTGAAACGGGGCAAGCATGTCGTTCGCAAGCGCGTCCTGCAGGGTGATCTGGAAGGCAATAACGTGGTTGAACAGCGCAAACACGTCAAAGCCATCGGTCCTGCTAGGAGTGGCCGTCATGCCCAGATAGAACTCGGGCGTGAAGAAGTCGACGATCTTCTTGTAGCTCGCAGAGCCCACGCGGTGGGCCTCGTCAATCACGATGTAGTCAAACTCGTCTGGGCTGAAGTCTTCCAGGTGAGGCGCCACGCTCGAGCACATGGCGAACAGACACGTTGGCTTGTTCTCGGCCTTGCCTGGCTGGTAGATCCCATAGGTGTACTTGTCGCCAAGAAGCCTCTGGTAGCTCTTGAGCGAGGCCTCGAGAATGCGGCGGCGGTGCACGAGGAACAGCACGCGAGCGGGATTGACCCGCGCCACGTCAAAGGCAGACAGGTAAGTCTTTCCCGTACCTGTGGCAGAGACGAGCAGCGCACGGGGCTCGTCATGCCGATGTAGCTTCTCGAGCGCAGCGAGCGCAAGCTGCTGCATCTTGTTCGGCTTGAGCGTGAGAGTGCCCCGACCTTCAGGCTTCTCGGCACCGTCGTTAAACGCCGCTTTGGCTGCACGGCGAGGCGCTTGGGAGGCTCGGTATTTCTCGTATTCGTCAATCCATTCGGGTGCCAGCGCGGTCGTCTTGTCGGAATTCCAGAGCTCGGCGAACTCGCTTCTGACGGAGCGAAGCAAACCGCCTTTGTCATAGGAACGGAACAGCACGTTCCACTCTTTGTTGCAGGTCAGGGCCATCTGCGTGAGGTTGGAGCTTCCAACGATCACCGTGCTCGTCTCGTCCCGATCAAAGACGTAGCCCTTGGCATGGAGGTTGCCCTGGTAGACGCGAACCTCGATGTTGTCGTACTCGAGGAGCTTCCTGAAGGTGGCAGGAGAGTTGAAGTTGAGGTACGTCGACGTGAGCAAGCGGCCGCGGACGCCTCGCTTCTTGAGCTCGGCGAGAATGTCCACGAGGGGCTGAAGCCCGCTCTCGCCCACAAACGCAACGCAGAAATCGAATGAATCACAGCTAGAGAGCTGCGTTCTAATCACCGTAAGCAGATCGATGCCCAGCGACTTGTTGTTCGAGATAATTGTGGGACGGCTGTCCTCATCGCACGGAAGGCTCTCGTCAACGAATGCGGCGCGAATGCCCTGCTCGAGCGAGCCGTTCTCGAAATCACCCATATGCACCAACCAACCTTAAAGAGACGGATAGGCCCAGGATAGCAAAGGCGCGTTGTTTCCCCTGCATCCTAGGCCCATCTCGGCGATACTCTTTCCAGCACGCCCCCACCACGAAAGGCTTGCATGTCCTCGTTCGAGATCGTTCTTCTGCTCATAGGATGCCTGCTGGCCTCCAGCGTGTTCAGCCAGGTGCTTCCGCGCGTGTCGCTGCCGCTCGTGCAGATCGCGCTCGGCGCCGCCGTGGGGTGCCTCGTCACCGCCGACCCCACTCAGGTCTTCCGCGACCCGGAGCTCTTTCTCGTCCTGTTCATTGCTCCGCTGCTGTTCGAGGAGAGCCGCCACGCCGACAAGCAGGCGCTTCTTGCCGCCTGGGCGCCCGTGGCCTCGCTTGCCATAGGTCTCGTCATCGCCACGACGCTCGCGTGCGGCCTGGCCCTGTACCTCGCGAGCCCCGCCATCCCGCTTGCCGCGGCCTTCGCGCTGGGCGCGGCGCTTGGCCCCACCGACGCCGCGGCCGTGGCCGCCATGGGCGCCAACGTCACGCTCACGCGACGCCAGAAGTCGCTGCTGTCCGGTGAGGCCCTGTTCAACGACGCGTCGGGCGTCGTGTGCTTCGAGTTCGCCGTGGCGGCTGCTGTCACCGGCGAGTTCTCGGCCACGCACGCCGCTGCCGCCTTCGCGGCCGACTTCTTTGGCGGCATCGTCGTGGGCCTGGCCCTGGGCGCGCTCATCACACTCGTGGTTGCCAAGGTGCGCGACCTTGGCCTGGAGACGCCCACCGAGCACGTGCTCTTTGAGGTGCTCACGCCCTTCGTGACGTTTCTGGCCGCCGAGGAGCTCGGCGTGAGCGGCATCCTGGCCGTGGTGGCCGCGGGCCTTCTCATGCGCTTCTCCCCGCGCGGCCTCACGGTGGAGGCGAGCCGCCACGCGCTTGCCAGCGAGAGCGTTTGGGAGCTGCTCACGTTTGCCATCAACGGCACGCTGTTCGTGCTGCTGGGGATGAAGCTCCCCAGCACGCTCGGGCCCGTCTGGCGCGTCTCGCACGGCGCCGATGCTGCCTGGATCTGCGGCCTGGTGCTGCTTGTCACCGCGATCGTGGTGGGCATCCGCCTTGCGTGGGTCCTTGTGCTCGAGAAGATCCACCGCGGCCGCCACGCCGAGGAGTACGCGGGCACGGGCACGGCGGCGCTCATGCGCAGCGCGCTCGTTACCTGCCTGAGCGGGCCCAAGGGCGCGGTGACGCTCTCCATCATGCTCACGCTCCCCTACCTCACCGAGGCGGGTTCGGCGTTTCCCCAGCGTAGCCTGCTCATCTTTGTGGCGTCGGGCGTCATTGTGCTCACCTTGCTGCTTGCGAACTTCATCGTGCCCGCGCTGGCCCCGGCCGAGGACACCACCGAGGCCGACGCCGCGCTCGCCCGAGCCAAGGCGCGCGTCCTGCGCTCCGTGATCGACGAGCTGGCCGAGCGCGCCACGCCCGAGACACGCGCCGCCACGCGCCTGGCGCTGCGCACCTACCGAGACCGGCTCGACGGCGTACTGCAGGTGGAGACGTCTCCCGACGCCATGCGCGAGCTGCGCGTTCGCGTGCTTGACCTGCAGCTTGCGTTCGTTCGTGCGCGGGCGGAGCGCGGTGAGACCAGCCGCGAAGTTGCGGAGCGCTACATGGCGGCTCTCGAGCAGCTGCGCGGCGCCTATGGGTTGCACCGCGGCGCCAGCGGAGGGCGAGCGCGGCGCCACGCGCATCTGGCCCGCGTGGGACGCGCGCTTCACGGACGCGGCGACGAGGCCGAGCGCCGCGAGCTGGCGGAGCTGCACCGGGCAACCGAGCAGCATGCCATTGACGCGCTTGCTGCCATGGCGGGCGAGCTCGACGACGGGCAGGCCAGCGCCGCGCGGAGACTCGCCGGCGAGCACCGGGCGCACCTGGCCATGACGTTCTCGGACGGCAACGCGGCGCAGGCGCGGGCGCGCATTCGCGAGCAGGCACGCGACATCGAGGCCGTGGGCCTGTCGCTTGAGCTCGAGCAGATCCGCCGCCTGCACGACGCCGGCGAGCTGAGCACCCACGCGGCCCGCGAGCTTCGCGAGGAGATCTACCTGCTGCAGATGGGCCTCTAGCCTGCCATTGGGGACGTAGCCTGCCATTGGGGACGGGTTCCTCTGGCATGCCGCCGCGCAACAAAAACGGCGCCGGGGCAGCAGCCCGACGCCGTTCTCGCGCTTCCTTCTCGGAACGTGAATAAACCGCAGCTAGATACGGTGAGCAAGCTCTCGTACCTCGGCAAGCTTGGGCGAGCTCGTCATGGAGTCGCGACCCTCCATGCCCGGCACGCACACGACGCCCAGGCTCTCCCACTTGCAGTAGGCGCACGTGTCGTTGTACTGCGAGATGGCGGCCGTGTAGACGCCGTCGCTCGCGGAATCCAGCAGCAGCGCCACGCGGTGGAACGGGAAGCCCACGCCGCCAAAGGCATACAGACGGTCGATCGCGGCCTTCTCTTGCGCCGTGATATCGAACCAGTAGATGGGCGAGGCGAACACCACGACGTCTGCCTCGCGCAGTTTCTCGAGCACACCCGCCATGTCGTCCTTCTGGACGCAGGTGCCCTCGTGGGCAAAGCAGTACTGGCAGCCGCGGCAGCCGTGGATGTCCATGAGGCCAACGTTAACGACCTCGGCGTCGTTCCCGCACGCGCGAGCCTCATCGGCGAACGCGTTGGCCATTACCTCGGTGTTTGCACCCTTGCGGGGGCTGCCGTTAAGGATGACTACCCTCATGATCTCTCCTTGTCGATGATTCGTGGCGGCTCCCCGGCCGCGCGCGTCATATGCGTTTGTACCCCAACGTTGACGGCGAGGTGAGTCGATTTTGGGGGCGTGCGTGCAAGTGATTGCGAAATTCCGAGGCCAAATAGCAACCTGGCGAGTAGTCACAAGGCTCCTCCCGGCAAAATCGCAGGTAGACGCGATGCATACTATTGGTCTACTCGGGCAATCCCAATTTAGCCTCGGAAATTCGTTCTTTTCGGATCGAGCCTCCGCGGCTATGGATGCGAAATTGTGTAGCTAAAACGCAAACCGCCGAGTAGAAGCAAACGTGCAGATATCAAACCCGCAGGTAGCAGCGTTACAAGTATTCCGGCTACTCAGCGCAGCGACCTTTGGCTACACAATTTCGCACTTACTTTCTCGGGCACGCCCCAGGTGGGGATTCAAGCCACCAAAAACGCCCCGTACGTTGGGTAGAATCACGCTCGTTACAGCATCGAGAACAGCGAGGCAAACATGAGCGACAAAAACCTGCACGTTGCAGCCGCAATCATCGTGAAGGACGGCAAGGTGCTTGCCGCGCGGCGCAGCGATGGCGCGGAGGGCTGGGAGCTTCCCGGCGGAAAGATCGAGCCCAGTGAGACGGCTGAGGACGCCTGCCGCCGCGAGGTTCGCGAGGAGCTAGCCTTTGAGCTGGGCGTTCTTTGGCCCTACACCACGGTGCGCCACACAGGCCCCGAGCTTGACCTCGTCATGGACGTCTTCTGCGCGCCCATCCCCGCGGACGCCGAGCCCCAGATGCTCGAGCACCAGGAGCTTCGTTGGCTCGGCCGCGACGATCTTCTCAGTGTGGACTGGCTGCCGGCAGACCTCGAGGTGGCGCGTTCGCTGGGCATCGCGTGGTCAGACGTCTTCGACAGCATGCACATGTAGCGGCGTGGCGGTGACAAAACGGCCCCGTCCCCGGGTGTCACCGTCGGCGAGGGCTACAATAATTTGTTGCCAATCCCCCAGCGCGAAAGGAAGCGCATGGCAAAGAACACCGTTCTCACCCTGGCCAAGCAGGTGGTCGAGGGCCAAAAGGTGACGATGGTCACCAGCTACGACTATTCCATGGCAAGCATCGTGGAGGCCGCGGGCATCAACATGATCCTCGTGGGCGACTCCCTTGGCATGACGATGCTCGGCTACGAGGACACCATCCCCGTGACCATGGACGACATGGTCCACCACACGCGCGCCGTCACGCGCGCCACGAGCGACACGTTCGTCGTGGGCGATATGCCGTTCATGTCCTACCAGCTTGGGCCCGAGCAGGCGCTCGCCAACTCCGGCCGCCTCATGAAGGAGGGCGGCTGCCAGGCCGTCAAGCTCGAGGGCGGCGTGCGCTGCGCGCCCCAGATCAGCGCCATCGTGGAGGCGGGCATCCCCGTCGTGGGCCACGTGGGCATGACGCCGCAGAGCGCCAACGCCTTCGGCGGCTTCAAGGTACAGGGCAAGAGCGCCGAGAACGCCCAGCGCATCGTCGACGACGCCCTGGCGGTCCAGGAGGCCGGCGCCTTCGCCGTGGTGCTCGAGTGCGTCCCGCGCGACCTCGCCGAGTTCATCACGTCCAAGCTCACCCACTGCTTCACGATTGGTATCGGCGCGGGCGCGGGCTGCGACGGCCAGGTGCTCGTGGCGCAGGACCTTCTCGGCATGACGCCGGGCGGGTTCAAGCCCAAGTTCGTGCGCCAGTTTGCCCAGGTTGGCGACACGATTCGCCAGGCATACGAGGACTACGCGGAGGCCGTTCAGTCCGGCGAGTTCCCCGCGTTCGAGAACGGCTTCAAGATGGATCCCGAGGTCATGGACCAGATCAGGAGGAACAACTAATGAAGGCAGTCACCACCGTCGCCGAGGTTCGCGAGCAGGTCAGGGCCTGGAAGCGCGAGGGCCTCACCGTGGGCCTCGTCCCCACCATGGGCTTTCTGCACGAGGGCCACAAGAGCCTCATCGTGCGCGCCGCGGCCGAGAACGACCGCGTCGTGGTCAGCGACTTCGTGAACCCCACGCAGTTTGGCCCCACCGAGGACCTCGAGAGCTACCCGCGTGACTTTGAGCGCGACTGCAAGCTGTGCGAGGAGGCCGGCGCCGCCCTGGTCTTCCACCCCGAGCCCAGCGAGATGTACGCGCCCAACGCCTGCACCTACGTCAACATGGACGAGCTCACGCACGAGCTGTGCGGCCTCACGCGCCCCATCCACTTCCGTGGCGTGTGCACCGTGGTCTCCAAGCTGTTCAACATCGTGACGCCGGACCGCGCCTACTTTGGCCAGAAGGACGCCCAGCAGCTCTCCGTCATTCGTCGCATGGTCCGCGACCTCAACTTTGGCATCCAGATCGTGGGCTGCCCCATCATCCGCGAGGAGGACGGCCTGGCCAAGAGCTCGCGCAACACCTACCTCTCGCCCGAGGAGCGCACCGCGGCGCTGTGCCTGTCTCGCGCCGTGTTCGCGGGCCAGAAGATGGTCGAGGCCGGCGAGCGTGACGCCAAGAACGTGCTCGACGCCATGAAGGCCATCATCGAGGCCGAGCCACTCGCCAAGATCGACTACGTGAAGATGGTCGACTTCGAGAACATCGTGCAGATCGATCGCATCGAGGACGCGCCGGTGCTGTGCGCCATGGCCGTCTACATTGGCAAGACGCGCCTCATCGACAACTTCATCTACGAACCCGAGAAGGACGACTGCGGCTGTGGCTGCAACGGCGGCTCGTGCTGCTGCGGCGCCTAGCGTGACCGAGCGCGTGAACATCGCGTTTGTGGGAGCCGGCAAGGTTGGCTGCTCGCTCGCCCGCCATTTGGCGGAAAGCGAAGCGGTGCGCCTTGCCGGCTTCTTTTCTCGGCGGATTGAGAGTGCACGGGAAGCGGCAGCGTTTGCCGGTGGCGTTGCGTTCGAGTCGCTGGCGGATGCCGCTGCGGCCGCGGACCTCGTGTTTGTGACGACGACAGATGCGGCCATTGCGGGCGTCGCTGGCGAACTTGCTGGGTGCGGCGTTGGCCTTGCTGGCAAGATCGTCGCTCACTGCTCGGGTGCCACGGGATCAGAGGCGCTTGCCGCCTGCCGCGAGGCGGGTGCATACGTGGCATCGTGCCATCCGTTGTATGCCGTGAGCAGCAGGTTTGACAGCTGGCAGGAGCTGGGTCGTGCCTGGTTCACCCTCGAGGGAGACGGCACCGCCTGTAATGTGCTCGAGGCGCTGCTCGTGTCACGCGGCAACCACGTAACGTGCATCGACGCGGCCGAGAAGCCCCGCTACCACGCCGCCGCCGTTATGGCGTCGAACCTCGTGGCGGCGCTGTACGACATGGCCGCCGAAGAGCTGGCCCGCTGCGGCTTTGAGCGCACGGACGCTGAGGCCGCGCTGGCGTCGCTGTTCCTGGGCAACACCGAGCACGTGGCCACAGACGGCGTTGCCGCCTCGCTCACCGGCCCGGCCGCGCGTGGCGACGAGGCCACGATCGAGCGCCATCTCGCATGCCTCGACGGCAGCAATCGCGCCGTCTACGAGCTGCTCACCCAGCGCTGCCGCGAGATCGCCGCCCGCCGTGAGAGCTAAGCAACCAGCCTTCGCCAGTCGCTGAAGATAAGCTCGTGGGCCTCCCCTTTGTGTCTTTTCAACGCGTCGCCAGGCATCAGGGCCTCTCAACGCGACGGCATTTGCGGGATCGGCAAGCGCACGCTCGATTTACCTCGGGTTTTCCAAACACAAATGCAGGTGCTACTCGGAGAACTCGAATCTAGCCGTCAACAAGGCGACACTTTGATTTAACGGACACCCCTTTTCGCAAGCTTCGCGCGGCAAATCGACTTCGCAGACACCTACTCGAACGCCAAATCAGCAAAATGGGCGGCCGTCTCCGCATCGAGCGCGTCATAGGGGACAACAAACCGCGTCCGGCCATCGTCCGACGCGTTCGCCCCATCCCAGGCATAGCGATCCATGGGCACAAAAGCGGCCTGTGGAATGCCGGCCGCCAAGGCACGCTTGGCAACGGCGGCTGCGTCGCCATAAACAGCAACAACGGCATGCAATCCGGAATCCGGCTCCTCAACACGCATCGTGCCGCCCTGGGAGCGCGCCGCAGCGACGAGCGCGTCGCGAACGTCACGACAGCGCTTGCGCACGCGGGCCACATGGCGCTCGTAGCTTCTGTCCTCGAGGATGCGCGCGAGCGTCACCTGCTGCACGGAGCTCACCGTGCTCGAATAAAAGCCAAGTTCACGTGAGTAGCGATCCATCAACTCCTCAGGAAGCACCATGTAGGCGAGACGAAGCGCGCTGCCCAGGCTCTTCGAGAACGTGTTCGTGTATATCACCCTGCCAGCTGCGTCGATGCTGAGCAGCGCCGGCACGGGACGCCCCGCCAGCCTGAACTCGCAGTCATAGTCATCCTCGACAAGCCAGCGACCGGAACGCGCGGCGGCCCAGCCCAGCAGCTCGTAGCGCCTGCTGATCGAGGTCACGCGCCCCGTGGGAAATTGGTGCGACGGCATCAGGTGCAGCACGTCCGCGTCCCCAAGCGCGTCCACGCAAACGCCCTGCTCATCGAGCGGCACGTGGAGCACGCGCTGGCCACACGCCTCATAGATGCGCGTAAGCCGCACGTAGCCCGGATCCTCCACGGCAAACGTATGGCCCACGCCCACAAGCTGGGAGATCATCACATCGAGCATCTGGGCGCCCGCCCCCACCACGATGCGCGAGGGGTCGACCGCAAGCCCGCGCGTCTGGCGAAGGTGCCCGGCAATGGCACGCCTCAGCCGGGCAGAGCCCTGCGCGGGAGCCGGCGCAAACACCTCGTCCTCCGGCTCGCTCGCAAGCGTCTGGCGAAGCGCCCGCGCCCACAGCCGAGCCGCGTCACCCGAGAACGATGTCGAGCTCGTGAGGTCCGTATCGTCGTCGGCCGGGCGCACGACGCCGGCGCCGCCCACCTCCGGAGCCGATACGCCCGACAGGCCCACGCCCTTTGGCACCGCGCAGGCAAAGTAGCCGCTACGTGGCCTCGAGCGAACGTAGCCCTCGGCCACGAGCTGGGCATAAGCCCCCTCCACCGTCACGACGCTCACGCCCAGGTGCTGGGCCAGCGCACGCTTGGAGGGAAGTCTTTGCCCCGCGGCAATCTCGCCAGACATGACGTCATCGCGAATCCGCTGGTAGAGATAGTCATAGAGCGAGCAGTCACCCCGTGCGCCCATGTCGTAGTCAAGCATCTGGCCTTACCACGCTCCCCAACTGGCCTTATTCTGACCCGCTAAGTTTCTCATGCTCTGGGCATTTTGCCAATGCCAGTATGCGCGTAGCCTATCAAGCCATCCAGCAACCACGCCAGCCCAGGAGGCCCACATGACCCAGACCAACGACCGCGTCCAGCTCAACCGCCAGCTCGCCCAGATGCTCAAGGGCGGCGTCATCATGGACGTCACCACGCCCGAGCAGGCGCGCGTCGCCGAGGAGGCCGGCGCCTGCGCCGTCATGGCCCTCGAGCGCATCCCGGCCGACATCCGCGCGGCCGGCGGCGTCTCCCGCATGAGCGACCCGGCCATGATCGCCGGCATCCAGCAGGCCGTCTCCATCCCCGTCATGGCCAAGTGCCGCATCGGCCACATCGTGGAGGCGCAGGTGCTGCAGGCCATCGAGATTGACTACGTCGACGAGTCCGAGGTCCTCACTCCCGCCGACGACACCTACCACATCGACAAGACCCAGTTCGACGTCCCGTTCGTCTGCGGCGCGCGCGACCTTGGCGAGGCCCTGCGCCGCGTGGCCGAGGGCGCCACGATGATCCGCACGAAGGGCGAGCCGGGCACGGGCGACGTCGTGCAGGCCGTGCGCCACATGCGCAAGATCAACAAGCAGATCCGCGACGTGGTGGCCCTGCGCGACGACGAGCTCTTCGAGGCCGCCAAGCAGCTCGCCGTGCCCGTCGAGCTCGTGCGCTACGTCCACAAGAACGGCAAGCTCCCCGTCGTGAACTTCGCCGCCGGCGGCGTGGCCACCCCGGCGGACGCCGCACTCATGATGCAGCTCGGCGCCGAGGGCGTCTTCGTGGGCTCGGGCATCTTCAAGTCCGGCGACCCGGCCAAGCGCGCCGACGCCATCGTCAAGGCCGTCGCAAACTACCAGGACGCCAAGCTCATCGCCCAGCTCTCCGAAAACCTCGGCGAGGCCATGGTGGGCATCAACGCCGACGAGATCGACATCATCATGGAAGAGCGTGGCCGCTAATGGCGCGCACGACCGCAATCCTCGCAGTCCAAGGCGCCTTCGCCGAGCACGAGCAGATGCTCGACCGCCTCGGCGCGAACTGGCTCGAGCTCAGGCAGGCGTCTGACCTCGAACAGCCCTTCGACCGTCTCATCCTCCCCGGCGGCGAGTCGACAACGCAGGGCAAGCTCCTCGACGAGCTCGGCATGCTCGAGCCGCTTCGCGAGCACATCGCCGCGGGCATGCCGACGCTCGGCACCTGCGCGGGCATGATTCTTTTGGCCAAGAAGCTCGCCGCCCACGACGACAAGGGCACGCCGCGCCTCGCCACGATGGACATCGAGGTCGAGCGCAACGCCTACGGCAGGCAGCTCGGCAGCTTCCACGCGAACGCAGAGCTCAAGGGCGTCGGAGGGGTTCCGATGACGTTCATCCGCGCGCCGAGGATCGTCTCCGTGGGCGAGGCCGCCGAGGCGCTCGCGACCGTTGATGGCCGCATTGTCGCCGCACGTCAGGGCAACCAGCTCACCCTCGCCTTCCACCCCGAGCTTGACGAAGACACGCGCATCCACGAGCTGTTCCTGTCACTCTAGCAGGCCTTATCGGCCGCGCGCGGCAACGCCGCGCAACAACAACTTCACCGGTCGCTCCGATTGGATAGTCTTGCAGGACTCATCGCCAACCGCTCGCGGCCACAGCCAAGGCTCTGTGGGGCCGTCGCCAAACCGGTTGGCGACGGCCCCACTCCTTTTGCATGCCCCCGACACGGCATTCGAGCCGGTCACATCAAGTCGCGAGCGGACGTATCGTGCGTATTATTACGGACAAGATTCCCTGAAATTTGCGGACGATTTAACACAATCCATAGCCTTCATTAAGTGTAGGGTTCTCCTAATTTCGATTTGATAGCTGCGAAAGCTGCAAATCGAACGCTGCTCTTATTACAGACTTATTGGATAGTTCTCCCTTAAAAGACATAATCCCACTTACGTGTTAGGATTCAAATCCTGGATAGGCCTACAGATAACCAGGATCACCGGGAACGGACTTGTCCCCCAGGGGAGGAAGCAATGAACAAGCACGCAAAGGTTGAGGGAGAAACCAAACTCACCAAGCGAAGGGCGACCAAGGTGGTGCTCACCATCTTGCTGGTAGCCTGCCTCGTTGGGGCTGGCGCCCTCGTCGCGTGGCACTTCCTCGCTCCCAGGGCGGACGCCGGCGCCACCGTCACCTCATTCGAGGGCATGTCCGACGACGAGATCCGTGCCGAGCTCGACCGCCAGGTCGAGGAGAGCCGCATGACCATCTCCGTGGCCGCCAAGCCCCAGCTGCAGAACGGCCGCGTCCGCGTGAACGTCGTGAACGCGCAGGACTCGCGTTTCAGCCAGATCTTCACCCTCGAGCAGGACAGCAAGGTCCTCTACAAGTCCGGCATCGTGAGCCCGGGCAACACCGTCGAGTGGGTCGATGCCGCGGATGCTCACACCGGCGAGGCGACCATCACCGTGAGCGCGGCGGACGCCGCGACGGGCAAGGCCACCGGCAACCCGCAATCCGTGACGGTGGAGATTGTCGAATAGCGCCAGGTCAAACGGTCGGCACCGAACCGCAACGCCGTTCGAGGCGGCAGCCGGCGCGCGCTTGCCGCAGGACGCCGTGGTCAGCGCGCCCCCACGGTCAGCGCACCCCAGCATTTAGCGCGCTCCCGCTACCAGCTCGCCCCCGCCGCGCCCAGCGCACCCCATTCGGGAACCCGCGGGCATGTGCCCGCGTTCCATAGCAAAGGCAGGAAGCCAACAGAAAGAAGGCACTATGTCTATCAAGAAGCACGCCGCGGCCGTCGCCTGCGGCCTCGCGCTTGCCGCGACCACCCTCGCGCCCGTCGCGGCGTTTGCCGCTGGCAACGCCGTCACGAGCGGCAACACCGGCTCGACTGAGGTCACCATCCAGGCCGAGAAGGACACCCAAGGCAAAGACCAGCTCAACTTCGAGGTCCCCACGGTGATCCCGTTCGCCGCCAAGGCTGATGGCACCCTCGTCGGCCCCTCCGCCGAGGCGACCAAGATCACCAACAAGTCCGTCTTCCCCATCCACGTGACCGGCATGTCCGCCTCCACTGAGGGCACGGACTGGAAGCTCGTCGCCGATGCCTCGAAGTCCAGCGACGCCAACGCGCTGTCCTTCGAGCTCAACGGCGTCTCCGCCGCCCACCCCGACAACCTCTCCGGAAAGGCGACCTGGGACATGGGCTACGCGGGCTCCGCGACCGACTCCGTCGCCGTCGCCTCGACCGGCAGGGTCGCCAACGTGAACCTCAACCTCTCCTCCGCCCAGAAAGCCGCGACCGTCACGTGGACGCTCGCCGCGGGTTCCGCTCAGTAGGCGGCAGTCGATGGACGCTAGAAGAGGAGCGGCGACAGCCGCCGCGCTAACGCTTGCCGGGGCCCTCGTGCTCTGCCCGGCACCCGCGCTCGCGCAGGCGTCCGACACTGGCACGACCGAAGTCACCATCGTCGCCGGCCCCGGTTGGGACCAGGACGGCGAGAACAACCAGACGTCCGCAAGGCCCGCCGGCGGCCGCATGCCGCAGACGGGAGATCCAGCAGCTTGGACGCCGTTCCTGCTGGCGGGCGCCGCCGCGTGTGCGGCAGGCCTCGCCGTGACTTCGCGCGATCACAAGGGGGCACACGATGACCAGGAGTAGGCTCCTCGGCGCCCTCGCGGGCGCTCTCTCGCTCGTGGCCGCGCTCGTCGCCGCTCCCCCCCCCCGCCCTCGCGGCGGAGGGCCAGGTCGACGTGAACGTCCCCACGACCGTCCCCTGCGTCGTCAAGCACGACGGCAACGTCATCACACCATCAAGCTGGGAGATGAAGAACGTGGGCTCCGAGGAGGTCAGCCTGGGCGCGGTCTCCGTCACCTCCTCCGACAAGGCGATCTCCCTCTCCGCAAGCTCGTCCGTCGCGGGCGACGCCAAGTCCCAGTGGTTCTCCTACCAGAACGGCTCCTTCTCGCAGGCTAAGACCGGCGAGACGCTCGCCCCGGGCGCAAGCGTCTCCGTCGACTGGTCCGTGAGCAAGCTCGACGCGACCGCCAACGCCTCCACGCTCGAGGCCGCCGCGAACGGTGCCTCCGCGCTCGCCAAGGTCGACTTCTCCTTCGGGCAGAAGCAGGCCTTCGCCGTGTGGTATTCGGATAACACCGCCGGCCTCTACAAGAGGTTCGAGGTCCCCGACGTCGGCGACACCTTCGACGGCCGCACGGTCACCAAGGTGGTCACGGGCATCGAGAACATGACGAATCTCTTTAACGGAAGCGACCGCCTTACGAGCGTGACCGCCGTCGACGAGGGCATCAGCCCCGAGACGATGGAGGGCTGGTTCAAGGGCTGTAAGAATCTCACCACGGCAAACCTTGCCAAACTTGACACGTCGAGAACGACGAGCATGCGCATCACGTTCTACGGCTGTTCCTCGCTCGCCACGCTCGACGTCTCGAAGTGGAACGTCTCGAAGGTCACGAGCATGATCGGCACGTTCTACGGCTGTTCCTCGCTCGCCACACTCGACGTCTCGGAGTGGAACGTCTCGAGCGTCACGAACATGTACGGCACGTTCTACGGCTGTTCTTCGCTCGCTGAGCTCGACGTCTCGGGGTGGCACGTCTCGAGCGTCACGGACATGTCCAACATGTTCTACGGCTGTTCTACCCTTGCCAAGCTCGACGTGACGAACTGGAACGTCTCGAGCGTCTCGAGCATGGCCGCCACGTTCTATGGCTGTTCCTCGCTCGCTGCGCTCGACGTCTCGGAGTGGGACGTCTCGAAGGTCACGAACATGCATAGCACGTTCAGGGCCTGCAGCAAGCTCACAACTCTCGACGTGAAGAAGTGGGACGTCTCGAAGGTCACGGATATGCGCGCCATGTTCGAGACCTGCAGCAATCTCACAACGCTCGACGTGAAGAATTGGAACGTCTCGAGCGTCACGCTCATATCCGGCATGTTCGAGACCTGCAGCAAGCTCACAACGCTCGACGTCTCGAAGTGGGACGTCTCGAGCGTCACGAGCATGTCTCGCACGTTCTACGGCTGTTCCTCGCTCGCTTCACTTGACCTTTCGAACTGGAGCTCTGCCAAGGTCAGCAACGTTGGCGAAATGTTCAACGGCTGCTCCTCGCTCCGTTCACTGACTCTCGGGGGCCAGTGGACGAAGAGCCTGACGTCGACTTCGCTCCCCAGCACCCTCTACGGGGCCGACGGGACCGCGTACGCGATCGCAAACGTGCCGGTCGGGGTCGCGGCGACGTACTACACGAAGGCGGAGTACGTGCCCCGAGGCAATCCCGCCAATGAGGGCGACGCGGCCGCGGTGCCGGCGACTCCCGGGGCCCCGGACACTAACCAGGGCACCACACCCGAGGCACCGGCTGCCGAGCAGGGCACCACGCCCGATGCCGGCGACACAACTGGCCATGAGCCCGGCACGAGCACCAATGCCGCGGGTGACGAGCCCGAGGGCAGCGTGCCCAACGCCACCACCGGCAGCGATGCCACAAGCGCCTCCGCCGGGGACGCCACCGACGCGACAGCCCTGGCGGCCTAACCAGAGCCCCGCGCCAACGGCTGCGTGATGGCCAATCATGATGAGCCTCGTCGGTTCGCGCCGGCGGGGCTCTTTTTTCCGTCGCGGGCGCCTGCGCATCGCGCCTGTCACGAGTGTCGCGGATGCCGCAGGTGCTGAAGGCATCGCGCAATTACGATGGGCTTCGGCCGCGGCATCTCGCGCTTCGCTCCCCTGAGGTGTAACGTATATCCGTTAGACGCGCGGCATCGCGCGCGAAGCGCAAAAGAGAGCGAGAACAATGCAGCTCAACATGCTCAAGGGCAAGATTCACCGCGCCACGGTCACCCAGGCCGAGGTTGACTACATCGGCTCGATCACCATCGATCAGCAGCTCATGGACGCCGCGGGCATCCTGGAGTACGAGAAGGTCCAGGTCGCGGACGTCGAGACGGGCTCACGCCTGGAGACCTACGTCATCTCCGGCGAGCCGGGCAGCGGCGTCATCTGCCTGAACGGCGCGGCCGCCCACCTCGTGACCCCCGGCGACAAGGTCATCATCATGTGCTACGCCCAGATGACGCCCGAGGAGGCCCGCGAGAACCAGCCGCGCGTCGTCTTCGTGGACGAGCACAACAAGATCGCGCGCCTCACGCGCTACGAGTGCCACGGCCGCCTCGAGGACCTCGCCTAGAGCCGCACATCCCCCACGAGAGGACACGCCATGGACGAGAACACCCAGCAGAGCGCCCCGCAGCCTGCGGCCACGCCTGCCTCAACCCCGCAGCCCAGCCCGCAGCCGCAGCCCACTCCTGCACCGGCCCCACAGCCCGTCATCGAGAGCGCCAGCGCCACCACCTCCACCGACAACCACGCAGGGGCGCTCCCCTACGTCATCGTCGTGGCGGCCCTCGCCGTGCTCGTGGCGCTCGGCCTCGCCGTCTCCAACCTCGTCGTTGCCGCCGGCGAGGTCGCCAGCGACGCCTACTACGACAGCCATCTCTACGACGACCTGGACTACGACGACTTCCTCGACGACCTCGAGCCCAAGGGCCGCTCCTCGCGCAACCTCACGGCCGACAACGTCTTCGACGTCGAGCTCACCGCCGCCGACTACTCCGTAAACGACTACGTCTTCGCGAGCGACTACTCGGGCTCGCAGCAGGTCGTGTCCTCCTACGTGAAGACCCTCGCCAAGACCGACGCCGACGCCGCCGCCCAGCTCGCCGGCCACCTGCGCGCCGCCCAGGCCGCCACAGACGACGCCACGCGCGCAGACGAGCTCGCCCAGGCCGCCACCGTCTGCCAGGACACGGCCGCCTCCATCGACGCGCTTGCCCTGCCCGAGGAGGGCTCCATCACCGGCGCCTCCGCCGCGAACATCCTCGAGAACCTCACCGAGGGCCGCGACGCCACGAGGCAGCGCTGGGACAAGCTCTCCCAGCTCGTCGCGATTCTCGCCTCACCCGAGGGTCACACCGAGCAGGAGCTCGCAGACCTCGACAACGACGCGAGCGACGTCACCGACCCCGCCATCGACCTCACGCGCGCCCTGTCGGCCTCGGCCGCCAACAAGTAGCGTGCCCACGGCGCCAACGCGCCCGCCCAGAAAGGACGTTCCATGAGCAAGGCAGACGACCTGTTCTGCGCCATGTGCACAGACATCATCGAGAACGGCACCACCACGGAGGGCCAGAAGGTGCGCCCCCACTGGGAGGACGGCACGCCCGCCTACACCATCAAGCAGTTCGGCGTCGTGAACCGCTATGACCTGCGCCAGGAGTTCCCCGCGCTCACGCTGCGCCGCACCGCGCTCAAGAGTGCCATGGACGAGGTGCTTTGGATCTACCAGAGAAAGTCCAACAACATCCACGACCTGCACTCACACATCTGGGACGAGTGGGCAGACGAGACGGGTTCCATCGGCAAGGCCTACGGCTACCAGATCGGCCAGAAGTCCCACTATCCGCAGGGCGACATGGACCAGATGGACAAGGTCCTCTATGACCTTCGCGAGACGCCCTTCTCGCGCCGCATCATGACGAACACCTACGTGTTCGCCGACCTCTCCGAGATGAACCTCTATCCGTGCGCCTACAGCTGCACCTACAACGTCACCCAGACACCGGGCCACGACAGGCTCACGCTCAACATGGTGCTCAACCAGCGCAGCCAGGACGTGCTCGCGGCCAACAACTGGAACGTGTGCCAGTACGCCATCCTGCTCATGATGGTGGCCCAGAGCGTGGGCATGGAGGCCGGCCAGCTCGTGCACGTCATCGCCGACGCCCACATCTACGACCGCCACGTCGACATCATCCGCGAGCTCATCTCCCGCCCGCGTTACGACGCGCCGCGCGTCTCGCTCAACCCCGAGGTCACGGACTTCTACGACTTCACGACCGACGACCTCGTCGTCGAGGGCTACGAGCACGGCCCGCAGGTAAAGAACATCCCCATCGCGGTCTAGCCAAGGAGGCCAACGGTGACAACGGAACCCGTCCCCATTGCCACGCTTCACGCCATCGTCGCCGTGTGCGACGACTGGGGCATCGGCCTGGATGGCGGTATGGTGGTCGAAAACCGCCGGGACATGCGCCACTTCGTCGCCTGCACCAAGGGCCACACCGTGCTTATGGGCCGTCGCACGCTCGAGAGCTTCCCGGGCGGCCGCCCCCTCCCCAACCGCCGCAACGTCGTGCTCACGCGAGACGCCTCGTTTGCGCGCGAGGGCGTGGAGGTGGCCCACTCCATCGAGGAGGCCCTTGAGCTCATCGCAGATGATCAGACCTGGCTCATCGGCGGCGGCGCGCTCTACCACGCGCTCATCGGCCGCTGCGCCACGGCCGAGGTCACGAAGAACCACTGCGTGAGGCCGGCAGACACGTACTTCCCCAACTTGGACGAGGACGCCTCCTGGCGCCTTGCGGCCGCCCGCACCCATGACGAGAACGGCGACCCCCTCGTCACGCCCGAGGGAGTCGCCTTTGAGTTCGACACGTATGTGAGGGCCTAGCGGCCGGCACGAGCCCGCGCGTTCACGGCTGCCGCGAGCCCAACCGCTCGCTACAGGTTATCGAGGCTGCTGAGGTCGGCACCGGCGAACACGAGGGACGCAAGCTCCGAGCTGTCCGAGAGCTCCCAGCCGTCGTCGCCCTTCTTGAGGTCGATGGACATAGTGCCGGTCCTGGTTGGAGCGTCGTCCGCGCCAAGGGCATCGGTGAGGTTCTGCAGCAGCTTCTGCATCATGCCGTTCTCGCCCAGGTTGTTGTAGTCGTCGATGGCCTCCTGCGAGGTGATGTAGGCCGAGACGTCGTTCATCCACGCCGTCATGACCTTCTCGACGTCGACGTTCGTGACGTCAACCGTGGCGGTGGCGGTATCTCCGTCCACCTTCACGGCCAGGTTGTCATACGAGAAGGCCTTGACGCAGTTGGAGTAGAACTCGTACGCGTCGATGCCGTAGCCCTTCATCTCGCTCACCAGGCTGTCGCCCATCATGCTCTTGACGGTGTCCTCGTCAACCGTCTTGACGGCATCGAGGTCCGCGGTGAGCGTCTGCTTGATGAGCTCCTCGTCACTGGGGCCACCGCAGGCGGTGAGGCCAAGCGCTGGCACGGCGGCGAGCGCAACCGTGCAGACGAGGGCGAGCGCCCTTCGTGCGATGCTCTTGTACTCCATGGTGCTCCTTCCTCCTCGGGCAGGCCTTCCCCGCCCCTGTAGCTCTCAGGCTACCAGATTGAATCAAACCTGAAAGTTATCTTGGGACAGGCGGTGCCCTCAGACGCGCGAGCTGCACGCGAGGCCGCGGAGCCGTGCCCAACGTCCGCCAGACGCGCTACACTGAGGAAAGTAAACCGAGACAAACACTTGGAGGCAGAGTGGCCATCAACATCATCATCGTCGTTGCCGTCGTCGTCGCGGCGGTTCTCGTCATCCGCGGCTACGTTGCTCGAGGCGGCAAGGGAGACTGCTGCGGCGGGGCCGACGTCGTGCGCGCCAAGGGGCCGAAAGACAAGGACGCGAGCCACTACGCCCACGTCTACCAGGTCAAGGTCGACGGCATGAGCTGCGAGAACTGCGCCAAGCGCATCGCGAACGCCTTCAACGCGCGCCCGGGCACCATGGCGAGCGTCGACCTCGCGGCCGGCACGGCCACCGTGCGCACCAAGGAGCCGGCCAAGGCCGACGAGCTGCGCCACGTCGTGCGCAACGAGGGCTACGGTGCGGGCAGCGTCACGGAGCTGTAGCGCCCGCGGCTGGCCCCGAACGCGCCCGGCCGCACACGAGCACCCCTAACTACCTCGCAGCTTTCCTGTAAACTATAAGGGTTGCATCAATCCCGTTACCGAGGTGACATGAACCCCAAACTCAATCTTGAGGGCCTGCGCGAGCGCATGCGCGGCCTGCATCCCCTTCTCAAGCCGGCGAGCATCCTGTGGGCGCTCGTCTTTGTCGTTGTCGCCATTGCGTTAGCACAGGTGCGCGCGAGCGGCCTGCTCGTCATCGACGACGACTCGTTCGCCCTCATCGAAGCCATAGCCCTGGCCGGCGCGGCGCTCTCCGTGGCCCGCGAGTACCTGCTGCGCCCGCTCGATGCCCTCGCTAACAGCGAGGACCTCAAGACGAGCGTGCTGGGCCGCGCCATCCCCGTGGCACGCGATGTGCTGCTGCTCGTGGCCCTCGTCGCCGCCACGACGCTCACGCTCGAGCTGCCGTGGAACACGAACCTGTCCGAGGTCGACCCCTCCCTCATCAGGCTGGAGCGCTCCGTCGTCACCATCGTCCTCGTCAGCGCCTACTTCGTGGGCCAGCGACGCGGCGCGGTTCTCGCGCTCGCCGTGGCCGGGCTCGACGCCCTCGGCATCGCTCAGGGCTTCATGCTCGTGCTCAAGGGCACCGCGATCCTGCCGTCCGACCTCATGGCCCTTGGCACCGCGGCGGCCGTGGGCAGCAGCTTCACCTACGAGGCCACCCCGCAGATCGCCCAAGGCATCGTGGCGCTTCTCGCCTCGCTCGTCGCCTGCATGCTCATGCGCCCCAGCGGCAAGTCCCCCGTGCGCCCATGGCTGCGCGCTGCCATCACGGCCGTGGTGGCCATCTGCTGCGTGTGGAGCGGCGTCAACGCCTACAACACCTGCGACATCCGCGAGACCTACGGCACCAGCATCGACTACTGATGGCCCGCCAACAGCTACTACGCGCAAGGCTTTGTGCCTACGTTTCTCACCATGGCCCAGGACATGAAGATCTCCGTGCCCGAGGGCTACACCGACGAGGAGGCCGCCGCCACGGAGGCCTCGCTCGCACAGGCCTACGACGCAAGCTGCGACCCCGCGGTCATCGAGGCCCGCCAGGCGCAGTTCGCCTCCGAGAAGCCCAGCGTGGTCGTCGTCATGAACGAGACGTTCAGCGACCTCTCAAGCATCTACGGGGACTTGGGCGTGGGCTACGAGGGCCCGAGCTACTTCAAGTCCATTAACGACGCGCTCGTGCGCGGCAACCTCGCCGTGTCGGCCTACGGCGGCGGCACCTGCAACTCCGAGTTCGAGGCCATGACCGGCAACAGCCTGGCCTACATCGGCATGGGACTGTATCCCTACACACTCTACGACCTTGAGGGGCCCGCCAACCTGGCGCGCCAGTTCTCCGAGCTGGGGTATGCCACCACGGCCATGCACCCCAACCTCCCCACGAACTGGAACCGCGAGCAGGTCTACGAGGAGATGGGCTTTGACCAGTTCCTCTCCATCGACGACTTCGCCGGCGCCCCCACGTTCCACAGCGGCGTCACGGACCAGGCAACCTACGAGAAGGTCCTCGAGCAGCTCGCGAGCGGCAGCGACCCGCAGTTCATCCTCGACGTCACCATGCAGAACCACAGCGGCTACGACCAGGGCAACATCGACCCCGATCAGCTGCGCGGCTACGAGACGGGCTACCTTGGGCAGGCCGTGGACGCCCAGCTCAACGAGTACCTCGCCTGCATCGACGCGTCCGACCGCGACCTGGCGTGGTTCATCGAGCAGCTGCGCACGCTCGACAGGCCCGTCGTGCTCGTGTTCTTTGGCGACCACCAGCCCAACATCGGCATGAACATCAACGACGCGCTTTACACGGGCGAGGACGACGCCACCCACGCCGCCCGCGCCTACCAGACCAACTATATGGTCTGGGCCAACTACGACGTGGCCGCCACGGACGGCATGCGCATCGAACAGGCCTCCACGAGCACGCTCGGCGCCCTCATGGCCGATGCCGTGGGAGCGCCCCTCACGACCTACCAGAAGGCCGCCCTGGGCGCACGTCTCGAGATGCCGGCCATCAACCTGTTCGCCTACCAGGACAACCAGGGCTTCTGGCACAACAGCCTGGCCAACGAGGGCCCCGAGACACCCATGCCGTCCGAGGCGATTTATGCCTACGAGCGCGCCAACGACGCGTTCAAGAAGCTCTCGCACGTCCAGTATCTGGAGTTTGCCACCAAGGTCCAATAGACGGTGACAGTTTGACCCCGTCCCCACGTGTCACGGTGACAGTTGGGGACGGGGTCGTTCTGTGGACGGGGTCGTTCTGTCACCGCACAAAAAAGGGGCGCCCCGGTTGGGACGCCCCTCTTCCAAGCGTATGTAAGTCGGACTTAGGCGAGCTTACGGACGTTGGAGGCCTGGAGCTTGCCGTTCTGACCAGTGGTGATGTCGAACTCGACAGCCTGGCCCTCGTCAAGAGTCTTGAAGCCGTCCATCTGAATCTCGGAGTAGTGGACGAACAGGTCGTCGCCGTCCTCGCGAGAGATGAAGCCGTAGCCCTTGTCCGGATTGAACCACTTAACAGTACCCTGAGCCATGACGTGCCTTTCTTTCGTTTGCCCCTCCGGGGGCAACAAATGCGCTTGCGCGCTGAACAATACGTGGCCGCTTAGGCCACGGGTTCTAGTCTACCCCAGCCACACCCCGCACCGCCTGAGAAACGCAAATTAGCCGCGAGCGGTATGGACGGTCGCGCCACAGAAAAGGGGCCGCACCCCATGGGCACGGCCCCCACTCGAAGCGGTCATGTGACCCAACAAGACGCCTTACAGGTAGGCGACGGCCTTGATCTCGACCTTGGCACCCTTGGGCAGCGCGGCGACCTCGAAGGCGGCGCGGGCCGGGTACGGAGCGGAGAAGAACTCAGCGTAGACCTCGTTCATGGCGCCGAAGTCGGCGATGGAGTCGAGCAGGACGGTGGTCTCGGCGACGTCGGCCATGGTGGCGCCGGCGGCCTCGAGCACATTCTTGACGTTCGTCAGGCTCTGACGAGTCTGGGAAGCGATGTCGTCGCCGGCAAACTCGCCGGTGGCAGGGTCAACCGGCAGCTGGCCGGAGACGTGGATGCAGTTGCCGGCCTTGGTGGCGGCGGAGTAGGGACCAACGGCGGCAGGAGCCTTGTCGGTGACGATTGCCTCAATGGCCATGTGAAACTCCTTCTCTCGTGCCGCGTGACGCGGCATATCTCGAACCCCGGAACCGGGGCATGGTACCAAGCGGGTTGACAAAGGGAGTGTCCCTTTGTCAACTAGCGGCTAACGTAGCGGCCGGGCAGCTCGCCGGTGGGCTCGCCCTCGCGGGCGGCCAGGACGCCGTTCACGAACGTGAAGCGACTGCGGCCCTGGCACTCGAAGCCCTCGTAGGGCGTATGGTCGACGTTCTGGTGCTGCGTGGCCGCGCTGATCGTCCAGCTCACGGACGGGTCCCACACGCAGATGTCCGCGTCGGCACCTTCGGCGAGACGACCCTTTGCGGGCCACATGCCAAAGACCTTGGCGGGGTTCTCGCTCATGAGGCGGCACAGGTCCTCGGGACCAAGCTGGTCTGCGAACGTCGTGGCGATGAGCGCGGGGCGGTGCTCCACGCCGGCGCCGCCGTTGGGAACCTTGCGGAAGTCGTCGATGCCGCGGTCCTTCTGGCCGTGGATGTTGAAGCTGCAGTGGTCCGTGGCAATCGTGTCGATCTCGCCGTTGACGAGCGCCTCACGCAGCGCCGTGCGGTCGGCGGGCTTGCGCGGTGGCGGGCTCATGACGAACTCGAGGCCCTCGAGGCCGTCCTGGCCGTCCTTGAGGAAGCACGTGTCATCGAGCAGCAGGTACTGCGGGCACGTCTCCACGAAGATGTTCTTCTGACCGCGGGCCTTGGCGGCTCGAATGGCCTCGAGGCCAAGCTTGGTCGAGAGGTGCACCACGTTCACACGGGCGTCACCGGCGAGGTGCGCCAGATACAGCAGGCGGCTGATGGCCTCGGCCTCGCACTCGGCGGGGCGGCTCAGGGGGTGTCCCTCGGGGCCGTGGATGCCCGCGTCATAGACGCGCTGCTGCAGGGCATCGACGAGCGTGCCGTTCTCGCAGTGGACGCACAGCGTGCCGCCCAGGGGCTTCAGGGCCTCGAGAAGCTCGAGCGTCTCGGCGTCATCGAGGCGCAGGTGGTCGTAGGCAAAGTAGGACTTGAACGAGCAAACGCCGCGCTCGCGCATGACGGAGAGGTCGGCGCGGTTGCGCTCGTTCCACTCGGCGAGCGCCATGTGGAAGGCGTAGTTTGCCGTGCACGTGCCGTCGGCGCGCTTGTGCCACTCGTCGAGGGCATCGGGCATCGTGACGCCTCGGTCGGCCGTGGCGTAGTCCACGATCGTCGTGGTGCCGCCGCACGCCGCGGCGCGCGTGCCCGTCTCGAAGCTGTCGGCCGTCCAGTCGATGCCCGTCCAGCACTGCATGTGCGTGTGCGCGTCGATGAAGCCGGGAAACACCCAGCAGCCGTGCGCGTCATACACCTCGTCGCCGGCGGCGGGCTCGATCGCGCTCGCGATGCGCACGACCTTGTCGCCGTCGAGCGCCACGTCTCCGCGACGCAGCCCGTCGGGGCACACAAGCGTGCCACCCTGAATGATGACCATGCTAGTTACTCCCTCCACGACCAAGACCACATTCGATAATCTCCTGGCAACGTCCGAGGTCATCGGGCGTGTCAATGTCCCAGAGCTCCCAGGGCCACGACGCCTCCACCGAGATGGAGCGCGTGTCGTCACCCAGAACCGCAGAGCCTCCCGCGTCTCCCGTGACCTGGGAGAGGCGCGAGAACAGCGACGCCGGGAACAGAGAAGGCGAGGCGGCGCGCCCACGCCAGGACAGGCGGATGACCGCATCTGGGTTCGCGGCAGAGACCGCAAGCATCGTGCGGATGCTCCCCTGCTCGACGAGCGGCTGGTCGCCGGGCACGAAGACGCAGGCGTCCCAGCCCGCACGCTGCGCGTAGGCCACGAGCGCCCTCATGGAGTCGCTCTGCTCGGAGCCGCCGTCTGGGTGCACGACGTCGATGCCGCGGCGCTCGCAGATAGCTTGCGCCTCACGCGAGCCGCACGCCACCACGATGGGGCAGCCCGGCGGCACGCATCCGAGCGTGCGCTCGAGCACGGCCTCGCCCATGAGGGGCTCGGCAAGCTTGTTGGCGCCGTAGCGACGCGCGTGACCCGCGGCGAGCACGGCCACGCCAACGCGGCGCGCGGCAGCGTCTGCGTCGTCATGGGTCGTGGCGGTCACGCCCTTCGCAAACGCCGAGGCGTACTGGGCGCCGGCGCTCCCCTCGCAGGCGGCCGTCCAGCGCTCGTAGGACGCGAGCAGCTCGTCTGCCTCGGGCGTGGGCGTGGAGCCTCCGCCCCCCGAGCCTCCCACGACGCGCGTGGTGAGCGGGGCACCCAGGCCCTTCTCGGCCTTGCGGACAAGTGCGAGTGCCTTCGTGTAGGCCATCCCCATGGAGATGGCCGCTGCACGAAGGCTCCCGTACTCGCGGATGCGGCGAAGCAGCTCGGCGGGACCGGGCCCGAAGACTCGCTCGCCGCTCTCGTCTACCAGATATGTCCGTACGCTTTGCCTCATGTGTCCATTATCCCCGACCGTGGCTTGGGCACGCGCGACGATTGCGCGCGTCAAAGTAAGCGCAGGCCGCACCCGGGAAACCTGCGGTTCCGGGCGCGGCCTGCACGTGAGTTCGCTTAGGCGCGAATGGTGGTGCCGGTCTTGCCGTCGATGCCGTCACGCGCCTTCTCGAGCAGCGTGATGAGGGCGGAACGGCCAGGCTTGCTCTCGGCGAACGCCGCGGCAGCCAGGACCTTCGGCTCCATGGAGCCCTTGCCAAACTCGCCGGCGTCGGCGAGCTCGTGGGCGCGCTCGGGCGTGAGGGCGTCGAGCCACTCCTCGTCCGGCTTGCCAAAGCGCACGGCGACCTTCTCGACGGCCGTGAGGATCACGAGGTAGTCGGCATCGAGGGACTCGGCGAGAAGCTCGGCCGCGAAGTCCTTGTCGATAACGGCAGCGGCGCCCTTGAGGTGGTGGTTGCCCGTGGGCTCGACGGGGATGCCGCCGCCACCGCAGGCGATGACCACGTGGTTGGCTGCCACGAGCGAGGAGATCGTGTCGAGCTCGACGATGCGCTTAGGCTTCGGGGAGGCGACGACGCGGCGATAGCCTCGGCCGGAGTCCTCGACGAAGTCGTAGCCGCGGCTCTCCTTGAGGCCCTCGGCCTCCTCCTTGCTCATGAACGAGCCGATGGGCTTCGTGGGGTTCTCGAAGGCCGGGTCTGCCGGGTCGACCTCGACCTGCGTGAGGACGGTGGCGACGCCCTTGGCGATGCCGCGGCGCTCCATCTCCTCGCGAAGGGCGTTCTGCAGGTCATAGCCGATGTAGCCCTGGCTCATGGCGCCGCAGACGGACAGCGGGCACGGGATGTACTTCTCGGGATCGCTGCGCGTCAGCTCGGTCATGGCGTTGGCGATCATGCCAACTTGAGGACCGTTGCCGTGCACGACGACGACCTCGTTGCCCTGTTCGATGAGGTCCACGATGGCCTTGGAGGTCACCTGGACGGCCTGCATCTGCTCGGGAAGGTTCTTGCCAAGGGCGTTGCCGCCGAGGGCAACGACGATGCGCTTGGACATGGGGGACTCCGTTCAAAAGGGTAAGCGACAGGGTTCCCCCTCGGCCACCCCACTTGAGGGGGGGGATGGCGAGGTGGCCGAGGGGGTCCCAACTAGCGCCGGCCCCCAGTGGGGGCCGGCTTTTGAGGTGTATCAGGCCTCGAGTCGGCTAGGCCGACGCGGGGGCATTAGGCCTGATACCAGCGGGGGGTGCCGGCGGCCTCGAGCGCCTTGAGCGTCGCGACGGGGTCGGCAACCTTCTGGAGGAACATCATGGCAGCGATGGCGTAGGGCTTGTAGGAAGCCTCCTTGTACATGCCGTCGCGGTGCATGTCGAAGACGTCGGCCATGACCTCGCCGTGCTCGCAGGAGACACCGGAGATGTCGGCGGGCAGCGGGTGCATGAAGATCGTGTCCTGGCCGTTGGCCGTCTTGGCCATGAGGTCGGTCGTGGAGCACCAGTCCTGGTGCGTGGCGTTCTGGGCGAGAAGCTCCTTCTCGAGCGCGGCGATGCCGGCATCGTCACCCTCGGCGTAGAGGTTCGTGCGCTTCTCCATGGCGGCATACGGAGCCCAGGACTTCGGGATCACGATGTCGGCGCCCTCGAAGGCCTCGGCCATCGTGTTGACCTGCTTGAAGGAGGTGCCGTTCTCGGCGGCGTAGCCCTTGGCGCGCTCGACGACCTCGGGCATGAGGTCGTAGCCCTCGGGGTGGGCCAGGGTGACGTCCATGCCGAAGCGCGGGAGCAGCGAGATGAGCGACTGCGGGCAGGACAGCGGCTTGCCGTAGGAGGGCGAGTAGGCCCAGGTCACGGCAACCTTCTTGCCCTTGAGGTTCTCGAGGCCACCGAACTCCTCGATGAGGTAGAGCATGTCGGCAGAGGACTGCGTGGGGTGGTCGGAGTCGGACTGCAGGGAGATGAGCGTCGGACGGTGGTCGAGGACGCCGTCGGCGTAGGCCTGCTGGACGGACTCGGAGACCTCCTTCATGTAGGCGTCGCCCTTGCCGATGTACATGTCGTCACGGATGCCGATGACGTCGGCCATGAAGGAAATCATCGTGGCGGTCTCGCGGACGGTCTCGCCGTGGGCGATCTGGGACTTCTTCTCGTCGAGGTCCTGGAGCTCGAGGCCGAGCAGGTTGGAGGCCTTGGAGAAGGAGAAGCGGGTGCGCGTGGAGTTGTCACGGAACAGCGACACGGCCAGGCCCGAGTCGAAGATCTTGGAGGAGATGTTGCGCTCGCGGAGGTTACGCAGGGCCGCGGCGGTGGCGTAGAGGGCCTTCAGCTCGTCGGTCGTCTTGTCCCAGGTGTGCAGGAAGTCGTTGTTGTACATGCCCTTGAAGTCAAGGCCAGACAGGACGTCGAGATACTGCTGGATATCGCTCATTGGGTTTCCTCTCCCCTAGTGGTTGTGTGCGCGGACGCTTGCCCGCGCGGGTCCTGCCGCCCCTTTGCTCCCCGAGCCGGGGCGGCAGGCAAGATTCTAAAGCGGCGTGCGAGACGGGCGACTACTTGATGTCGTTGTCCGTGAGCTCGGCGCGGTAGGTCGTGGCGTTGCCGTCAGCCTGCGAGGGATCGTAGAGGTTGAGGGCAGCGACATAGAGGGCGGCGCAGGTCGGGAGGTCCTGCTTGTAGGTGACCTCGTTGGGCGCGTGGGCCTGGGACTCGGCGCCGGGGCCAAAGCCGACGCAGGGGATGCCGTAGCGGCCCTGGATGGACACGCAGTTCGTGGAGAAGGTCCACTTGTCGCACAGCGGACGGCCGGCGCGCTTGTCCATGGACTTCTCGCAGCCGATGCGCTCGTCACCGAAGAGCGCCTTGTGGGCGTCGACGAGGGCCTTGACGTGCGGCGCGGACTCCTTGTTGATCCACGTCGGGAAGTAGGCCTCGGTCTCGTAGACCTCGCCGGTCCAGGACGGACGGTCGTACATGTACATGGAGACCTTGACGTCGTCGCCGTACTTCTTGACGGCCGGGAGGTTCTCGACCTCGGCGAGGCAGGACTTGTAGGTCTCACCGGCGGTCATGCGGCGGTCGATGGAGATGGCGCAGGAGTCGGCCACGGCGCAGCGGGACGGCGAGGTGTAGAAGATCTGGGAGACGGTGCAGGTGCCGCGGCCCAGGAAGCGGGCGTCCTCGTAGTGCTCGGGGTTGTACTTGGGGTCGAGCATCTTGACGAGGCCCTTGACGTCCGTGGACTCGTCGCAGCCATTGTTGTTGAGCTTGCGGACGTCGGCGATGATGTCGGCCATCTTGTAGATGGCATTGTCGCCGCGCTCGGGGGCAGAGCCGTGGCAGGACGTGCCGTGGACGTCGACGCGAATCTCCATGCGGCCACGGTGACCACGGTAGATGCCGCCGTCGGTGGGCTCGGTGGAGATGACGAACTCGGGCTTGATGCCGTCGACGTTGTAGATGTACTGCCAGCACATGCCGTCACAGTCCTCCTCCTGGACCGTGCCGACGACCATGACCTTGTAGCCCTCGGGGATGAGGTCGAGGTCCTTCATCATCTTGGCAGCGTAGGTCGCAGAGGCCATGCCGCCCTCCTGGTCGGAGCCGCCGCGGCCGCCGATGAGCTGGTCGTCCTCGAAGCCCTCGTAGGGGTCGAAGTCCCAGTTGTCACGGTTGCCGATGCCCACGGTGTCGATGTGGGAGTCGATGGCGATGATCTTGTCGCCCTCGCCCATGAAGCCCATGACGTTGCCAAGGCCGTCGACCTTGACCTCGTCGAAGCCCAGCTTCTCCATCTCGGCCTTGATGCAGGCGACGACCTCGCCCTCCTCGCAGGACTCGGACGGGTGAGAGATCATGGCGCGCAGGAACGCCGTCATGTCCTTGCCGTAGTCCTGGGCGGTCTTCTTGATGAGATCGTAGTCGAGCTGCTTAGCCATGTCGTGAACCTTTCTGTTCGATGGCCTTCGTTACCTATTGCATGAAGCCACTGGCGTGGCGGTGGTGCCTAGCAGGTGGGGTACTCGCCCTCCCAGACGATGCGGCGGTACTGCTCGGGGTCGGTGTCGCCCTCGGTGGAGAAGCAGAGCACGGAGCTCGTCTTGTCCAGGCCGATGGCCTCCTTGAGCTCAGCGTACTCGGGGTCGAGCATGAGCGTCTCGACAAGGCCGGTCGTCACGGCGCCGGACTCGCCGGAGATCACGCGCGGGTCGCCCTTCTCGGGGGCGCCGAGGGTGCGCATGCCGCGGGCCGTCACCCAGTCGGGGCAGGAGACGAACGCCGTCACGTGGTTGCGCAGGATGTCCCAGCCCAGGATGTTGGGCTCGCCGCAGCACAGGCCGGCCATGATCGAGGGCATGTCGCCGTCAACGATGCGCGGGTCGCCGTCACCGGCGGCAGCGCCCTTGTACAGGCAGGCGGCAGGGGCGCACTCGGCCACGACGAACGTGGGCGGGTTGTCCGGGAACAGGTTCGTGAAGTAGCCTACGACGGCGCCGGCGAGAGAGCCCACGCCAGCCTGGACGAACACGTGCGTCGGGCGGTTGATGGCCATCTCGCGGAGCTGCTCGGCAGCCTCGGAGGCCATGGTGCCGTAGCCCTCCATGATCCAGGACGGGATCTTCTCGTAGCCCTCCCAGGCGGTGTCCTGCACGATGACGCCACGCTCGCAGGCGTCAGCCTCGGCGGCGGCCATGCGGACGCACTCGTCGTAGTTGACCTCCTCGATGGTCACCTTGGCGCCCTCGGCGGCGATGTTGTCGAAGCGCGGCTTCGTGGAGCCCTTGGGCATGTGCACGACGGCCTTCTGGCCGAGCTTGTTGGCGGCCCAGGCGACGCCACGGCCGTGGTTGCCGTCGGTGGCGGTGAAGAACGTGGCCTGGCCGAAGTCCTTCGCGAGCTTGTCGGAGGTCAGGTAGTCGAACGTGCAGTCGGCGACGTCCTGGTTGGTCTCGTCAGCGATGTAGTTGGCCATGGCGAAGGAGCCGCCGAGCACCTTGAAGGCGTTGAGACCGAAGCGGTAGCTCTCGTCCTTGACGCACAGGTTGCCAAGGCCCAGGCGGGCGGCCTGGCCGTCGAGGCGAGCGAGCGGCGTCACGGTGTACTGCGGGAAGCTCTTGTGGAAGGCGCGGGCCTTCTTGACGTTGTCGAGCGACATGATGCCGAGGTGCGCGTCATCGCTCTTGGGCATGTGGTTGATGGCCCACTGAATCTTCTCGCTCACGTTACCGAGACCTCCTTGGTTGGTTGCATTCAACTATTTGTTTGATAACCAAACAAATAGTTTGTTACTCCATATGAAACCACACTTTGTTTTAGATTCAAGGGTGGTTTTGCCCCGTCTGGTGAGCGTTGCGAAAATGGCCGCGAGCGAGAGATGCGGCTCCGGACCGTCACGTATCGAACACGCACGTCAACGCACTAGTTGACATAACGATCAGCGGTGCCGACGCGCCTGTCCGTCACACGAGCGACACATTCGCTGCGGCGCCCCGCCCACGCCCCTAACAAATTGTTAGCTTCCCAAAAAAGAGGGCCGCCCGCGCGTGGCGGGACGACCCTCGGACACAACGGCGAGCGGCTCGGGGAAGAAGCCGCGCCACCGAACGTGTAGCAGATGGACTACTCCTCGTCCTCCGAGTCGCTGTCGGAGACGTGGAGCTTCTTCTCCTCCTCGACGGGCTCGGGAGGCATGAGCAGGTTGAGCACGATGGCCATGATGGCGCACGGCGTGATGGCCGAGGTGCCAAAGATCGTGTTGATCCAGCCAGGCATGCCAACGCCCGTGAGCGAACCGGAGACCTGGGCGATGCCCAGGCCAAAGGCCACGGAGACGCCGAAGATGGTGCAGGTGCGCGGCGTGAGGCCGTCCTTCACGAGGATTCGGATGCCGTTCAGGGTGATGGTGCCAAAGACGCTGATGGTGGCGCCGCCGATGACGGGCTGCGGAATCATGAGCAGAAGCGCCGAGAGCTTGGGGCAGAGTCCCGCGGCCATGAAGACGATGGCGGCGCCGCCGAAGACCCAGCGGTTGATGACCTTCGTGCTCACGATGATGCCAACGTTCTGGCCAAAGGCCGAGGTGGGCACGCCGCCGAACAGCGATGACAGGATGGAGACGAGGCCCTGGGCCATGATGCCGCCAGAGATCTCCCTGCCCTTGGGCATGCGGTCCATGGAGCCGGCCGTAGCGGCGGAGAGGTCGCCGATGAGCTGGATGTTCACCATGACGTAGATGATGGCGATCGTGATGCACACGGCCGGGTCGAAGTCGATCGCGAACGGCATGAACTTGGGCAGGGAGAACCAGGCGGCCTCGCCGATGCCGGAGGGGTCGATCATGCCGAACGGGATGGACACGACGCAGCCGATGATGATGGCGAAGAAGATGGAGCCGATCTTGGTGATGCCCTTGGTGAAGTTCGTGAGGCCAAACGTCACAGCGAACGTGATGAGGCCCACGATCCAGTTCATGGCGCTGCCGAAGTTCTCGGTGCCCACGCCACCGGCGATGTACTTGATGGCCGTGGGGTACAGCGACACGCCGATGGTGAAGATGACCGTGCCCGTGACGAGCGGCGGGAAGATCCACCTGATCTTGTCGTAGAACAGGCTGAAGATGATGGCCACGATGCCGCCGACCATCTCGGCGCCGAGAATGATCGAGAAGCCGAACTCACCGCCCACGGCCTGCAGGGCCGGCAGGAACGCGAACGAGGCGCCCGTGAGGATGGGCAGGCCCGAACCGATGCGCCCGAACAGCGGGAACTGCTGGAGCAGCGTGTCGATGGCCGACAGGATGAGCGCCACCTGGATGATGGCCGTCTCCTGCTCGGCCGTGAAGCCGCACGTGGTGGCGATCATCATCGCAGGCGTGATGACGCCGGCAAACGAGGCAAGCACGTGCTGCAAAGACGTCGGGATGAGCGAGCTCAGGGGCGGGAAGCCGTCGCGCTTGAACAGCGACTTGTCGAGGCCCGCCTCGGTCTCCTTGGTGTTGTCCATTCATGTTCCTCTCGTGAGGGCGCTCTGACACGCGCCTGCGCGACCCGGCCCAGATGGCCCGGGGCCAGCCGCACATCATCCCCTTATTGGGGCGATAAAACACCCTAAAGAATATTCAGATGTGCTTACATTTTGTTAGGAAGTCACGAGCGGGACGCCAACGGCCGATTTTTGGACGTGAACGGTCAGAGGTCATCCCAAAAGGGTATGACCTTGCGCTTATACTCAAATTCATCAACGAGAAACGACGAGAAGGACCCAAGGAGACGCCATGCTCGACATGATCAAGGCCGAGGAGGCCCGCGCGCTGGCCGCCGAGGCGGACCCCACGAGGGAGACGGCCGCGGCGGACACGCTGTCCAACAACGCCATCAGCTGGGCCATCAGAAACGCCATCCACCGCACGGACACGCGCATCCGCATGTACGCCAAGTTCGGGCGCACCGTCCTGTCCGTGAAGTTCGCCCCCAGCGACGGCGATGGCGAGGGCGAGGGCAACTCGTTCTACAACGACCTGGTCGCCAACAGCAACACGAACGTCGCCGACGCCATCTGCGACATCATCTACGGGCGCGACCAGGACCTCATCTCGCCCATCCAGACCGCCCGCATCCTCAACACGTACAGCTCGCGCCTGGCCAAGTTCGTGAACGACCTGCAGCGGCTGGGCTATGACGTTGAGGTGGGCGACGGTGCCGAGAAGGGCAACGGAAAGATCGACAACAACACGATCATCGTGAAGTGGGCGTAGCGCCCGCGCAGGGACTTCACGCCAACGCCGCGCTACAAAAGAGGCGGGCCCGGCTCGATGGTGAGCCGGGCCCGCCTTCTCGTTACTCCTCGGAGCCGCACTCCCCGTGGACGATCTCGATGGCCTTCTCGACGCCATCGATGACGTTCTGGTAGCCCGTGCAGCGGCACAGGTGACCGGAGAGGTTCTTGCGGATCTCGTCGCGCGTGTAGGTCTTGCCGGTGTTGATCATCTCCATGGCGCTCATGATGATGCCGGGGATGCAGAAGCCGCACTGCACGGCGAACTGGTCAATAAACGCCTGCTGAACGGGGTTGAGCGTGCCATCCGGGGCCTGCAGGCCCTCCACAGTGAGGATGTCCTTGCCCTGTGCCCAGTCGGTGAGGTACAGGCACGTGTCGGTGGCGACGCCGTCGATGAGGACGGTGCAGGCACCGCACTCGCCCACCTCGCAGCCGCGCTTGACGCTCGTGAGGCCAAGGCGGTTGCGCAGCGTGTCGAGCAGCGACTCGCGCGGGTCATAGCCCACCTGGACTTCCCTACCGTTCACCGTGCACTTCAGAATCTTCATGTCCATTACAGATCAGCTCCTCCCCTGCGCGCCGCATACGTGAGGGAGCGCTTCGACATCTCCTTGATGAGCTGGAGGCGGAAGTCCTTCGACGCGCGCCAGCTGTCACGCGGGTTCGTGCACTCGGCCGCGAGCTCGCCGATGCGCTCCACGGCATCGTGGACGTCCATGCCACGCACGGCGTCCTCGGCGGCCAGCGCCCTCATGGGCGTGGGGCCCGCGACGCCGAACGCCAGGCGGATGTCGTCGATCGTGCGCTTGTCGTCCGCGAGCTTCACGAGGCAGCAGCAGCCCATCGTCGTGATCTCCAGGGCGTTGCGCTTGCCATACTTGAAGTAGTAGCCGGTGAAGCCCTCGTAGTGGTCCTTGGGGATGCGGATCCTCACGAGCACCTCGTCGCGCTCCTTGTGCGAGCGGCCGGGACCCGCGTACCACTCCTCGATGGGGATGGTGCGCATGCCACGCACGCTCTGGACGTCGAGCAGCGCGCCATAGGCGAACAGCGTGGAGGCGGAGTCTGCCGAGGTGGCAGCCGTGCAGACGTTGCCGCCAATTGTGCCTGAGACGCGCAGCTGCGGGCCGCCCGGGGTGTCGCAGGCCTCGCCGAGCGTGGGCACGGTGGCCTGGATGACGGGGCTCGTCGTGACGTGGTGGAACCACGTGATGGGACCGATCTCGACCGTGCCGTCGTCGGCGAGCGTGACTCCGTCGAGCTCGTCAGTAAGGCCGTGGATGGAGACGAGATGAGCCGGGGCGCCCTTGCCCTCGCGAAGCTTCACGAGCACGTCCGTGCCGCCGGCGATGACCTCGGCGGCGGGGTCTGCCGCGAGGGCCTGGCAGGCGTCTGCCACGCTCGTTGCCTCGTACAGCGATTCGATGTCATACATTAGATGAGCCCCTCCTTCTTGAAGCCCTCGAAGAGACGCTGCGGCGTCATGGGCTCGACGTAGAACTTGCAGCCCGTGGCGTTCAAGATGGCGTCACGGATGGCGGCCGCCGGCGAGATGGCCGGCGTCTCGCCCACGGCCTTGTTGCCATAGGGGCCCGTGGGGTCGGGCTTCTCGACGAAGTCGGCCTTGAGGTCGGGCAGGTCCATGGTCGTGGGAATCTTGTAGTCGAGAAGCGTCGGGTTGAGCACGCGGGCGGTCTTGGGGTCCACTTGCAGCTCCTCGAACAGGCCGTAGCCGATGCCCTGCGCCATGCCGCCGTGAATCTGCTGCTCCACGAGCTTGGGGTTGATGAGCCGACCCGAGTCCTGGACGTTGATGATCTTGTTCACCGTGACCTTGCCGAGTGGCATGTCCACCGTGACGTCTGCGAACGTGCAGCCGCCGGCGATCGAGTTCGTGTGCACGTTGATCGTCTCGTGAGCGTGGAGCTGGTCGGCGGCGTCGAGGTTGTAGTAGGCCTCCAGAGCAAGCTCGGGAAGCGTGCAGACGACGTTTCCCACCACGTCATAGATCTTGTGGTCGCGAAGCGTAAGCTCGCCCTGCGCGCTGGGGAACAGGTAGTGCGCGTAGTCGACGATCTTCTTGTGCAGGGTCTCGCCGGCCTTCTTCACCGCGGTGCCCGAGACGTAGGTCTGGCGCGAGGCGTAGGCGCCCGAGTCATAGGGCGTGACGTCGGTGTCCTGGAACGACACGACGTGGATGTCCTCGGTGTCAACGCCAATGGCCTCGGCGGCCATCTGCGAGAATACCGTGTCCGCGCCCTGGCCGATCTCGGTGGCGCCCATCTGCAGCTGGATGGAGCCGTCCTGGTTGAGCGTCACGGCAGCCGTTGCCGTCTCGAGCGCGAACGGGGCGACGGCCGTCTTGTACACGAAGAACGCGACGCCCACGCCGTGGCGGATGGGGCCGGTCTCCCCCGCGTACTCAGCGCGCTTCTTGTCCCACTCGATGTACTCCTTGCCCTTCTCGACGCACTCGGGGATGCCGCAGGTGTGGGCCGCGATGATGCCACCAGGTGTGAACTCGTCCACGAACTTGTCCGTGTAGACGTTCTTGAGGCGGAACTCGACGCCGTCCCAGCCGTTGTCGTAGGCGATGTCTCCCATGAGGCACTCGGCAGCCCAGTTGCCCTCGGGCACGCCGTAGGCGCGCATGGCGCCCGTGTGCGGACCGTTCGTGTGGATCGTGAACGCCTCGGAGTGCGTCGCGACCTCCTGGGTGTGGTAGAGCCAACGGAACGAGTTCACGGAGTTGAGCACGAGGGCGTGGCCGTGGTGGACGTAGCCGCCCGTGTTGGAGTAGGCCACGATCTTGCGCGCGTGCAGGTTCATGTCGTCGTCATAGGAGCACTCGACGTCGAAGCTCTTGGGCTGACGGCCCGACGTGTCCCAGAACAGCTCCTCGCGCGTGAGCTCGAGCTTGACGCAGCGGCCGCCGATCTGCTTGCAGATCCAGGCGTTGAGCGGCTCGTAGTGCACGTCCTGCTTCGTGCCGAAGCCGCCGCCGATGTAGGGCTTGATGACGCGGACGTCGCCCCAGGGGATGCCGAGCGCCTGACCAATGACGCGTCGCACGACGTGGGGAATCTGGGTGGAGGAGACGCAGACGATCTTGCCGCCCTCCATGTAGCAGTACGAGACGCACGTCTCGATGTGCACCTGGGACTGCTCGCGGGACTCCGCATGGATGCTCACGTGGTGGTACTTCGGGTCCTCGAGGGCCTCCTCGACCGTCTTGTAGCCGGCCTTGGCAAGGTTCTCCTCGGAGGTGCGGGCAAGCGAGTGGGCCACGATGTTGTCGGGCTTGCGCTCCTGGACGGGCGGGTTCGTGCCCTTCATGGACTCGATGGGGTCGTAGACGACGGGGTACTCCTCGTACTCGACCTTGATCTTCTTGAGCGCGCGGTCACAGCACACCGTGTCCTCGCCCACGACGACGGCGATGTTGTCGCCGTAGATGCGCACGCGCGAGTCGAGCAGCTTGCGGTCGGCCTGGTCGCGCTTGGCGGCGGCGCTGTCGGCGTACCAGGGGTGGCCAGCGACCGGGTAGCAGATGTCGGGCACGTCGAAGCAGGTGAACACCGCGACGATGCCGGGAACCTTCTCAGCCTCGGACGTGACGATGGACTTGACGACACCATTGCCGATCGTGGCGTGGTAGATCTTTGCCTCGAGGCAGGGCTTGGGGCACAGGTCATCCGTGAACTTGGCGCGGCCCGTCACCTTGTCATACGCGTCGACGCGAACAACGGGACGGCCAACCTCCCTGAGCTTTTCCATGACGCCTCACTCTCAAAAGTTGTCTTGCATGCAAACAAAAGTTTATTACCGAGAGAATTACTGGCGGAGGCGATACGGTGAGCGGGCGATTTGGACGCGCAGACGGGTACTAGTCAATCGGAAATAACGCGTCTGAGCTGGGCGTTATATGCGGTTGACTTCAACGAATTGACCTGGCGCGCACATAAGAAAGGCGCCCCTCGCGAGCGTGCGAGGAGCGCCTCGAGCGCCAGTTCGTCAGGCGTAAAGCCAGCCGGCGAGCCTTACAGGCCGGACCTGATGGCCTCGACCTCGTCGTCGGAGACGAGGGTGTCGGCCTTGATCTGGTCGGTGTACTCGGCAACCTTGTCCTGGACGTCCTGGGGGACGGCGTCGGAGTACTTGCCCAGCGAGATGCCGCCGTTGTCAATGTTGGCCTCGATGACCCTGCCGCCGCCGAAGGAGCCGTCCTCGATGGCGCTCATGGCCTCTCCCATCTTCCAGTCGGTGACGGTGGAGGTGATGACGCAGGGGTGGTCGGAGCCGCACAGGTCGATCGGCTGGGCGATGTTGAAGTGCGTGTCGGCACCGGCGGTCTCGAGGGCCTGGCGCACGCCGCCGTCAACGGCGGAGGCGTCGCACCACATGACGTCGACGTTGTCCGTGCCAATCCAGGACTCGGTGAGCTTCACGCCGGCAGAGGCGTCGGAGAAGCCGGCCTCGAAGTTGTAGACGCCCTTGACGCCCGAGTTGACCTTCTGGGCGGCCGCGAGGTAGGCGGAGTACTTCGTGAGCGTCGTGGGGATGCGCATGCCACCGACGAAGCCGATGCAGTTGGACTTCGTCATGAGGCCGGCGACGACGCCAGCCAGGGAGCCGGCCTGCTTGAGGTTGACCTGGACGGTCTCGAGGTTGTCGAGCGTCTCGTAGTCGGCGAGGTCGGTGGAAGGATCGGTGTTCGTCATGAGGAAGTGCACGTTGGGGTGCGACTCGGCGGCCTCGGCAACGACCTCGGCCCAGTCGGAGCAGAACTCGTTGCCCGCAGCGATGATGAGGTCGACGTCCTGGTCGACGTAGGACTGGGCGGCCGTGGCGGCGTCGGCGGAGGCGGTGTTCTCCTTGGGCTCGAGCATCTCCCACTTGGAGTTCTCCTCGCAGGCCTTCTGCAGGGACTCGTAGTGGCCCTGGCCCCAGCCGCCGTCGAGGGCAGGTCCCGAGATGACGAGGGCGACCTTGTAGCTGTCCTTGGCCTCGGCGGCGTCACCGGAGCCGGAGTTGTCGGAGGAGCCACCACAGCCAACGAGCGACAGGGCGGCAGCGGCCGTGGCGGCACCGGCGCCGAGCTTGATGGCGTCACGCCTGGAGACGAGCTTGTGATCCTTCATGTTATTCCCTTCCTGTTTATGTCCGTACTTTTTTACGGACACATACCAAAAGAGAACCGGGTCGAAGCAAGTCCGACCCGGTCCCTTGCTACCTAGACGTTATGTCGAGAGGGTCTAGAGGCCCTTCTCGATGGCCTCGACGTCGGAGTCGCTGATGAACGTGCCGGCCTTGATCTGGTCGGAGTACTCGGCGATCTTGTCCTGGACGTCCTGGGAGACCTTGTCGGAGAACTTGCCGAGCGACACGCCACCGTTGTCCATGTTGCCGGTGATGGCCTTGCCGCCGCCGAACTTGCCGCCCTCGATCTCGTCCATGGCCTGGCCGATCATCCAGTCGGTGATCGTGGAGGTCACGACGGTCGGCTGGTCGTCGCCGACGGTATCGATGGGCTGGGCGATGTCGAAGTGCGTGTCGGCACCGGCGTTCTGCAGGGCCTGGCGCACGCCGTTGTCAACCGCGGAGGCGTCGCCCCACATGACGTCGACGTTGTTGGAGTTGATCCACTGCTCGGCGAGCTTGGTGCCAAGGGAGGCGTCGGTGAAGCCGGCCTCGAAGTTGTACTGGCCCGTGATGGAGGCATCGATCTTCTGGGCCGCGGCGAGGAAGGCGGAGTACTTCTTCGTCGTGGACGGGAGCTTCATGCCACCGATGAAGCCGATGCTCTTCGTCTGGGTCATGAGACCGGCGACGACGCCGGCCAGGGCGCCCGTCTGGACGAAGTCGGGCAGCACGGTCTCGACGTGGTCGAGGTTCTCGTAGTCGCCCATCTCGGCCTCGGGGTCGGTGTTCGTGATGAGGAAGTTGACGTTGGGGTGCTCGTCGGCGGCACCGGCAATGACCTCGGCCCAGTCGGAGGCGAACTGGTTGCCATTGCCCACGATGAGGTCGACGTCCTGGTCGATGTAGGACTGGGCGGCCGTGGCGGCGTCGGCGTCTGCCGTGTTCTCCTTGGGCTCGAGCATCTCCCAGTTGGAGTGGGCGTCGATGGCGCGCTTGAGCGACTCGTAGTGACCCTGGTCCCAGCCACCGTCGGTAATGGTGCCACTCATGATCATGGCGACCTTGTAGCTGGACTTGCCGTCCGCGGAGTCGGACGCGGCGGCCGTGGCGGCCGAGCCGGAGCCGCCACCGCAGCCGGCCAGGGCGACCGTCAGCGCCGCGGCGCCACCGAGGCCGAGGGCCTGGCGCCTGTTGAGCATGACTCGGGACTGGGATTTCTTGGACTCACTCATGATGGTCTTACCTTCCCACTCGTTGCGGGCGCACCCGTTGCGCCCTCCTTGCCCTGCAAACATACAAACACTGATACCCAGCTTTAAGGCAGCTGACACCCTCAATTCAGGCCGGGTTGGGCGAGCGGGCCGCCCAACCCGGCGAAAAGAGCTAGCGGGACTCGCGGAAGTACGGCTGGCCGTTTGCCTTGGGGCCGGCGTGCTTGGAGCCGAAGAACAGCAGCGCGATGATCGTGAAGACGTACGGGATCATCTTGAAGAACATGACCGGCGCGGCCTGGAACTGGGCCTGCAGGGCCACGTTGAGGCCGTCGAAGAAGCCGAAGAGCAGGCTGGCGCCCATGACGCCCACGGCGCTCCAGCGACCGAAGATGACGGTTGCCAGCGCGATGAAGCCGCGGCCCATCACGATGCCGTCCGTGTAGATCGGCGTGTAGCACAGCGTCAGGAACGCACCACCGGCCGCGGCGAGGGCGCCGCAGACGACGCAGGCCACGTACTTGGTGCGCACGACGTTGATGCCGAGGGTCTCGGCGGCCTGCGGGTTCTCACCCACGGAGCGGAACGACAGGCCGGCGCGGCAGCGCTTGAAGAAGAACGACACGACGGGCACGAGCAGGAACGCCAGGTAGGCAAGGAGCGTCTGGTTGAACAGGCCGTTGCCCACGATGGGGACGTCAGACAGGCCGGGGATGGCCAGGCTTGCCATCTGGCTGCCCGTGGCGTTGGCGGAGTTGGCGCCCACGAACAGGTTATAGCCAAACAGCGCCACGGCCGGGGCCAGGATGTTGATGGCCATCGACGTGACCACGTGGTCCGAGCAGAGCGTGACCGTGCAGAAGGCGTAGATGAGGTTCACCAGCACGCCCGCGAGCATGCCCACCAGAAGGCCGAGCCAGAGGTTGCCCGTGACCTTGCCCACGGCAAACGCCACGAACGCTCCGACAGCCATGATGCCCTCGAGACCGATATTGACGAGACCGGCCCTCTCGGAGAAGACCTCGCCGAGCGCCGCGAGAAGGATGGGCACGGCGCCCATCGCCATTGCCTTGACGATGGTGGGAAGCGCAACCATGAAGTCCATTACGCGTTCACCTCAGCTTTCTTGTTCTTGGAGCCAAGGTTGGCGAAGAACGCCTTGACCTTGGGCAGCTTCACCATGGCCATGCCGGCGACGGCGAAGATGATGATGAGGCCGCGGACGATGTCGACGATGGCCGTGGGCACGCCGATGACGGACTGCATCATCGTGCCGCCCGTGGACAGGATTCCGAACAGCAGGGCCACGAAGATCGCTGCGATGGGGTTGAGCTGCGCGATGAGCGCGATGGCAACGCCGTCGAAGCCAAAGCCGGAGCCGAAGCCGTCAGCGAGGCGGAACGGGGTCTTGCCGAGCAGCTCCACGGCGCCTCCCATGCCAGCGATGGCGCCGGAGATGACGAAGGCGAGCAGCACGAGGGCGCGCACGGGGAAGCCGTTGACCTTGGAGGCGGTGGGGCTCATGCCCACGGCGCGGATCTTGAAGCCGAACGACGTGCGGAAGATGACGTACCAGAGGAACACGCCGAGCACGATGGCCAGGATGACGCCCACATGGGCGCTGCCGACGTCCATGAGGTGCGTGGACTTGGGCATGGCGAGCGTCTTGGGCAGGCCCTGGTCGGAGAAGACGTTCTTGAAGATGTACTCCATGAAGTACATGGCGATGTAGTTGAGCATGATCGTGGTGATCATCTCGTTGAGGCCACGCGTGATCTTCATGATGCCGGGGATGAGCGCCCAGATGCCACCCACGACGATGCCGGCGATGATGCCGAGCAGAAGGCCCATGGGACCGGTGAGGTGAAGGCCAAGCACGACCGTGGCCGTGGCGCAGCCGCCCATGATGAACTGACCCTCGCCGCCGAGGTTGAACACGCCGCACTTGTAGGCGAACACCGCGGCCAGGCCCGTGAAGATGAGCGGGCACGCGCGCTCGAGCGTCTTGCCGATCTTGCCGGCGTCACCGAGCGAGCCCTGCAGCATGGCGGCATAGCCCTGGATGGGGCTCTTGCCCAGGCACGCGATGACGATGGCGCCCACGATGAGGGCGAGCAGAACCGAGACGATCGGGGTGAGGATCATCAGGCGCTTCTCGCGCTGCTCCTCAGGGGTCGAGGCGGCCTTCTTGGCCTTTGCCAGCTTCTTGTTGTCAGCCACTGTTCCTCCCCTCCTACTTTCCTGCCATGGCGAGCGAAATCTCCTTGATGGGAGGATTCGCGCCAGGATACGTTCCCATGATCTCGCCCTCGAACAGGACCGTGATCCTATCGGAGAGCTTCAGCACCTCGTCGAAGTCGGCCGAGATGAGCAGCACCGCGCAGCCAGCATCGCGCTGGGCGATGATCTGGTTGTGGATGAACTCGGTGGCGCCGATGTCCAGGCCGCGCGTGGGATAGACGGCCACGAGCAGCTTGGGGTGCGAGTCGAGCTCGCGGGCGAGGATGACCTTCTGCTGGTTGCCGCCAGACAGCGAGCGGGCCGTCTGGTTGACGGACGTGCAGCGGATGTCGTTCTCGTCCTTGAGCTTGTTGGCGTACTCGTTGATGGCGTCGAGCTTGAGCCAGGCGCCGTGGCCCGCGGAGAAGCGGTCAGAGGTCGTCTGCTTGAGGACGAGGTTCTCGGCGATGGTCATGTCTCCCACGAGGCCCATCTTGTTGCGGTCCTCGGGGATGTTGCCCAGGCCGGAGTCGATGAACGCGCTCGGGCTGAACAGGGCGATCTCGGAGCCGTCGAGGCCCATGACCTTGCCGGACTCGGGCTTGATGAGGCCCGTGACGAGCGAGGCGAGCTCGGACTGGCCGTTGCCGTCGATGCCAGCCACGCCCAGGACCTCGCCCTTGTGGATCTGCATGGAAATATCCTTGAGGCCACCGTGCTTGACCTCGGGGTGGTAGGAGACGTCCTTGAGCTCGAAGGCCACGTCGCCGGGCGTCTGGACCTTCTCGTAGGTGTTCTCCTGGAACTTCTGGCCGATCATGAGGTCGGCGAGCTCCTGCTCGGTGGTGTCTGCGACGCGCAGGGTGTCGATCATCTCGCCGCGGCGAAGGACGGTGACGCGGTCGGAGATGTGCATGACCTCGCGCATCTTGTGCGAGATGAAGATGATGGACTTACCCTCTGAGGTGAGGGAGTGCATGATGTCGAACAGGCCCTCGACCTCGAGGTCGGTGAGCACGGCTGTGGGCTCGTCAAGGATGACGAGGTCTGCGCCGCGGAACAGCACCTTCATGATCTCGACGCGCTGCTGCATGCCGATGGACATGTCGCCGACCTTCTCGTCGAGGTCGATCTCCATGCCGTAGCGGTCCATGAGCTCCTCGATCGTCTTGCGATCGTCTGCGATCTGGAGCAGCGGGCTGTTGTGGCGCTTGTCGCCAAGGATGATGTTCTCGAGGCCGGTCATGTCCTCGATGAGCATGAAGTGCTGGTGGACCATGCCGATGCCGTGCTCGACGGCGACGCCGGGGCTGGAGATGTTCACCTCCTGACCGCGCATGTAGATCTTGCCCTCAGTTGGCGTGTAGAGACCAATGAGGACGTTCATGAGCGTGGACTTGCCAGCGCCGTTCTCGCCCAGGAGCGTGTGGACCTCGCCTTGCTCGATCGTGAGGTTCACGTTCTTGTTAGCGTAGAACGAACCGAAGCACTTGCTGACGTTCTCCATCCTCAGCAACTCGGCCATACGTACCACCTTTCGATGTTCCCCGCCTGCACCGCGTTCGCGGTGCCCTCCCCTCTCCTCCCGCGCGGTCAAGCGGGCTCGATCGTTGCCTCTGCCGCGCGGGTAAAACCAGCCAAGCTCCGGGGAGCCTCCTTGTGTGACGCCACCGAGAGGCGGTGGCGTCGGATTGACTGTCCCCAGAGTAACCCGACATGCATGACGGGTTGGTTAACTGTCTGGTCTAAAAAGTTACTACTAAATTACAGGTAGGCTTACATTTTTTAAGTTTCCGCCGCTTATACGGCCTGTTTTACCCGGCAGACGGTTAACCGTTTTTCGCTCTCATTTTTGGAAATAACGTCTAGCTCGAGTGAGTTAAAAGTCTGGAATTTTGTCTGACAATAAAAAGAAATCGGTATAAGGCTTTTTTATCGGGCCAACGGCAGGGCGCGAGACAGGGGCCAAGACGAGAAGGGGCCCGGACGGATTCGTCCGGGCCCCAGGAATCAGGTGCCTTGGCGCGAACAGGGGCACGTCCCCCGTTCACGTTACGTCCCCCGTTCACGTTAGTCGCGGCCGAGGCGGTGGCTGTAGTAGGTGTCGGCCATGGGCAGGTCGGAACGGAGCTTGCCGTCCCAGGCGTGGTAGGCGTTCTGGACGGCGGGAGCCGCCGGGATCGTGGCGATCTCGCCGATGCCCTTGCCGCCGTAGGCCACGGGCAGCTGTTCGTCCTTCTCCACGTAGATCGCATGGATCTGGGGGATGTCCGTGGAGCGGAGCAGTCCGAGCGTGCCGTACTTGACCTCGGGGACGCAGTCCTTGAGCGGCCACTGCTCGGTGAGCGCGTATCCCATGCCCATGAGCACGCCGCCTTCAATCTGGCCCTGGATGGCGACGGGGTTGATGACGCGGCCCGAGTCATGCGCCGCGTAGAACTCGGAAACCTTGCCCTCGTCGTCAAGGATTGCCACGTGCGTGGCGAAGCCATAGCAGATGTGGCTCTTGGGGTTGGGCACGTCGGCACCGAGCTTGTCGGTCTTCTCGAGGTACTCGTAGTAGAACTCGTGGCCCTCGAGGGCACGCAGGGCGTCTGAGGGGTGCTCGGGATGCACGGCGTGACCCGGCGTGAGCTGCTCGGCCGGCACCTCGAACGTGGTGCCGTCGGCGAACTCGTGGGTGATGCCGTCCCCCTTTGCGCTCACGCGCTCCTCGGGCACGGCCTCGCCGCGCTCGACGGCCAGCATGGCGTCACGCAGCAGGAACGCCGCGCCGCGCACCGCCTCGCCGGTGACGACGGTCTGGCGAGAGCCGGACGTGGTGCCCGAGTCGGGCGCCGCCTCGGTGGAGCACTCGCCGTTGGCGATGCACGAGAGGGGAAGCCCCGTGGCCTCGGCGACGTCCTGGAGAAACACGGTGTTGCAGCCCTGGCCGATGTCGGAGGTGGCGGCGTAGATGACCGCGCGGCCGTCCTCCACGCGGATGTTGCAGCGGCCCGCGTCGGGCAGGCCCACGCCCACGCCCGCATTCTTCATGGAGCAGGCAAGGCCCGCACGGCCGGGGTTGGCGTAGTAGACGTCCTTCACGGCGTCGAGCGTCTCCTTGAGGGCCGTGGAGCAGTCCGCGATCTGGCCGTTGGGCAGGACCTCGCCCGGCTCAATGGCGTTGCGGTAGCGGATCTCCCACGGGTCGAGGCCGGCTTTCTCGGCGAGCAGGTCGATGAGGCTCTCGAGGGCGAACTCGGACTGGCACACGCCAAAGCCGCGGAAGGCGCCCGCGGGCGGGTTGTTGGTGTAGTAGCCGTAGCCGCGGATGTCGGTGTTCTGGTACTTGTAGGGACCCACGGAGTGGGTGCAGGCGCGCTCCAGCACCGGGCCGCACAGGCTCGCGTAGGCACCCGTGTCGAAGTTGATCTCGCAGTCGAGGCCCGTGAAGTTGCCGTCCTTGTCGCACCCGAGCGTGAACGTGCCGTCCATGGCGTGGCGCTTGGGGTGGAAGTACAGCGACTCCTGGCGCGTGAAGCGGCACTTGACCGGACGGCCGAACTTGTAGGCGGCCAGCGCGGCCAGGTGCTGGCAGGAGACGTCCTCCTTGCCGCCGAAGCCGCCGCCCACGAGCATCGTCTCGACGACGACGCGCTCGGGCGTGGCGTCCCAGCCAAACATGTGCGCGCACTCCTTGCGCGTGTCGTAGGCGCCCTGGTCGGTGGACCAAATCTTGACGCCGTCCTTGTAGGGGGCGGCCACGGCGCACTCGGGCTCGAGGAACGCGTGCTCGGTGAACGGGGTGATGAATCGCTGCGTCACCGTGTAGGCGGACTCGGCGAGCGCCTTCGCGGCGTCGCCGCGCGTGACGTGGCGGCTCTGACAGACGTTGTCCTTGAGCTCGACGGTGTTGCCGAACGCAAAGAAGCTGTCGTGGATGCGCGGGGCGCCGGGGGCCTTGGCCTCCTCGATGGAGCGGATGGGCTCGAGCTCCTCGTACTGGATCTTGACGAGCTTCTTGGCCTTCTCGAGGGTCTTTGCGTCCTCGGCCACAACGAGCGCGATGGCGTCTCCCAGGCAGCGCGTGACGTCGCCCTCGGCGATCATGACGTCCCAGTCCTGGATGAGGTGGCCCACCTGGTTGTGGGGCACGTCCTTGGCCGTGAGCACGCCCACGACGCCGGGAAGCGCCTCGGCCTTGCTCGCGTCGATGGAGAGGACGCGGGCGCGCGGGTACTTGGAGCGCACCGCGGAGGTGTAGCACAGGCCGGGGAAGTCGGCCTCGGTCATGTCGTCGGGGTACTTGCCAAAGCCCAGCACCTTGCGGCGGACGTCCACGCGGAAAATCTGCTCGCCCACGGCGTAGTTGTCGCCGCGCTCGGCGGCCGGGTCGATCTGCTCGTCGCCGCGAAGGATGGCGGCGGCCTTCTTGATGCCCACGAGGATGCGCTTGTAGCCGGTGCAGCGGCAGACGTTGCCCTTGATGGCCTGGGAGATCTGAAGGTCCGTGGGGTCGGGCGTGCGGCGGCACAGGGCGGCGCCTGCCATGACCATGCCCGGGATGCAGAAGCCGCACTGCACGGCGCCGGCGGTGCCGAACGCGTAGACGAACGCCTCCTGCTCGCGCTCGGTGAGGCCCTCGATCGTCACGATGTCGTGGCCCCGGGCGAGCTTCGTGGTGAGCACGCACGACTTGACGGCCTGGTTGTCGACAATGATCGTGCACGTGCCGCAGGCGCCCTCCGAGCAGCCGTCCTTGACGCTCGTAAGGTTGAGATCGTCGCGCAGGTAGCGCAGGATCGACTTGTTCTCGGACGTGACGTAGTCCTGGCCGTTGATGTGAAGCTTGTACTTGGCAGCCATGTCTTTCCTCCCCTACCTCTTGGCCACGATGCCAAAGGCGTCGCGGATGACGTTTCTCGGACACTTCGTGGCGCACATGCCACAGGCGATGCAGTGCACCCAGTCGATGACGGCGTGGTTGTCGACAACGTGGATGGCGCCGGCCGGGCAGGCGCGCTCGCAGGCGCCGCAGGCCACGCAGCTGTTGTCGCACTCGAGCTTGGCGTCTGAGCCCTTCTCGGTGTTGGAGCAGCGCGCCGTGATTGTGAACTCGCGCTCGACGAGCTGGATGACGCCCTGCTCGCAGGAGCGCGCGCACAGGCCACAGCCGATGCAGGCGTCGCGGTCGACGACGGCCACGCCGCGCTCGTTGATGCGGATGGCGTTCTTGCGGCAGACGCCCACGCACGTTCCGCAGCCGATGCAGCCCTGCTTGCAGCCCTGCAGGTCGCAGCCGCCGTTGCACATGACGACGGCGACGGGGCGGGGCTTTCGCGGCCGCTTGGCAGCAGGCTTGGCGCCCTGGGTGTTCTTGGTCTCGTAGGCCATGTCTCGGCCTTTCGTTTCTCGCGGGACGCCTGCGAGATCGGGCGCGAGGCCCAGGCCCCGCAGGCGTCCAAATGACTTGGGGATCCTCCCTGAGGATCGAGCCGGACGGGCGCGGGAGGGACGCCCGCCCGGCAACTCACCTACTTGGCGAGCAGGTAGCCGTAGGAGTCGCGCACGGCCTTGATCGTGAGGCGGACGTCCTCGGGCAGGCCGCAGTTGGCGTCGTCGACGTCATAGGCGCCCGTGCCCGTGGCAAGGCGGACGAGGAACGAGCCGTCGGCCTGCGGCAGGAAGCCGCGGTTCTCGGAGGCGCCCATGTCCTCGGCGCTCCAGAACAGGGTGAGCTTGTCCTTGAACGGGCGGCCCTCCCACGGGCAGAAGACGGCGCAGTTGCCGCACTCGTTGCACATGCCGTCCACGTGGACCACCTGGTGCTGGGCCAGGCCCGGCACCTCGATGGCGACGTTGGCGCGGTTGGGGCAGACGTCGCAGCAGGCCTCGCAGACCTTGGCGCAGCCCAGGCAGCGGCTGTTGTTGATCGGGGCGGCCTCGGTGGAGAGGGTGCCCTTGCGCTCGTAGCACTGCTCGACGGAGGCGGCGGCGTTGGCCTCGGCGTAGGCGTTGAAGTCGGCGCCGAGCATGTCGCGGGCCACGGCCTGCGCGTCGGCGATGGCCTCGACGAACGTCGCGGGGCCACGGCGGCAGTCGCCGGCAGCCCAGACGCCGTCCACACCCGTGGCGGTGCCGGCCGGGCGGCCCTTGCGGTCGACCTCGACGCCGGCGGAGGCGAAGACCTCACCCTCGATGTGCTCGCCCACGGCGCAGATGACGGCCGTGGCCGGGACCTCGACGGTCTCGCCGGTAGCGACGGGGCGCTGGCGACCGGACTCGTCGGCCTCGCCGAGCTTCATGACATCGCAGGTGAGCTTGCCGCACCTGACGCCCCTGGGCGCGAGCAGCTCGCAGAACTCGACGCCGTCGGCCAGGGCCTCCTGCAGCTCGTCCTCGTCGGCGGGCATGAAGCGCTTCGTGCGGCGGTAGACGATGCGCACGTTCTCGACGCCCGGCAGGCGCTTGGCGACGCGCGCGGCGTCCATGGCGGTGTTGCCGGCGCCCACGATCACGATGTCGGTCCCAAGCGCGGAGAGGTCCTCTCCGGCCTTGGCGGCGCGCAGGAACTCCAGGACGTCGTGCTCCTCGCCGTACTCGAGGCCCACGTGGCCCGGGGCCCAGGCGCCCACGCAGACGACGACGTCCGTGTAGCCCTCGGCCTTGAGCTCCTCGACGCTCTTGACCTCGCGGCCAAGCTCGACCTTGGCGCCGAAGGCCAGGCACAGCTGCTCGTCGGCGTCGATGTCGTTGTGGGAGATGCGGAACTCGGGGATGACGTGACGGGCGACGCCGCCGAGCCTGTTGGTGCGCTCGATGATGGTGACGTCGGCGCCGGCGCGCGTCAGGAAGAACGCCGTGGCAAGGCCGGCCGGGCCGCCGCCGATGACGGCAACCTTCTTGTCGGAGGTGCCGGCGGGCTTGGCGGCCTTGAGCTCGGCGAGGACCTCGTCGAAGCCACCACGGGCGGCCGTGAGCTTGCTGGCGCGGATCTGGGCGCCCTCGGCCTCGTAGAAGGCGCGCTCGCACTTGGCGCCGCAGGGGTGCGGGCAGAGGTTGCCGGTGATGTGGGGCAGGGCGTTGCGGCTCACGATGATGCGCAGAGCCTCGGCGAGGTTGCCCTCGTCAACGGCGTGCAGGTAGGCCGGGATGTCCTGCTGGATGGGGCAGCCGGAGCGGCACGGGGCCGTGAAGCAGCTCGTGAGCGGCAGCGGCGCGCTCACCTTGTGCGGCTTGGCCGGCTTGATGGGCTTGTGGTAGAGCTTGCTGGCCGTGGCCTTCTCGCCCAGCGCGGTGACGGCCTCGACGTCGACGTCCTCGCGGCGCTCCATGCCCGCAAGGATGCCGGCAATCTGGCTGAAGCGCTCGTAGCCACCGGGCTTGAGGACCGTGGTGGCCATGGTGATGGGCCAGATGCCCGCGGCGTACAGGTCGTGGATGTTGCGGGCGTCGGCGCCGCCGGAGTAGCTGATGCGCAGCTTGCCGTCGAACTCGGCGGAGATGCGGCGGGCGACCTCGACCGTCAGCGGGAACAGCGAGCGGCCGGACATGTACATCTCCTCGCTCGGCAGCTCGCCACGCGTGACGTCGACGGGGAACGTATTCGTGAGCTTGACACCAAAGGCCAGGCCGCGGCTCTCGGCCAGCTCGATGAGGCGACGCATCATGGGAACGGCGTCCTCCCACTGCAGGTCCTCGACGAAGTGCTTGTCATCGAAGGCGATGTAGTCGAAGCCCAGCTCGTTCAGGCGCGTGCGCGCGTACTCGTAGCCGAGCAGCGTCGGGTTGCACTTGATGTAGGTGTTGAGGCCCTTCTCGGTGATGAGGTAGGTGGCGATGCGCTCGATCTCTGCGGGCGGGCAGCCGTGGAGCGTGGACTCGGTGACCGACGTGGAGACGTGCGGGCTCACGGAGTTCACGAAGTCGGCGTCGACGTGCTCGAAGCGGTCGAGGTTGGCAAGCGCCCAGTCGCGGCACTCGGCCCACACGGCCGTGTTGCTCGCGTCCTTCATGCTCTCGATGTAGTTGTCGACCTTGGCGCTCTTGATGCCCTCGAGGTCATATCCCACGCTCATGTTGAAGACGAATCCGTCAGCCGCGCCCAGGCCGAGCTCGCGGGACAGCAGCTTGCAGGCCCACCAGGCCTTGACGTACTCGTTGAGCGCCTGCGGAACCTCGAGCTCGGTGGACCACTCGCAGTTGTAGCACTCGTCCTCGGCCACGATGCAGGGCTTGTTGACGCACGCGGACAGCTCGGCGCCGTCCATGACCTGCACGGTCTTGACCTCGAAGAAGCGAGAGCCCGCCACGTAGGAGGCAACGATGTTCTGCGCGAGCTGGCTGTTGGGGCCGGCGGCCGGGCCGAACGGCGACTCGATCTTCTCGTTGAAGATGGGGTCGGCGTCGCCCTCGTGGCGCACGATCTTGCGCACGCCGAAGACGCTGCCGAGGTTGGCGTGCTCGGTGAGGATCCAGTCCATCATCTGTGCGAACGGGATCGGCCTCATGATGTCGCTCATGTCTGAGCTCCTCTCCTGCCCCGTCGAGACCGCGCGACGAGGGCGAGATGTGTTACGCGAAAGGCAGGGCGCCCTTCGCGCGACGGCCCCGCGGAGGCCGTCTGCCGCGCCCGGGCTCCCCGGCCCGGACGCGGGTGGGCGCCGGCTGGGAACTGGTTCCGGCCGGCGCCTGCGGGGACGCGCGCGTCCCCGGGATACCGATTAGTAGCTGCGGTTGTTCAGCGTGCCCCACAGCTTCTTGGACTGCTCGAGCGTCCAGGCGTTGATGCGCTCCTCGTCGAAGGCAACGAACTCGCGGTCCTTGTAGAGGACACGGCCGTTGACGATCGTGGTGCGGCAGTTCTTGCCCATCATGCCGAACAGCATGTGGCCGTCGATGTTGTCGCCGGAGAAGGGCGTGAACACCGGGTAGTCCATGACGATGACGTCTGCGGCGGCGCCGGGGGCGAGCTTGCCGAACGTGCGGCCGAAGTACTTGGAGGCCATCGCGTAGTTGTTCTTGAACAGCATCGTCATGGCCTCGCCCCAGCCCACGTTGGGCATGGCGGCGTTGTGGCGCTGGATGACGAGGAAGACCTTGAGGCTCTCGAGCATGTCATGGGTGTAGGCGTCCGTGCCCATGCACACTGGGATGCCGCGGCGCATGAACTCCAGGACCGGGGCGCAGCCCACGGCGTTGCCCATGTTGGACTCGGGGTTGTTGACGAGCCAGGTGCCGGAGTCCTTGATGATGTCCATCTCGGCGGGCGTCACGTGGATGCAGTGGCCGAGCATGGTGTCGGGGCCAAGCAGGTTGTGCTGCAGCAGGCGCTCCACGGGCGGGATGCCGCCGCGGTTCTTACGGGAGTCCCACACGTCGTTCATGCCCTCGCAGACGTGGATGTGGAAGCCCGTGAGGCCGTTGTTGGCCTCGGCCATCTTGTCCATCGTCTCGTCGGAGAGGGTGAACGTGGCGTGGCCGCCGAACATGGCGGCGATCATCGTGTCGTTGTCCTTCTCGCGCGCGTCGTGGGCCCACTGGGCGAACTCGGCGTTCTCGGCGATCGACTGGTCGCACTTCTCCTGGCCGCGGCGGTCGGAGACCTCGTAGCACAGGCAGGAGCGCATGCCGAGCTCCTTGGCGACGTCCTTGATGGCGAACAGGGAGCCGGGAATCTCGCAGAAGCTCGCGTGGTGGTCGAAGATCGTGGTGACGCCGTCACGAAGCGAGTCGAGGATCGTGGCGTAGGCGCTGGCGCGCGTGCCGTCGAGCGTGAGGTTGTCGTCGATCTTCCACCACTGCTGCTCGAGGTTCTCGAGGAAGTTCGTGGGGTTGCAGCCATCGATTGCCAGGCCGCGGGCCAGGCCCGAGTAGATGTGGGTGTGGCAGTTCACGAGGCCCGGCATGATGACGCCGCCGTGGGCGTCGACGTACTCGTAGCCGGGGTTGGCGGCCTTGAGCTCGGCCTCGTCTCCCACCGCAACGATGGTGTCTCCGTAGATGGCAACCGCGCCGTGCTCGAGGTAGGGCTTCTCGTCATCGCGGGTGATGACGCGACCATTACCGACAATAAGCATGTGCTCCCTTAGCATGGTGCTCCCTTCATCGTCTGAGGCGGGGGTTAGCGCCTTTCGACAGCTGTTCCGTGAGCCCGCGCGTCGGCTGGTCGATGGCGGGTCCTCCCCCGCACTCGCGCGTGCGACCAGTAGATTTGGTCGCTATGCCAATTGTCTCCGTGGCCGCGGCGAACGGCCTGACTTCTCAGCCTAACGGCAGATGACAAACAGAATGTTATCAAACCTAACTATTTGTAATAACTGCATGTTTATGGCGAAAAACAGGCCTGCTGCAAAATTATTAGCAATCGGTGAACGGTAGGTTGCGCACGAGACGGACACACTCGCGTACCAGCGGCTTCGTTGTGTCCGGCCCAAGACAACGGAGGCGATCGGGGCGCGGCAACAAATAAGGGCCCCTCCCGAGTTGAACTGCCTCCCATTTCTTGGACACGAGAAATGGGAGGCTTTCTCATGCGGGCGGACCTCAGGTTTAGATACGACGTCGGGGTGAGGAGGAGGGCCGCGGAGCTCTTCTCCTCTGGACTGGGCTGCAGGTCGGTCGCCGCCAGCCTCCCGGCCCCGATTGCCGCCGTGAGAAAATGGCAGGAGATATACCGCGCGTTCGGGAGCGAGGTGCTGCTGCGCATGGACGGGAAGCAGGCCAGGTACACGTACGAGCAGAGGGTCGCCGCCGCCTCGGCCGTCGTCGACCGCGGGATGCCAAGGCCGGCGGCGATGGCCAGGTTCGGCATCATGTCGAAGTCTCCCCTCGACCGCTGGTGCAGGCTCTACCGGGAGGGCGGCGCGGAGGCGCTGCGCCCGAAGCCCAGGGGCAGGCCGAAGGCCGCGGGGCCCGGGCCGAGGAGCCGCGAGGAGGAGCTCGAGGAACGCTGCCGCAGGCTCGAGGCCGAGGTCGCCTACCTAAAAAAATTGCGCGCCCTGGCCGAGCGGGACGGGCTCTGACCGGGGCGAAGGCCGAGGCGGTCGCGGCCCTGCGCGCCGAGGGGCACTCGCTGCGGCACCTGCTCGCGTGCTCGGGGCTCGCAAGGTCGACCTACTACTACGCCCTGGCGCACCCGCCGCGGCCGACGAGACCGGAGCTCTGGGAGGCGGCGGCCGAGATCTTCTCCCGCACCGCCAACGGCTGCGGCCACCGCCAGGTCGCGATGTGCCTCAGGGCGGAGGAGGGCGCCGTGATCGCCGACAAGACGGTGCTCAAGATGATGCGCGAGATGGGGATCCGCTGCGGCATACGCCGCGAGACCGCCTACCACAGGTACAGCTCGTACAGGGGAGTCGTGGGCAGCACGTTCGAGAACCTGCTCGCCCGGGACTTCGCCGCCGGCGCCCCGTGGGAGAAGCTCGGCACGGACGTCACCGAGTTCAAGGTGGCCGGCGGCAAGGCCTATTGGGCGCCCACGCTGGACTTCTGCACCAAGGAGATCGTGGCGAGCGACGTCTCGGCCTCGCCCGACATGACCCAGCAGCTTAGGATGCTGGATGAGCTCCTGGCGAGGCTCCCGGAGGGGGCGTCGCCGGTCATGCACTCGGACATGGGCTGGCAGTATCAGCACGAGCGGTACGCGGCGAGGCTCAGGGAGGCTGGCATCGCCCAGAGCATGTCCCGCAAGGGCAACTGCATCGACAACGCCGCCACCGAGCAGCTCTTCGGCCACGTCAAGGACGAGTTCTACCGGGGCTGCGAGTGGGACAGCTTCGAGGACTTCAAGCGCGACCTCGAGGCGTACGTCGTCCACTGGAACACGCGCCGGAGGCAGGTAAGATTGAAGGGCCTGACCCCGGAGGAGTTCCGGAGACAGGCCCTCACGGCCTAGTCGCTATTCAGGCGTCCAAGTTTTGGGGCGCAGTTCAAGTCGAGAGGGGCCCTGCCACGCGTGGACGGAAGGGAATGGCCACGCGAATGGCCGTTTGCGGCGGACGGCCCAGGATGAGCCGGGGAACCGCCTCCCTAGGAGAGATCAATCTCGCGGCCCGAGACGTACTTGCGCACGAGGCGGCCGCCCTCCTCCGCCAGGTAGACGTAGCGCTCGAGGCGCTCCCAGACGCTAAGGTCACGCGGGGTGGCGATGTTGGAGTCGTCGAGCACGAGGGCATCGAACTCGTAGCCCTCGGCAAGCGAGCCAACACGGCCAAAGAACGAGCCGCCGCCGGCCGTGGCGAGCCACAGCGCTTCCTGCGTGGTGAGCGCGGGAAGCGAGTCGTCCACGAGTCTCCAGCGCAGCTTCGAGACGGCCACGGCGTCTGCCATGCAGCGGAACATCGACAGGTTGGCGCCGCCGGCGACGTCGGTGCCCAGGCCCACGTTCATGCCCAGGTCAAGGTAGCGGCGGATGGGCGCGATGCCGCTCGAGAGCTGGGCGTTTGACTGCGGGCAGTGGGCCACGTAGGTGCCGCTGCTACGCAGAAGCTCGGTCTCGGTCTTATCGGAGTAAATGCAGTGGGCCATGACCGTGCGCGGGCCAAGCAGGCCAAAGTGGTCGTAGGCGTCGCCATAGCAGCTCGACCACGGGCACAGCTCCTTGACCCAGCCGCACTCCGAGGGGTTCTCGGACAGGTGGCTCTGGACGGGCAGGCCCAACTCGTGCGCGATGTCGGCAAGCTCGGCCATGAGCCCGTCGGTGACGCTCGGGGTGAAGCGTGGCGTGATGATGGGCGCCGTGTGGTCGTAGCGGCCCTCGACGTCTGCGAGCCAGCGACGGGTGTCAGCAGCGGACTGGGCGGTGTCCTCCTCAAGGTTCTCGCCGCCGTTGCGGTCCATGTTCACCTTGCCCACATACGTGGCAAGGCCCGTGACCTCGAGCTTGTCCATGAGCAGCTCGGTGGCCTCGACGTGCATCGTGCCAAAGACGACGGCGCGCGTCGTGGGCGAATGGCGCAGGTCGCTCGCAAAGATGCCGTAGGCGCGCTCGGCGTAGGCGAGGTCTGCGTAGTGGGCCTCCTCGGGAAACGTGTGGGTGTTCAGCCAGTCGAGCAGCTCAAGGTCCATGCCTAGGCCGCGAAACGCGTACTGCGGGGCGTGGATGTGGATGTCGCTCATGCCCGGGATAACGAGGTTGTCGCCGCAGTCGACAAGCGGCAGGCCCGCGTACTTCTCGGGCAGCTCGTCGAACACGCCGGCGGAGACGCCGTCTACACACACGGCATAGCCGCCCTCGACGCAGCACACCTCCTGGGGCGTGGTGTTGTAGCAGACGTTGCCCTTGAGGACGAATGACTTGGAATCCATGGGGTGGCTCCTATCTGATGGGCGGCCGAGGCCGCCGGGACCTACACGGAGGGGATGATGCGTGGCCGCCCCTGGGACGACCACGCACACGCTAGATGAGCACGTACTTCAAGATGAACACGACCGCCAGCACATACATCATGGGGCTGACCTTCTTGTGGTTGCCGCACAGCAGGTTGATGCCCACGTAGGAGACCCGTGGCGCTCATGACCGAGGGGTTGACGGCCAGCGCGTAGGCGGCCGTCACGAACGTGGTGAGGCCCGCGAGCACCTCGGTTCTCACCGTAGCGCCGCGTTCCTTGAGGTGGAACAGCTTGTCGAGCTTCTCTTCCATGAGATTCTCCCCTGAGACCGCTGCGAGCCTTGCGCCCGCATGCCACCGCGGGCGCATGCCCGCATAACCGCGCGAGCGTCAGCGGCTCGCGCATGCAGCCCCGGCATCGCAGCGAGGTCTCGCACCGTACGAATGCGAGCCGGCCTTGGGTGCATGCCGTTGGTCACGGGGCGGCCATCCGCTCCTTCGCGAAAGGACGGTGCCGGCCCGATTGGGTATCTCGATTATTAATTATTACTATTGGTTGATAATAATTTCTTGTTGCGGACGGTAGAAAACCATCCGCGAGCGGCGTTTTCCGAGGTCAGAGGGCCGAAAAAACGTTATCGCCAAAGAAAAATAACGGGCAGGCTCGGCAGGGAAAGCCTGAGTTTGCCCGTGCAAACCAGTCAGCGGCCGACGGCGGAAAGGCCCCTACCCCTCGCGGCGAACCCTCTGCAGATAGCGGTAGACGCTCGGCACGGAGACATGCAGCTCGCCGGCGACGTCTGCCGCGGCGCCTTTGATGAGAAACGTCCCCGCGGCGTCAAGCCTGCGGATGACGTCGACGCGACCGGCCTGGTCAAGCTCGCTCGACGTCTTGCCGAGCGCCCCGAGAAGGGAGCGCACCTGCTCGGCCACGCCCGTCTCGGCCCCGCCGATGGAAAGGGTCTCTACGCTCGAGGCCCTATAGGCGCTGCGCACCGCCTCGAGGTTCGTGTCGCGGAACTCCTCCGAGCCGCCGTGGCGGTATGCCTCCATGAAGGCCTTGATGCCGTCCTCGAGCGTACGGAAGGGTTGCGGGTCGATGTTGACGCACAGGATGCCCACGATCTTGCCCGCGTCACGCACGAAGTACGAGGAGCTCTGAAGTGGGCGGCCGTCGGCCGTGGTGGAGACGTAGTCGCTCACGAAGCAGTCCTCGCTAAGCTCGAGCTGCTCGGCCATCTTGAGCGAGAACGCGGTGGCGGGGGCGCCCACGGTGCGACCCGAGACGTGGCCGTTGACGATCTTGACGATGGAGTGCGCGGGGTCCGAGAGGTCATGCAGCGCAATCTCGGTGGCAGAGCCCAGGGCGGCTCCCAAAAAGTCCACGAAGGGGATGAGCTCTGCGACCTTCTCGTTCATGCGTTCTCTCTTTCCGTCAGCGGATACCGTTTGAATTATATATTGTGGGTCAGCCATACTTTGTGTTAGTTTGTGCAGCTAGAACGGATTATATCCTTCAACCTGAAACGCTGTGACGCAGCGATTCGCGCAGCTTCGCGAAAGGTCTCACATGGATGCCGCCCAGACAGACTTCTACGCTCGACTCGCCCACGCCATCGCCGTGCAGTTTGGCTCGAACTGCGAGGTCGTCGTCCATGACCTCGAGACCGACGACCCCGAGCGCTCCATCGTGGCCATCGAGAACGGCCACGTCACCGGCCGCTCCGTGGGAGACGGCCCCAGCCACATCGTGCTCGACGCGGTGAAGGCCGGCAAGGTCCACAAGCTGTCGGACCGCCTTGCCTACCTCACCAAGACGACCGACGGCCGCATCCTGCGCTCCTCGACCGTCTTCATCCGCAGCGCCGAGAACGTGCCCGTGGGCATCCTGGGCATCAACTACGACATCACGGTGCTGAGCGCCGCCGCCGACACCCTGAACGCCATGACGGGCACGGGCCCGGGAGACGATCCCACCGGCGACCCCGAGCCCATCGTTCGCAGCGTCGCAGACCTGCTCGACGACCTCATCGAGCAGAGCGTGGCGCTCGTGGGGAAGCCGGCCGCCCTCATGAGCAAGGACGAGCGCGTGCGCGCCATCCGCTACCTCAACGACGCCGGCGCCTTCCTCATCACGAAGTCGGGCCCCAAGGTGTGCAAGTACTTCGGCATCTCCAAGTACACGCTCTACAGTTACCTGGACGAGGCCAAGAGCGACCAGGGCTAGCGAAGCCCCACCCCATGTCAGGCGCCCCGAGCCCGAGCGGTACGGGGCGCCTTTTACGTTACGAGGGCGTAACCATCCCTTTGCCCGCCGAGGGTATCCTTATATGAATTGGCTTCGTCCAAGGGGGACGGGGCACAGGAGGCAAGGAGGATGTATGGCTCGAGTCTTCAACTTCGCGGCAGGCCCGTCGGCGCTGCCCGAGAGCGTGCTCGCCGAGTGCGCGGCCGAGATGCTCGACTACCACGGCTGTGGCATGAGCGTGCTGGAGATGAGCCATCGATCTAGTGCCTACCAGGAGATCTTCGACGACGCCGAGGCGACGCTTCGCCGCATCGCCGACATCCCGAGCAACTACAAGGTGCTGTTCCTCCAGGGAGGCGCCACGCTGCAGTTCGCCGGCATCCCGATGAACCTCATGGAAAGCGGGCGAGCGGGCTATCTCGTGACGGGCAACTTCGCCGCCAAGGCCGAGAAGGAGGCCCGCAAGTACGGCGGGGTGGACGTGCTCGCCACGAGCGAGTACACCGGCTTCGACCGCATCCCCGACGTCGCCGGCGTGGGCGAGCTTGCCGAGGCCACGGGCTACGACTACGTCTACATCTGCCAGAACAACACGATCTTTGGCACGCAGTACCACGAGCTGCCGCAGACCGGCGAGGTCCCGCTCGTCTCCGACGTCTCGAGCTGCTTTCTGGCCGAGCCCATCGACGTCGCCCGCTACGGCCTCGTCTACGCGGGCGCCCAGAAGAACGCCGGGTGCGCCGGCGTCACCGTGGTCATCGTGCGAGACGACCTCATCGAGAACGGCCCGGCGCTGCCCATCTGTCCCACCTACCTCGACTATCGCGAGCAGGCCAAGAAGGGCTCGATGCTGAACACGCCCAACACGTTTGGCATCTACCTGTGCGGCAAGGTCTACCACTGGATCGAGGCGCAGGGTGGCCTTGCGGCCATGGAGCGCATGAACCGCGAGAAGAGCGGCCTTCTCTACGACTACCTCGACCAGTCTCACCTGTTCCATGGCCACGCCCAGCCCGCCAGCCGCTCCATCGCCAACGTAACGTTCCGCACGGGCGACGAGCGCCTCGACGCCGCGTTTGTGGCCGGCGCCACCGAACGCGGCCTCGTGGGCGTCAAGGGGCACCGCCTCGTGGGCGGCATGCGCGCGAGCGTCTACAACGCCGTGCCCGTCGAGGGCGTGCGCGCGCTCGTGGACTACATGGCCGAGTTCGAGGCCGAGCACACCAGGTAGTGACCACCAGCCCGGGCAGGTCTCGGGCGAGGCGGCCGCGCAACATTTACTCTCAGGGAGCATCACATGCGCCACATCAAGACGATCGACGACATCACCAAGGACGGAAAGGTCGAGTTCGGCGAGGGCTATGACTTCGTCGAGGCTACCGAGGAGGCAGACGCCATCCTCATGCGCTCCACGGACCTCCACGGCTACGAGCTGCCCTCCTCCATCCGCGCCATCGCGCGCTGCGGCGCCGGCGTGAACAACATCCCCATCGACGAGTACGCCAAGAAGGGCGTCGTCGTGTTCAACTCCCCCGGCGCCAACTCCAACGCCGTCAAGGAGCTCGTCATCGCCATGCTCATCCTCTCGAGCCGCGGCGTCGTGCAGTCCATGAAGTGGGTGCGCGCCCACGCCGACGACCCCAACATCCTCGTGGATGCCGAGAAGGCCAAGAAGGCGTTCGTGGGCCGCGAGCTCAAGGGCAAGCGTATCGGCGTCGTGGGCCTGGGCAACGTGGGCTCCAAGGTGGCGAACGCCTGCGTCGACCTCGGCATGCAGGTCTATGGCTACGACCCGTTCATCTCCGTTGAGCACGCCTGGGCGCTCAGTCGCGACGTCCAGCGCGTCGGCACGCTCGAGGACCTGTGCCGCGGCTGCGACTACCTCACCGTCCACGTCCCCAGCAAGGCAGACACCATCGGCATGATCGATGCCGACGTCCTGGGCCTTCTCAACCCGGGAGCGGTGCTCATCAACTACGCCCGCGAGACGATCGTGGACGAGGACGCCGTGGACGCCGCGCTTCAGGGTGGGCGCCTCTCGTGGTTTGCCACCGACTTCGCCACGCCCAAGACCGTGGCCATGCCCAACACGTTCATCACGACCCACTCCGGCGCCGGCACGGGCGAGGCCGAGGCCAACTGCGCCGACATGGCGATCTCCGAGCTCAAGGACTACCTCGAGAACGGCAACATCGCCAACTCGGTGAACTACCCCGCCTGCTCCATGGGCAAGGCCCGCGCCGCGAGCCGCGTGGCATGCCTGCACGCCAACGTCCCCAACATGATCGGCCAGATCACGGCGATCCTTGCCAAAGACAACGCCAACGTGCAGCGCATGGTCAACGAGAGCGCCGGCGAGAACGCCTACACGATGTTCGACACCGACGAGCACCTCGAGGACTCCACGATCGACGCCCTGAAGGCGATTCCAGCCGTGTACCGCGTGCGCGTCATCAAGTAGCATCTAGGCATACGCAAGCGTGCGGCCGGCGCCCATTGCGGGCGGCCGGCCGCTTTTCTTTGGAGGGACCATGCAGATTCAGGGCTTCTCGTGCACGAGGCCGCAGCCCGAGCACATGGACGCCATGCGGGCCTGTGCCACGGCCGCCGAGCTCGATGCACTCGTGGCCGCAGACGCCTACACCACCGATGTCTCGCGGGCGCTCTACCTTGTGGCACGAAGGCACGGCGATGCCGTGACGACAGGCGTCGCCTGCTGCTGCTCGGCAGACGAGCTAGATGGCAAGATCGCATGCGAGCAGGTCGAGGAGGGCGCAGCGCTGGCGCGGGCAGGCGAGCTGGAGGCGCTCGGCGCCCACGCGCGACCCATCACGATTGCCTACGAGGGCAACATGGCACTCGACCTCATCTTGGGCGCGGCGCGCTCGGCGACGCCGCTGTACAACCTCTCGAACGGGGCCGACCAGCTCGTCGTGTGGCGCATGAGCCGCCCGGAGGCCATCGAGGCCGTGACGGCAACGTTTGCCACCATCGAGGGTCACGTGGTGGCAGGGCAGCTCGAGGCAGCAGCCGCGCAGGAGGTGGCGAGGCGAGCCCGCAAGGCACGGCCTGAGCTGGACCCGCGCGCGGCCGCGCTCCACCCGCTCGCGCTGCTCGTCAGCGAGGCCGAGCTCGCCATCGGCTCGGCAGACCTGCTGCCCGGCGAGGGTCTTCTTGTGCATAGGTTTGCCTAGGAAAGTTCACTGTGAGCTTTATGCAAAAAACACCCTAGGTTTGTGCGCTAAAAAGGGCATCCTGGCCAAAAATGCAAGCACCTGGATTGCAAAACGCGGTCGTTATTCGCCATAGCAAGTCTTTTGAGGCTCCTTTGGCGGCTCTAGGCCACTCGAGTTGCCACCTCAGCGCACAAACCTCTCGCATTTTTTGCAAGAATGGCCACGCGAACTCTCCGCGCGTCCTACCTGCCGCCAAACAGGCCACCGAGAAGGCCCCCAAGCCCGCTCGAGCCAAGCATCTTGCTCGCAATGGCCGCCATGTCCACCTTTGACACGTCAACGTTGAGCTTGGCCGCCAGGCGCATCAGCTCATCGGGATTGAGCTTCGAGACGTCGATGGCGGACAGGTCCAACTTGCCCAGGTCCACCTCAGACAGGTCGGCACCCACCTGGGCAAGCCTGTCCAGGCTAAGGCGAAAGAGCTCGGTGAGGTCATAGCCTCCGGCCACGCCCGTTATGCGCTCGACCGCCTGCGCGGGGCTCTCCACGAGCTGCTGGGCGAGCTCGGGAGCGGCCGCGACCGCGCCTGCGATCTTGTCTGCGAGCTGGTTCATGTCGATGGCCATGGGTCCTCCCGTGCCGTCCGTTGTGTTACGCGCGCCTTCCCTACGAAGGCATCATACCTGTGCCTGGGTATAGTAGATAGGTATCACAGTCACGCCTGCACGGAGGATAGCATGACGGCCCCAAGCCTCAATCTCATAGCCCTCATCGTTGGGGGCGCCGCCGGGGCCGTGGCGGCGGGGCTTGGCGTCCGTCTCGCCCATCGACGCGCCCGCAGGCACTCGGACGCCGCGCTCTCCCCCGTGCCACCGGCTGGCTACGTCGACGCCGCCAACACGGCGAGCGCACCAACGGCCGCCGAGGCACCCCAGCTGACACCTATCGCGTCAGACGCTCCCGCACCGGCAGAGCCCACGGAAGAGGCACATCCCGCCCCCGCCCTCGAGCCCGCGCCCGAGCCCATCGACATGGAGGGGCTCGCCCGCGAGCTGCGCGAGGCAAGCGACCCCATAGCACAGCTCAAAAGCCTCGTAAGGACGGTCGAGCACGCCGAGCGGCGCGCAGACGAGGGCACAGCCGAGCAGCCAGACGCCATCTCGAGCTACCTCGCGAGGGGCCTTCGCGAGGCGGGCGTCCTCGACGCGGATGCCCACTGGCCCGAGGTCGCCGTGGTCTACACGGGCCGCAGCCACACGTTCTTCCTGCGTGTCTCCAGCTCCTCGGTTGCCTGGGGAGACATGCTGCGCATCCTCGCCATCGAGGGCGCACTCAACCGGGCCCTGTTCGCGTGGGAGCACTTCCGCAAGCACGCAGACGGCTCCATGCCCGCAGATGACGTCACCATCGAGGACTTCTACCGCTTCAACCAGGCGCTCGCGAGCTCCATCACCGCACAGCTGGGACCCGAGCCCATCCCCCGAGCGAGCATGAGCGACATGCTCGGCGAGTGGGGCGTGCGCCAGACGATCTCTGCCGGCATCGAGACGTTTCGCCTGCCGCTTCGTCTCTCGGCGCGCTTCCGCGTGAACCTCATGGGCGGGGACGCCGCCATCGTGGCGTCGTTCATACCGGCGGGTGCCCAGCCCGCCTCGGTGTGGTCGCCCGAGCTCGGGCGCGTCGTCATGGCCTCGCACCAGATGCGCGAGCGCATGGCCACCGACTACGCCCTGCGCTGCGCCCTCATGCTCGCCGCGCACGCCTTCCGCAGCTCCAGGCGCCTGTGCCACGCGTTCGTGGCGATCTGCCTCGAGACGCCCTCGCATCACGCCTGCCTCGTCTCGGGAGACGTCTCGCGCGACCTGCTGCGCGAGCACGACCTGTCCGAGGACTTCGACGCCAGGGCGCTCGCCCGCGATCTGGGCCTTCGCTTCTCCACCGAGGAGGACTCGCTCCTCCCGATCAAGCAGGGCTTCGAGCTCGACTCCGAGCGCTTCTGCCCGCGCGGCCGCTATGAGACCGTGGACCTCTCGGGAAGGATCCTGCCGAGCTTCGAGGCGAGCCTCTTGGGCGCCGAGCACGTGTGCGACCTGTCCATCAACGAGAGCGCCCGGCGCGCGAGCAAGGCCCAGGAGGTCGTCCGCGAGCTTGGGGGGTCCACGGAGCGCTCCGTACGCCGGATCTTGCGCCTCACCGAGAACGACCCGGACGCCACGGTGCGCGAGGCGGGCCGCCGCTGCGCGAGCCGCCTCATCGACGGGTCGCTCTCCGCCGGCGACCCCATCGCCTTCGTGGACGACTTCGTGGAGGGAGACGCGCTCTCCCGCTCGTGCGACCGCGCCATGGACCTGCTCCAGCAGGGCAAGAACGACGAGGCCATCGACGTGCTCACGGACATGCTCGCGCCCATCGACGCGATCGACACCTACCGGGACAGCGGCGACGACACCTGGCGCCAGTTCATGAGCTACGTGTCGCGAGCGCTGTACAACCGCCTTCTTGCCAAGCCCGCCGAGCACACGCACCTCGTGCCCGACGCCTACTACGGGGCGCAGCTGCTCATGGCGAGCGCCTTCATCGCGCAGGGCCGCGCCAGCGAGGCGCTCGGATTTGCCCGCCGCGCCCAGGACCTGGACCCGCTCGACATGGCCGGAATGCTGCGCATCGTTCGCTGCCACGAGCTCGCAGGAGACCTCGACGCCGCGGCCTCCGAGCTGCGTCGCTGGCTCGACGTGGCCTTTGACCCGCAGGGCATCGGCGTGGGCTACTATCGCCTCGCCTTCATCGAGTGGAAGCGCGGAAACGTCGACGTGGCCGACGCCTGCTACCAGAAGGCGGCCGTGAGCCACGCCTCGTGTGCAGGCGCCGCCGCGTTAGAGCTGCACACGATGCGCGCGCTCAGCGGCTCTGGCACCATCGAGCCCACCCACGTCGACGAGACGCTCGAGGGCGCGGGCGTGCCGCTCGCCCCCACCGAGCGCGTCATCGGCGTGCTCGTGGAGGCCGCGCAGGCCTCGACGGACGCCGAGGTCTTCCCCGTGGCCCGCAGCTTCGCAACCCTTCTCGGCGCGCTCACGGGAGACGACGTCATGAACGGCGTCATGGAGTCCATCGAGCACGAGCCCGACCGCTAGGCCAAGAAAAAAGCTGCCATTGGAACCCGTCCCCAATGGCACCTCGAGGCTAGCCGAGTCGCTGGACCTTCTTGGCCCCCGTCTCTCGGTCGATGAACATGATGAGGAAGCACCCGGCGAGAAGCACGGCCGCCACGGCTATCGCGTGAAGGCCCATCCAGCCGATGCAGAGGTTGCCGAGGACGGCACCCACCACGAACGTGAGAATGACTCCAAAGTACAAAAGGCCGTTCTCGAGAAAGCCCTTGTTGTGCGTGATGATGTAGTCATCGACGCTCTGCAGCGCGCTGCGGAGGTTTCCGATGCACATGGTGGTGGCGATACCGTGCCCGTGGATCTTTCGGAAGCTCTCCACCTGCATGCCGCACGCGAACGACGTGAGGCAGTTGGCCACGAGGTTGGCCGTGCCAGGGATGAAGCTTACGCCCAGCAGGATGACCGCCTCGAGAAACACCGTGAGCTGGCGCCAGTGGAACAGGCTCGAGAAGCGCTCGTGGATGAGATCGGCGAGCATGATGCCTAGGGCAAACGCCAGCACCGGGAAGAAGTAGCGCCCCGCGCGCATGAGATCTCCCTCGGACAGGTTGACGCCCACGAGCAGGATGTTGCCCGTCTGCGCGTTGGCGAACACGCCGTCTCGGGCGATGTAGGAGTAGGCGTCCATGAAGCCGCCCGCAAGCGCGAGAAGCACGCCCAGCTCGATGGACTCCGATGTCTGCTTTGCACGCTCCAAAACCAGGCTCCCCCTAAAGGTCGAGCTTCATAAGCTCGTTGATGGCATAGATGTAGATCTTGAGCGCCTCGCACAGCTGCGCCTCGCTCGCGCCTTCGTCGGCGCCATGCATCTGGCCCACCCACTCCGGCGTCTTAAGCTCGTTGTCCTCGGGGCCAAAGCTCGCGGCGTTGGCGAAGTGACGGGCATAGGTGCCGCCGCCAATGGTGAAGGGCTTCGTGTCCTTGCCGGTGTACTCGTTGTAGCAGCGCACGAGCGTCTGGATCTCGGGCGAGTCGGGGCTCACGTAGAACGGCGCCACGGCGCGGCCTGCCTTGAGCTCGCAGCCAAAGTCTGCGGCAACCTGCGAGAGACGCTCCGTGATGGCATCTGCGGTCGTGGACTTGGGGAAGCGCGCGTCGACGGTCTGCTCGATGCGCCCGTCCTCGCGAAGCTCGATGGTGCCACCAATGCAGGTGAGCGGCTCGAAGACGTCGTCCGTGGCGGCGATGCCCAGCGAGCTGCCGTCCGTTGAGGCGTGGATGGTGCGCTCGAGCTCGAGGAACGCGCGCTCGGCGTCCGAGCACAGGCCTTGGTCGAGCAGATAGCCGCACAGCATGCCGATGGCGTTGCGCGTGCCCGCAGGCATCGAGGCGTGGCCGCCAACGCCGTGCGCCGTCACGCGGGCAAGCCCCTCGCCTGCCACCTCGAGCTCGATGCCGTCCGCCGACGCGAGCGCCGAGGCGTCCGCGCGCACGACGGCCGAGGCAAGGCTCGGGATGGCATTCGTGGCGCTGCCGCCCTCGATGGAGGCGATGACGGAGCCGGAGACGCCGCCTGCGATGGGCGCCGAGACGAACGTGGCGCCGTACAGACCCTTCTCGCCGCAGCAGACCGGGAACTCGGCGTCGGGCGTGAAGAGGAAGTCGGGCTCGGGATAGTGGGCGAGGTAGTACTCGACGTCGCCCATGTTCGTCTCCTCGTTCGCCCCGAGGATGACGCGCAGGGTGTAGGGCAGGCGCTCACCTGTGGCCTCGACGCGCTCGGCGAAGAAGCGGCCTGCATACATCGACAGCACGGCCGGACCCTTGTCGTCGATGACGCCGCGGCCGAGCAGCCAGCCGTCTCGGCGAACCATCTGATAGGGGTCCGTGTGCCAGCCCGGCCCCTCGGGCACGACGTCCACGTGGGCGATCGCGGCAATCTGCTTGTCGGACTTGCCGGGCAAGTCCGCGTATCCCAGGTAGCCGTCGCAGTCATGGGCGTCCAGGCCGCAGACGTTGGCGATGCACAGGGCCTCGTCGAGCGCCTCGCGCGGGCCCGGGCCCCACGGGGCGTTGTCCTCGGCGGCGGCGAGGTCCTCCACGCTGCGATGACTCACGAGAGACTCGATGTCATCGAGCACCTCGGGCCACACGCGATCGACGTACTCGTCGATCTCTGCCTTGAGCTGGGCGTTGTTCTCGGTCATGGTCGCTCCCATCAAAGCGTGTCGCATTTTTCCACGTTCATGATACGACCGTTTGCCGCCATGCCCAAACTTGGGTATCACAGGTGACAGTTGGGGACGGCCTCGATTGTCGCCACGCAAGGAGGACGCATGGCAGAACAGCTCACGATACTCGCCACGATGCTCACGCTCGTGGTGTGCTCGTCGTTTCTGGCGAGCCTCATCCCGGGCAGGCCCATCCCCGAGGTCGTGTTCTTCGTGGTGGCGGGCGCCGTCATGGGCCCCAACTGCCTGGGCGTCATCCATGAGACCGCAGGGCTTGCGTTGCTCAGCCGCTTAGGGATGGGCGTCCTGTTCCTCATCGCGGGCTATGAGCTCGACCTGCGCGAGCTCACGGGGCGTGCCGGGCGCCACGGCGCCGTCTGCTGGGTCGTCTGCATGGCGCTGGCCACGGCCGCCACGCTCGCGCTAGGTCTGGGCCTCTCCCCCGCCGGCACGGCGGCGTTTGCCATCGCCCTCACCACGACGGCCTATGGCACGCTCGTCCCCATCATGCGCGATCGCCAGCTCGCGGGAACGGCCGTGGGCGGCGTCATCGAGTCCTACGGCGCCATGGGCGAGCTTCTGCCCGTCGTGGCGATGTCGATCATGCTCTCGCCCCAGCGCTCCATGGCGGCAAACGTGGGGGTTCTACTCGGCTTTCTCGTCCTGTGCGTCACCGTTGCGGTGCAGGGGCAGCGCGCCCGGGCATGGGGCGGCAGGCTTGCTCGCTGGGTGGCAGACAACGCCGAGACGAGCTCGCAGGCCACGCTTCGCGCCACGCTGCTTCTGCTCGTGGGGTTGCTGGCGCTGGCCGCCGTACTCGACCTCGACGCCGTGCTCGCGGCGTTCGCGGCCGGCTTCATCCTGTGCCACGTGCTGCCAGATGAGTCGGGCGCCCGCCTCATCGAGAAGGTCGAGGTCATGGGCAACGGGTTTCTCATCCCGGTGTTCTTCGTGTACTCGGCCATGGGCATCAACTTTGCCGCCGTGGGCGCCAACCCCGCGCTGCTCGCCACGTTTGTGGGCCTGCTTCTGCTTGTGAGGGCGCTGCCCGTTGGCGTGTGTCTGCAGCTCTTCTGCGAGACGCGCGCCATGCCCGTGGGCGAGAAGGTCGCCGCGAGCCTGTACTGCACCATGGCGCTGCCGCTCATCGTGGCGCTCACCGAGGCGGCCACGGGCGCCGGTGCCATGAGCGATGCCATGGCGAGCGTACTCGTGACGGCGGGGGCGATCACCGTGCTCGTGATCCCCGTGATCACGAACGTCTCGCGCGTGGCGATCGCCGCTCGCCCCATCCAGGCCGCGCACCAGATCGCCGAGCACCCAGAGACGGCGCGCGAGGTCCTAATCGAGCACCGCGAGAACGTCCGCGAGGCGGCGGAGCTCTTCCACGACGAGCGCGTGGCGCTGCGCGAGCGAGGCGTGCGGCTCTCCGCGGCAGACTTCCTCGCCCAGGCCGAGCACATCAGGCGCGAGCACCACGAGAACCTGCGCCGCATCAACGCGCACAGCCGCGAGGAGCTCGAGCAGATCCGCGAGAGGCGGCGCGACGAGCGGGACGCCAGACGCCCCTAGATCACGTAGTCGTTGCCGGCAAGCGAGGTCACGCACAGGTCCGAGACGCGAATGCCGTCGAGGAAGTCCTCGACGATGGCGCCCAGGCGCTCCCACATCTCGTGGCAGCGGGGCTCCTCGGCTCGGAACTGCTCCAGATCGTCCATGCCGCTCACGGCGGCAAGCTTTCCTTCCGTGGCGCGCAGGACCTCGCCCACCGTGTAGTCGCTCGCGGGACGGGCGAGCTTGTAGCCACCGTTCTTGCCGCGCAGGCTCGAGACGAGTCTGCCCTTCACGAGCGACTTGAGGATGCTCTCGAGGTACTTGTCCGAGATGGCCTGGCGAGCCGCGACGTCGCGAAGCGGCAGGTAACCGTCGCCCTCGTGCTCGGCGAGGTCGATCATGACGCGCAGGGCGTAGCGCCCCTTCGTGGAAACGAGCATGGCATCCTCCATCGGCCCGCGGGCACGGCAGCGCAAGGCGGCGTACCATGGCATGAGTTGCAGGCGTATCAATTTCCTATCTATATCATAGGATATAGGGAAATCAATGCGATAACAACGGCGAGCGCACAAATGCGCGTCACCCAAAGGAGGCACCATGGTTCCCACGCCGCAAGAGGCCTACGAGCTTCTCGCCCAGTACAACGAAGACCCGTTCCACCTCGCCCACGGCCGCATCGTGGGCGAGACTCTGCGCTGGTTTGCCACCGACATGGGGCATGCCGACGAGGCTGATCTGTGGCAGGTCGTGGGCACTCTGCACGACCTCGACTTCGAGCGCTGGCCCGAGGAGCACTGCGTGCGCGAGGAGACCCTCATGCGCGAGGCGGGCATTGACGAGACCGTCATCCGCGCCTGCTGCAGCCACGGCTGGGGCCTCACGGGCACTCCCTATGAGCCCGAGAGCGACCTCGAGCGCACCCTGTTCGCCGTCGACGAGCTCACCGGGCTCATCGGCGCCGCCGTGCTCATGCGCCCGTCCAAGAGCGTGGACGACCTCACGGTGAAGTCGCTCAAGAAGAAGTTCAAGGACAAGCGCTTTGCCGCCGGCTGCTCGCGTGACGTCATCGAGCAGGGCGCGGCTCGCCTGGACTGGGAGCTGCCCGAGCTCATGGAGAAGACGATTCTGGCCATGCGCGAGGCCCCGAGCGCCCCGCACGGCCAGGACGCCGAGACGAGCGCGGAGTAACCACATGGCCTACCTCGACAACGCCGCCACGACGCGCACGAGCGCGGCCGCCATCGATGCCATGCGACGCGTCATGGAGGGCGAGGCGTTCGCAAACCCCGCGAGCCAGCACGCCGCCGGCGACGCCGCACTGCGCGCCCTCGAGGGGGCCAGGCGCGAGGTGGCAGCCTGCCTGCATGCCCGCCCCAACGAGGTTGAGTTCGTCTCGTGCGGCTCGGAGGCAAACAACCAGGCCCTGCTCACGGGGGCTGCCTACGGAGCTCGCGAGGGCAGGCGCCACATCGTGGCCTCAGCCATCGAGCACGCAAGCGTGCTGCGCATGCTTGACTGGCTCGCAAGCGCAGACGGCCCCTTTGGCGGCGGCTTCGACGTGACGCTCGTGCGTCCCAACGAGGGGGGCGTCGTGAGCGTGGCGGCCGTCAAGGAGGCCCTTCGCGAGGATACCTGCCTCGTCTCGCTCATGTACGCCAACAACGAGGTGGGCTCCGTCCAGCCGGTGCGAGACGTCTGCCGCATGTGCCGCAAGCGCGGCATTCTCTTTCACACAGACGCCGTCCAGGCCGCGGGGCACCTTCCCATCGACTTCACGCGCGATGGGTTTGACCTGCTGTCCGTCTCGGCGCACAAGTTCCACGGGCCGCGAGGCACAGGGGCGCTCCTGTGCTCGCACCGCGTGGTGCCCACCTCGCTCGTCCTGGGAGGCGCCCAGGAGCGCGGACACCGGGCAGGGACCGCAAACGTGGCGGGCGCAGCTGGCATGGCCATGGCGCTGCGCGAGGCAAGTGATGCGCTTGAAGCCAATAAATCCCAGGTAGAACGCTTGCGAGAGCGATTTGCCGCACGTGTGTCCCAGATTGGCGGCGTTCACGTGCTGGGGCCGGCGGACGCGAGCCTGCGCCTTCCCGGCATCGTGGCCCTCACGGTGGACGGCGTGGACCACGAGCCTGCGCTCGTGCTGCTCGACGAAGCGGGCGTGTGTGTGAGCGCAGGGTCGGCCTGCGCGGCCGGAGCCGTCGAGACCAGCCATGTGCTGTCCGCCATGGGCGCGTCGCCCGAGGTGGCGCGCACCTACCTGCGCGTCTCCATCGACGCGTCCGAGAACAGCGCGCAAGACATCGACACGGCGGCCTCTGCGCTTGCCGAGGTTGCGGCACGCCTCCGCGGGGGTGCCCGATGAGTCGCGGCCGCGTGCTCGTGGCCATGAGCGGCGGCGTGGACTCGAGCGTGGTCGCCAACCTGCTCACGAGCCAAGGCTACGAGTGCATCGGCGCCACGATGCGCCTGGCCACCAACGAGGACGACCGCCCGGGCGAGCGCACCTGCTGCAGCACCGACGACATCGCCGACGCCCGCCAGGCCTGTTGGGACGCCGGCATCCGCCACCACGTCTTCGACTACACGCGCGAGTTCGAGAAAGACGTCATCGACCCGTTCGTGGCCGCCTATGAGGCGGGCCTCACGCCCAACCCGTGCGTGGCCTGCAACCGGCACCTCAAGTTCGGGGCACTTCTCGACCGCGCGCTCGAGCTTGGCTGCGACCACCTCGCCACGGGGCACTACGCCCGCGTGACGCACGACGAGCGCGGCTACCACCTGCTCAAGGGTGTGGACGGCGCCAAGGACCAGAGCTACTTCTTGTTCGGCCTCACGCAGGAGCGCCTCGCCCACGTCTTGTTCCCGCTGGGTGAGATGCACAAGGCCACCGAGGTGCGCGCCCTGGCCGAGCGCCTGGGGCTCTCAAGCGCGCACAAGAGGGACTCGGAGGGCATCTGCTTCGTTCCCGGCGGCGACCACCTGCGCTTTATTGAGGAGCGCTCAGGGCACACGGCCCCCGCGGGCGACATCCTCGACACGGACGGCAACGTCATAGGCCGGCACGAGGGCGCTCTTCGCTACACGCTTGGGCAGCGCAAGGGCCTGGGCGTGGCCGCCGCGCACCCCATCTACGTCTGTGCCATCGACACGCGCGCCAACACCGTGACGCTTGGCGACTCCGATCGGCTCATGGCAGACACGCTTGTGGCCGCCGACTGGAACTGGGTGAGCGGGCAGGCCCCGGCGGGTCCCATCCACGCGGCGGCCAAGGTGCGCTACCACCAGCCCGACCAACCCTGCGTCGCCACATCCCTGCCAGACGGCCGCATTCGCCTCGAGTTCGCAGACCCCCAGCGCGCCATCACGCCGGGACAGGCCACAGTCCTCTACGACGACGACGAGGTTCTCGGCGGCGGCACGATCGAGAGCGTGGAATAGCACGGTGCCCAAGAGTCTTTGACGCTTTGGAAGCCCGAGAGCCCCCATCACTTCTGGTGGAGCTCCGTCCAGCCCGCGCCCGAGTCCGCACCCACGCCAGAGCGCGCCCGCTCGGCGGCCCACTGGGCGTCCGAGCGTGCCTGCGCCGCTCGCTGATAGTCGTCGATGGCCTGGCGCTGCGTGTTCACGGCCTGCCGCATGGCGGCGAACTGCGCCTGCTGGCGCTGTTGGGCCATGACGGCCTGCTGTTGCTGGGACGAGGCCAGGTTGTGCTTCGTGGCCATCTCCTCCTGCCCCACCGCAGCGTCGGGCCGATACGTGGCCACGAGGGCCTCCATGGCGCGAATGCCCTCCTCGAGATGTACCGGCTCGCACACGAGCACGGCGAGGTTGCGAGGTCCCCACACGACGACCTCGCCCGCGCCGGGCGTGCCGAACGCCGCGGGCGCAGCCGGAGCCGCAGCCTGCTGCGCACGAGGCCACCAGGCGCTCGCTCCGCCGCCGAGGCGCCCGACAAGGCCTCCGATGGCCGAGCTTACGCGCTCCCCCATCTCCGACATCGACGCCGCGCCAACGCCCGTTTCGTAGCCATCGACGATCGCCATGACGCATGTACGCAGCTCGCGGCCGTCGGGCGTCGCAAGGCGATAGACGCGCAGCGCCGCCGTGACGCCCACGCGCACGCTCGCGAAGCGCGCACCCTGCAGCGCCGCGTCGTTGTTCGCCTCCATGCGCACGCGCTGCTCGGCACTCGGCAAGTCCAGACCAGGATAGCGACGGGCCTCGAGAAGCGCCACCGACGCGCCCAGGCCGCGCGCAAGCGCTGCCGCCTCCGCATCGGCAAACGGGGCCGCCGCGGCGTATGCCCGTTCCTCGTTCTGGGCGGAGCTCGCCACGCCGTAGAGCCCCGCAAGCACGTTCATGCCCTTGAGCGCGACGCCACTGCTCAGGTAGCGCTCACCGCTCCTGAAGCTGATGGACTCACCGTGCGGGCCGGCAACGCTCGCCCGCACCTGCAGAGGTCGCTCGAACGAGCTCAGGCGCTCGAGGCACGCCTCGCCCACCCGCCAGCCCGCCGGCAGGCCAAGCTGCCCCAACACGCGCCCGGAATATGCGTCGATGACCCTGTGGCCGCACAGCGCCGCTCTGTCCTCGCCCATATGCTCCCCCTCGCATCGAATGACGCTTCCATGCTCATCCGACGCGCGACGAAGAGACAGGTTCGCATGTGCGCCACCCCTTGCGAGCGGCACAAATAAGGGCGCCACCGGCGACCGCCACCGATGGCGCCCGCATCCCAAAGGGGACGTAGCCCTCTGGGACGCCTACGAGACGCTTCCCGAAACCGCCGAGCGGCTAGTGGTCAGAGAGCGAGAACCCGTTTCTCATGAGCATGCTCGAGGTGTAGAGGACCTTCGAGAGGAGCTTGTCGGTCTCGTCGCGCAGCTCGGAGGCAATGCGCTCGTTGGCCGCCTCGAGGACGAGCGTCACGTCGTCGCCGTCGGGAAGCGCGGCCACCTCGGCGTCCGTCTCGCGAAGCACCCTGTGGCCAAACGACATTGTGCGCTCGCGGTAGTTGTCGATCGTGTTGACGTTGTCGCCAAAGTGGGGGTCGGCGATGGCCGCGACGAGGCGGTTTGCCCAGTAGAAGCTGTCCGTGGTCACGTGGTCGGTGGTGTCGCGCAGGTAGGCGGGCGTGTCGCTCACGAGGCCGTAGAAGGGCACAAGCGTGTTGAAGGCGTTCGAGCCCATGGCCATCCACTGCACGCAGCGGCACGCCTCGGGCGCGTAGGGACGAATCTGCAGCACGGCAAGCTGGCAGTTGCGGTTGATGCCGATGGGACGGAACCTGTGGGCGTCTGCCGCGGTGCCCTTCGAGCCGTAGGGGTCATACGGCGTGCCCTCGTAGTGGTTGGACAGCACGTCCTTGACGTCCTCGATGGTGAGCCTGCGCTCGGGCACGCGGCACCAGGGGATGTCGTCGCTCTCGGGCGTGTAGTCGGCGTCCGGGCCGTCCCAGTAGTCGGACGGGTTGAGCGCGCGCTGCATGGCCCAGGCACGGCACGTGTTGTAGACGTGGTCGCGCTCGGAGTGCGAGCCAAACGCCTCGCGCGGGTTAAAGCAGGCGTGCACGCCGTCTGCGGCGGCCGTGGCGGCGTCGCAGGTGTCCAGGCCCAGGTCCGCGTCGGAGAGCGTGAGGTCGAGGTGGTTGGCGGCCATCCACTCGCGCAGGTCTGCCGAGCACAGGCAGTCGCGCTGCTCGCCAAAGGCGTCGTCAAGGTCGAACTCGTCGATGCCCAGCTGGTTGGGCATGGTGACGTAGGCCTCGTCGGGCACGCGACGCGCGATCCAGTGGTGGCCGCCCACGGTCTCCATCCACCAGATCTCATCGGCATCCGAGAAGGCCGTGCCGTTCATCTCGTAGGTGCCGTAGCGCTCGAGCAGCGCGCCCAGGCGCAGCACTCCCTCGCGGGCCGTGTGGACGTAGGGCAAAACGATGGTGAGGAAGTCCTCCTCGCCGATGCCACCGGGCACCTCGGGCACGTAGCCCTCCTCGCCCTCGCGACCGCGCGCGGGCACGAGCTCCACGAGCGGGTCGGCGCCGAGCACGCGCTCGTTGGTGGTGAGCGTCTCAGTGGCGCTCATCGCCACCTGGTTGGCATTGAAGCCCGCCTCGCCCCAGATGCCCTGGGAGAGGTTGGCGTTGGGGACGGCGGTATAGCGCTGAGGGTCATCGGGCAGGTCAATCTGGACGTGCGAGATGACCGAGCGGTAGTGGCGCGGCTGCTCGCTGGGCTGCACGACGACGAGTCGCTTGCTCTCGAACTGGCCGTTTGAGGAGTCCTCGTTGCGCGCCACGATCGTGGAGCCGTCGTAGCTGGCCTTCTTGCCGATGAGAATGGTGGTGCAGGGCATGTTGCCTCCTTGCGATTGGGTCCGCAGTCGAGGGTAGCACTATGCCATTGGGGACGGGTCCCTCTGTCATGCCATTGGGGACGGGTCCCTCTGTCATGCCACTGGGGACGGGTTCGCTTGGCATCAGAACCAACAACGATTTGTTAGTTTTGCGACCACTTGTACCCGTCCCCTTTGGCTTTGATTCGGCTAGGCGAACTGGCTGAGGTAGAGGTCGGCGTAGGCGCCGCCGGCGGCCATGAGCTCGTCGTGGGTGCCCTGCTCCACGATGGTGCCGTGGTCCATGACCAGGATGAGGTCGGCGTCCACGATCGTGGACAGGCGGTGCGCGATGACGAAGCTCGTGCGCCCGCTCATGAGCGTCTCCATGGCGTGCACGATGGCCTGCTCCGTGCGCGTGTCCACGCTCGAGGTGGCCTCGTCCAGGATGAGGATGGCCGGGTCGCACAGCATGGCGCGCGCGATCGTGAGCAGCTGGCGCTGGCCCGCACTCACCGCCTCCGCGTCGTTGGCGAGCACGGTGTCGTAGCCCTGCGGCAGCGTGCGGATGAAGTAGTCCACGTGCGCCGCCTTGGCGGCCGCGACGACCTCCTCGCGCGTGGCGTCCGCGCGGCCGTAGGCGATGTTGTCGGCAATCGTGCCCTCGAACAGCCATGCGTCCTGCAACACCATGCCAAACTCGCGACGCAGGTCTGCCGCGCGCATCTGCCGGGTGTCGACGCCATCGAGCGTGATGCGGCCGCCGTCCACCTCGTAGAAGCGCATGAGCAGGTTGATGAGCGTCGTCTTGCCCGCGCCCGTGGCGCCCACGATGGCCACCTTCTGGCCAGGCTCGGCCACGAGAGACACGTCGCGCATGAGGGGCTTGTCGGCGCTGTAGCCAAAGCGCACGTGCTCGAAGGCCACGCGACCACGCACGGGCTCCACGAGTGCCAGCGGACAGGTCGGGTCTGGCTCCACCTCGTCCTCATCAAGCAGGCGGAACACGCGCTCGGCGGCGGCAAGCGCGCCCTGCAGCATGTTCACCGTGAGGCCCAGCTGCGTGAGCGGCTCAGAGGCAGAGGTGACGTACTGGAAGAAGGCCTGGAACACGCCCACGGACAGCTGGCCGGCGATGAGCATCTGGCCCGCGAGCACCGCGATCGTGACCTGGCACAGGCGCATGACGAAGCGGATGGCCGGCCCCACGGCGTTCGTGAGGAAGTCAGACGAGGCCGACGTGGCAGCAAGGCGTTGTGCCGCCTGCTCAATCTCGACGGCGCTCGCCTCGTCGCGGCCGAACGCCTTGATGACGGTGCGCCCGCTGTAGGCCTCCTCGATGCGTCCCGTGAGCGTGCCGAGCGATGCCTGCCGGGCGGCGGCCACCTTGATCGTGCGGCTGGCGAACAGCTTCGTCACCACGAGCGCCACCGCCGCGAACGCCAGGAAGATGCAGGTGAGGCGCACGTCCACCGTGAGCATGACGAGCACGGCGCCCGCCACGGTCATGACGCTCGTGAGCAGCTGCAACACGCCGCGCTGCAGGACCTCGGAGAGCTTGTCGAGGTCGTTCGTGGCACGGCTGATAGTGTCGCCGGGCTGGTGTGCGTCGAAGTAGGACAGCGGCAGGCGCGAGAGCTTCGCCGAGATCTTCTCGCGCAGGCTCAGGTTCAGGCGCTCGGCAAAGCTCGCCATGACGATGTCGTTGAACGAGTAGAACACCCACGCGGCCGTCCAGATGCCAAGAAACGTCAGCACGCGAAGGCCGCCGTTCTCGAGCGTAAGCGTGAACGGCTCGCCGGCCGAGAAGCTCGCCTGGATCTTGTCCCACAGCATGTCGACGACGCTTGCGCTGAAGCCCACCGCGGCAAGCGTGGCCACCACGTAGAGCACGGCGGACACGGCGCACGCCACGATGCGCCAGCGAAGGCCGGCCATGGCCTCCCACAGGCGATGCACGGTCGCAAGCGCGTTCTCGGGCACCTCGAGCTCCTCCTCGGGCTCGGGCGCCTGGTACTCGAGCTCCTCGTTGTCGTTAGCCACGGATGTCCTCCTTCCTTGCCTGGGACTGGGCGATGGCGCGGTACGTTTCGCACGTCTGCATGAGCGCGTCATGGGTGCCAAGCCCCACGATGCGCCCGTCCTTGAGCACCACGATCTGGTTGGCGTCGTGAATCGTGCTCACGCGCTGGGCGATGATGAGCGTGGCCGCGCCCGCCAGCTCGGACGCGAGCGCGTGACGAAGCGCCGCGTCGGTCTTGAAGTCGAGCGCTGAGAACGAGTCGTCGAACACGTACAGGTCCGCCCGGCGCACGAGCGCTCGGGCGATGGCGAGGCGCTGCCTCTGCCCTCCCGAGAAGTTCGTGCCGCCCTGGGCCACGCGGGAGCCGAGGCCGTCGGGAAGCTCGCGCACGAAGCTCGCCTGGGCCACGTCAAGCGCGTGCCACAGCTCCTCGTCGGTGGCATCCGCGCGCCCGTGACGGAGGTTCTCGGCGATCGTGCCGCTGAACAGCCACGCCTTCTGCGGCACGTAGGCGATGTGGGAGCGCAGCGTCTCCTGGGTAATCTCGCGCACGTCGACGCCGCCAAAGCGCAGGGAGCCCTCCGTGGCGTCGCAGAAGCGAAGCAACATCTTTGCCACGGTGGACTTGCCCGAGCCGGTGTTGCCGATGATGGCGCACACCTGCCCGCGGCGGATGGAGAAGTCGAGGTCTCGCAGGGTGTCCTCATCGGCGTCCGCGTAGCGAAGCGACGCATGGTCGAAGCGCGCGACCTCCTCGCCCACCATGGCCGGCTCCTTGCACTCCTCGGCGTCACGGATCTGGGGCGAGACCTCGAGCACCTCGACCGCGCGGTCGAGGCACGCCAGGGCGCGCGGCACGGACAGCATCGCGAACTGCGCCATCATCATGAAGAACAGGATGAGCATGGCGTACTCGATGAGGGCCGAGATGGAGCCGATCTGCATGGCGTGCGCCCCCACGCGGTCCGCGCCGAGCCACATGATGAGCGACTCCACGCCGTTCATGATGAAGAACGTCATGAGGTCGGTCGTGGCGAACACGTAGTTCACGCGGATGGCGTTTCTCGCGTACGCATCGAACGTCTCGTCGAGCCGCTCGCGCGTCAGCCGCTCGCGACCAAAGGCGCGAACGACGCGCACGCCAGTGATGGCCTCGCGCAGGCGCGCGTTCATCGCGTCGATGAAGCCCTGCAGGCGCGTGAACACCGGCGCCGTGCCGCGAATGGCCACGAGCGAGATGGCAAGCGTCACGAGCGTCACGGCAAGCAGCACCCAGCCCATGACGAAGTCCGTGGCAAACGTCAGCCCCACCGAGATGGCACACATGATGGGCACGGGGAAGATCATGAGGATGGTCATGAGCAGCGTCTGCTGGACCACGTTCGCATCCGAGAGCGTGCGCGTGATCATGGAGCCGGTGCCAAATCGGTTGAAGTCCGTGGTCGAGAAGGAAAGCGAGGCGCGGTAGACGCGCATGCGCAGGTCTCGGCCCACATTGGCGCACAGGCGAGACGCGAGCCACGTCGAGGTGATGTAGCCGGCCGATCCCGCGAGCGCGGCCGCCAGCATGAGGGCGCCATGGACGAGAAACTCGCTTGCGTCCTGCGTGGTCACGGCCGTGTTGATCATGGCCGAGAGCTGCGTGGGGATGAGCAGCATGCCCGACAGGTCGAACAGCATGGCAACGAGCGTTGCCACCGCCAGGCCACGATAGGGCGCCACGAGACTTGCGAGCAGCGAAAGCGACGGGCGGGTGGGACGGCCGTGGCGCTCCTTGGCCTCGCGCCTCAGCTCATGCTCGATGGTGGTCTCACTCACTTGGCAACTCCCCTCATGGCATCGATCTGTTCCTGGATGGCCGCGACGTACTTGTCGACGAGCCTGAGCATCTCCGTCTGCTCCCCCTGCGTGAGCACGTTGAACGCGCGACGCTCGGCGCGGCTCGCCGGCACGATCTTCTCGGCCACGAACGCACGGCCCGCCTGTGTGAACGAGACGCGCTTGGCCTTGCGGCTGCCCTCGAGAAACGAGGTCTCGACAAGGCCCCGACCCTCGAGCATGCGCAGCGCCGAGCTGATCGTCTGCTTGGGGTAGCAGCACTCCTCGGCGACGTCGCGCACAGACACGGCGCCATCGTGCACGTAGATGGCATACATCAGCCAGTAGCCGGTCTCCGAGATACCGCAGTCAAGCGCGATGTCGTGGTAGAGCTGGTCGGACTTGCGATACAGCCTGTCGAGGCTGCGGTTCCACACGTCGAGCGAGAGCAGGCCGTCGGCATCGCGCGAGATGGGTTTGGGTGTCTCCACGGAACTCCAAATCATCCGAATTCAGACGAACGTTCGCCATGATAGTCCGTTCTCGTACGAATCACAAGCACGAATGGGCGTGAGCGCTGCAAATCGGTCACTATAGGAGCCCGGGGGGGGCCGATTAGTGACCGATTTGCAGCGCTCACGACGAATGCGGGAAAGGCGCGATGCCTAGAAGTGCTCCTGCAGCTTCCTGACGACGCAGGGGGGCACGAGCATGGAGACATCGGCGCCCAGCCCGGCGAGCTCGCGCACGATGGAGCTCGAGACGTAGCCGTAGGCGGGGTTGCTCATCACGAAGATGCTCTCGACGTCTGGGGCCAGGCGGAAGTTGAGGTCGGCCTGCTGCAGCTCGTACTCGAAGTCGGTCATGGCGCGCAGGCCCTTCACGACCGCGCCCGCCCCCACCTCGTGGCAGAAGTCCACGAGAAGGCCGGTGAGCGGACGGACGTCCACGCCCTCGCTCACGCCCTCGTCCGCCAAGGCCTGGCGCGCGAGCTCGACGCGCTCGTCAAGCGTGAGCACGGGACCCGTCCCGTTCTTGCCCAGGCTCGCCGCCACGGCAACGGTGACGCGGCCGGCGATGCGCCGCGCGCGCCTCACCACGTCGATGTGCCCGTACGTGATGGGATCGAACGTGCCCGGCACCACGACGTGCTCGATAAGACCTGCGTGCTCCACAACGCCCTCCATGCCCTACTCCGTCCTGCCGAGAAGATCGACGGCCGTCTGACCATAGCGCTTCTGCTTGAGCGCCTCAAACCCGGCCGACTCGATCGTGGGCCTGCTGGCGCTGCGCTCGTAGAGCACGAGCGCGTCCGGTGCGAGAAGCCCGCCCGCGGCGAGCGCCTCGACGAGGCCTGCCACAACGGCGACGTCGGTGGCGTACGGCGGGTCGAGAACGACGATGTCGAACGGGGCGCCCGCAAGCGAGCCCGCAGCCGCCAGGCGGCAGACGTCGCCACGCGTGACCGAGACGCGCGAGCCCGCAGCCCCCAGGGCAGCGGCGTTGCGACGCACGCGGGCGCAGGCGCCGCGGTCGAGGTCCACGAACGTGGCGTGCGCGGCACCGCGGCTCAGAAGCTCCAGGCCCAGCGCACCCGATCCCGCGAAGGCATCGAGCACGCTCGCACCGTCAAGCGAGAGGCCTCGGGCGGACAGCAGCATGGACGAGACAGCCTCGCGCACGCGGTCCGTCGTGGGCCTCGTGACGTCGCGACCCTCGGGCGCCTCGATGGGGTGGCCCTTCCACTCCCCGCCTACGATTCTCATCGGTCTCCCCTCTCTCCCTTGAAGTATGCGCCGAACCTTCTTACCACCTCGTGCGCGAGCGGCACGTGCCGCGCATCCGCGAGCGAGGGGTCCGCCCCCACGAGCGCCTCGGCGTCCTCGTGGGCAAACGACACGAGGTCGGCGTCGGCGATCATGTCAACGAGCCGCAGCATCACGCCACCGCTCTGGCGGTATCCCAGCACCTCGCCCTCGTGGCGAAGGCGCAGGTCCATCTCGGCCAGCGCAAAGCCGTCACTCGTCTTCTCGAGCGCGCGCAGCCGCTTGCGCGCCGGGCTCGTGCCACGCGCAGCGCTCACGAGAAACACCGTGCCAGCCGTCTCGCCTCGGCCCACGCGGCCGCGAAGCTGATGGAGCGTGGCCAGGCCAAAGCGGTCGGCATCCCACACCATCATGACCGTGGCGTTGGACACGTCGACGCCCACCTCCACGACCGTGGTCGAGACGAGCACCTTGACCTCGCCCGCCCTGAAGGCGGCCATGACCTCGTCCTTCTCGGCGGCGCTCATGCGGCCCGTCACGAGCCCCACGCGCACGTCCTTGAAGATGCGGTCGCGAAGGCGCTCGTAGACGGCCTGGGCCGAGTGCGGACGGACGCTCGTCTGAGCAAGCTCGGCGGCCGGGACGTCGTCGAGCGTCTCGCCGTCGTCCGCATCGTCCACGAGCGGGCAGATCACGTAGGCCTGATGCCCCGCCGCCACGGCCTCGGCGATGGCGGTGTGCGCAAGGTCTGCGTTCTCGGGCGTGATGACCTTCGTGGTGACGCCCGCGCCGGCGTGCGGACGCTTGGAGATGCGCGAGCACGAGAGGTCACCGTAGACGGACAGCGCCAGCGTGCGCGGTATAGGCGTCGCCGTCATCGTGAGCTGGTCAGGAGCGGTGCCCTTGGAGCGAAGCCGTGCCCGCTGTCCCACGCCAAAGCGATGTTGCTCGTCCACCACGACGAGCGACAGGTCATGAAACACGAGGTCATCGCCGAGAACCGCCGTGGTGCCAAACAGGACGGAGAGCTCGCCCGACGCCAGGGCATCCGCGGTGGCCGCGCGCTCGGGCGCCGGCGTGGCGCCCGTGACGAGCGCCCAGGCGACGCCGGCGCGCTCGAGCACGGGACCGAGCTTCTCGGCGTACTGGCGAGCGAGCACGGAGGTGGGCGCCATGACGGCGGCCTGGGTGAGCGAGTCTGCGACGGCGGCGAGCGCCACGGCCGCCACCGCCGTCTTTCCCGTGCCGACGTCACCCAGAAGCAGCCGGTTCATGGGACAGGGCGCCGCCATGTCCGCAAGAATCTCGTCTGCGGCCTGGCGCTGCTCGTCCGTGAGCGAGAAGGGCAGCGCCTTCAGAAGGGCCGCCATATGCGGGCCATCCACGACGTGCTCGTGGGGCCTCACGTCGGCAAGCTCGATGGCACGGCGTGCGAGAAGCGCCACCTGCAGGCAGAGCAGCTCGTCATAGGCAAGGCGTCGGCGGGCGCGCTCGGCAGCCGGGCGCGAGCTTGGGAAGTGCGCCTCTCGCAGCGCCCGGGCCTCGGTCATGAGGGCGCGAGAGGCCACGAGCGAGGCGGGCATGAAGTCGCAGGCGTCACCATAGTCCGCAAGGGCGGCACTCTCGATGCGTCGCATCCACGCGGGGCTCAGGCCCTCGGTGACGCCGTGCACGGGCAGCATGCGCGCAAAGGAGGCGGACACGGCGTTGCTCTCCCCCGCCTTGGCGACGACCTCGTGGAACTGCGGCGTCATCTGCTTGAAGCCGTAGGCAAACGTCACCTTGCCAGACACCGCGAGCGTGTCCCCCACGTGGATCTGCTCGGCAAGCCAGGGCTGCTTGAAGAAGGCGCACATGAGCACGCCCGTGGCGTCCACGAGCGCCACCTCCACGATCTGCAGGCGCGGGCGGGGGCGCTTGAGCGTCACCTTGTCCACGGCACCCACGACCGTGGCCTCGGCGCCCACGTCGGCGCCCGCCACGGGCGTGATGCGCGTGAAGTCGAGGTAGCGATGAGGAACGTGCTGCAGCGCGTCTCGGACGGTGGAGACCCCTAGACGCTCCAGGGCCTCGGCACGCGCGCCGCGAGCAAAGCGCAGGCGCGAGACATCGCCGTCCCACGCCTGCGTGCGCGCGAGGCGCACGGACGCCTCGCCTATGTTTGGAAGGGTGCCGCCGCGGGCGGCTCCGCTCACCTCGGACACGGGTAGGCCGTGTCTCTACTCGATGGAGAAGATGACCGGGTAGAGCGGCTGGCCACCACGGTGGGCGTCGACCTCGAGGTCGGGCTGGGCGTCCTCGACGCGGTCGCACAGGGCCTCGAAGCGCGCGTCGTCCATGTCCTTGCCGGCCAGGATCGTGAGGGTGTCGCCCTCCTGCTCGGCCTGCATCTTGTTGATGAGGTCGAGCGTGACCTGCTCGACGTCGGAGCCCACGATGGCGATGTCGCCACCGGCGATGCCCATGATGTCGCCGTCATGGATGGGCGTGCCGTCTGCGGCCTGGGAGTCGCGCACGGCGTGGGTGACCTCGCCATCGCGCACCTCGGCAATGGCGTCGACCATGGCCTTGGCGTTCTCCTCGGCACTGGCGTCCATGTCAACGGCGAACATGGCGGCGAAGGCCTGCGGCACGGTCTTGGTGGGGACGACGACGATCTTGAAGTCCTCGCTCGCGCTCGCGGCGGCCTCGGCGGCCATGCGGATGTTGCCGTTGTTGGGAAGCACGATGACGCTCTCGGCGTTCGCCACGGCGGCGGCGTCGAGGATGTCGGCCGTGGAGGGGTTCATCGTCTGGCCACCGGAGACCACGACGTCCACGCCGAGCGACTTCAGGATCTCGGCCTCGCCGTCACCGGCGGCGACGGCCACGAATCCCAGCGGCTTCTTGGGCTCGGAGGGCTTGGCGGCAGCCTGGTCTGCGGCGATGCCGGCCGTGCGGTCGTGTGCCTCCATGTCCATGTTGTGGATGAAGACCTCGTAGACCTGGCCGTACTTGAGCATGTACTCGAGCACGCGGTTGGGCTCGTTGGAGTGCACGTGAACCTTGAAGTCGGGGAAGGAGCCCACGACGAGCTCACAGTCGCCGAGCGTGGCGAGGTGAGAGAGGGCGGCATCCGGGTCGAAGCCCTCCTCGGCCTTGAAGAGGAATTCGTTGCAGTAGCGGTACTCCGAGCCCTCCCAGTCGTCGTTGAGCTCGATGGCCACGCGCGCGTCGGCGGCGTTGTGGGCGCCCGAGGCCGTGGCGACGGAGGTGTCGAAGTCGATGGAGGCGCCGGACTTGCCAAGGGCGGCGTTCACGAAGGCCTCGACGAACGTGGCGAAGCCGTAGGCGCCGGAGTCCACCACGCCGTTCTCCTTGAGCACGGGCAGCAGGTCGGGCGTGCGGGCAACGGACTCGTAGGCCTCGACGACGAGGGCCTCGAGCATCTCGGGGACAGCCATCTTCTCCTTGGCGCAACGGTCCGCACGGGAGGAGATGTCGCGGATGACGGTGAGAATCGTGCCCTCGACAGGCTTGCGGACGGCCTTGAACGCGACCTTGACGCTGTTGCGGAAGGCAACGGCGATGTCGTCGGCCGTCACCGGGTCGTGGGCGCCCACGAGGCTCTCGGCCATGCCACGAAGGATCTGGCTCGTGATGACGCCCGAGTTGCCGCGCGCGCCCATGAGCGAGCCGTGGGTGATCGCCTTGGCGACGGCCGCCATGTCCGAGCCCGCCGGCAGCGCGGCGACCTCGCGGACGACGGTGCCGAGCGTCAGCGACATGTTCGTGCCGGTGTCACCGTCGGGTACGGGGAAGACGTTGAGCTTGTTGATGTCCTCGGACTTGTCGGCGACGGCCTGGGCGGCCACGGGGAAGCACGAGCGAATCACGTTGGCAATCATGTCTGGGAATTCTCCAAATCGTATGGCAGGCACGCGGTCGCGCCTGGGCGTGCAACGACCCGGCGCGGGCCGGGTCGAGAAGCAGCTTGCTACTTGTTGGCGCGAAGGTCCTCAACGTGCACTGTGACGTCGGCGTCCTCGATCTCCGCGACCTCCTTGAGCGTGAAGCGAACGGCGCTCTCGAGGTTGCGCGAGACGCTCGCCATGTTGACGCCCTGCTCGAGCACCGTGTGCAGGTCGACCTTGACGCGGCCCTCGCACGTGCTCACGTCGATGCCCTTGCGCAGGCTGCCGAGCGAGAGCAGGCGCACGATGTTGTCCTGGGCGTCCGTGTAGGCCATGCCCACGACGCCGTAGCACTCGAGCGCGGCGTAGCCGGCGAGGTCGGCGATGACGTCATTGGAGACCCGGAGGGTTCCGGGGATGGTTTGTGCCATGCGTCTCTCCTCTCACAGGGCGACGGCTCGCGCCGCCGCTACTGAGACTTCATATATCCACAGGAGTATAGCGCGAAGGCTCGCGGCGGCACATGGCGCGCCCGGCCTTCTCGACAACATCGCTGCATATCGCATCGTTATGTAAACCCGTCCCAAAGGGGTCAGGCCCCTTTGGGACGCGGGCAGCGCGCGCTCACGTATTTGACGCGTGTTCACGCTTTACAGAATGCTGACATTCGTGAACACTATCCCTCGCAAAGACCAAATCAAAGGAGCATGGGCACATGGTGGTCTACGAGGGTTCCATCCTCACGGTGAACGAGGACGACGACGTCGCGCGCTACCTCGTGGAGGACGGCGGGCGCATCGTCTACGTCGGCAACGAACTGCCCGGGCGCTACGAGGCGGCGCCGCGCGTGGAGCTGGGCGACCGGGCGCTGTGCCCGAGTTTCGTGGACACGCACGAGCACCTCGCGAGCTTCGCCACGTTCAACGCCGGCCTCAACGTGATGGAGGCGCGCACGAACGCCCAGATCTGCGAGATGGTGGGGCACTTCGCCGAAAGGTCCACCTCCAAGACCCTCATCGCCTTTGGCGCCTCGCCCCACTCCGTCGCCGAGGGACGCCTCGTCTCGCGCGAAGAGCTCGACCGCGCCTGCCCGGACCGCCCGCTCATGCTCGTGAAGTACGACGGACACGCCTGCGTGGTCAACACCGCCCTGCTCAAGGAGGTCGACGCCAAGGTGCGCTCCCTGCGCGGCTATCACCCCGAAACGGGCGAGATGAACCAGGAGGCGTTCTTCGCGGTTTCCGACCACATCACCGGCTCGCTCTCCATCCCCGAGCTCGTGGGCAACATCCAGCGCGCCATGGACTACCTCGCGAGCCGCGGCATCGGCATGGTCCACGACGTCTCGGGCGTGGGATTTGCCGGCAACCTCGATGTCTCCCTGGAGACCTGGCTTGCGAGAAGCGCCCAGAGCGGTTTCCAGGTCCGCGTCTTTCCCCAGTCCATTGACGTCTCGGTTGCCACCCGGCGGCACCTCCCCAGGATCGGCGGATGCTTCGCCTGCGCGCTCGACGGCTGCTTTGGCTCGGCCGACGCCGCGATGCGCGAGCCCTACGAGGGCACGGACGAGACGGGCGTGCTCTACTACACCGACGAGCAGGTGACCGACTTCTGCAAGCGGGCGAACCGCGCGGGCCTGCAGATCGAGATGCACGCCATCGGTGACGCGGCGTTTGACCAGGCGTGCCGAGCGCTCAAGGCGGCGCTCGACGACCACCCGCGCCAAGACGCGCGTCACGGCATCATCCACGACTGCCTGCCCACGCCTGAGGGCCTCGACATCTGCGCGGAGTACGGCATCCAGTTCCCCATGCAGTCCTCCTTCATCGACTGGCCCCAGGAGCCAGACGCCTACCTCGAGCGCCTGCTCGGGCCGGCGCGCACGGCCAGGCTGAACCCGCTTCGCGACATCTGGGACGCCGGCGTCACGCTCTCGTTTGGCTCGGACGCCCCCTGCACGGACCCAAACCCCATCCTGTGGATGCAGCGCGCCTGCAACCACAGCAACCCGGCGCAGTCGCTCACCGTGGCCGAGGCGCTGCGCGCGGCCACCTACAACGGCGTCTGGACCACCTTCGACGAGCGCGACCGCGGCTCGCTCGAGCCGGGCAAGCTCGCCGACGTGGCGATACTGTCTGCCAACCCCTACGAGCTGGGCGCGAGCCGCCTAGGCGAGCTTAGGGTCGAGGGCCTCATCCTGGCGGGGCGCCCCTACGAGCCCCAGCGCCAGGGCGTCGCCGCCGCCATCGCCCACGGCATGCTCGGTCACGGCACCTGCTAGCAAGAAGGACCACGCATGATCACCTACCTGGAATTCCGCGTCCTGTCGTCTCTCGCCACGAGAAGCGCCGCCACGCAGCGCGAGCTCGCGGCCCACGCGGGCGTCTCGCTGGGCTCTGCCAACAAGGCGCTTCGCTCGCTTGGCTCGGCGGGCCTCGTCACCGAGGGGCTCGACGTCACCGACGCCGGCCGAGAGGCGCTCAAGCCCTTCCGCGTGCGCGGCGCCGTCATCCTGGCGGCGGGCCTGGGCAGGAGGTTCGCCCCGTTGTCGTTCGAGCGGCCCAAGGCGCTGTTCCGCGTGAGGGGCGAGGTACTCATCGAGCGTCTCATCCGCCAGCTGCGCCAGTCTGGCGTCTCCGACATCTACGTGGTCGTGGGCCCCATGAAGGAGAGCTTCTACTACCTGGAGGACAAGCTCGGCGTACACCTCGTCCAGACGACGGAGTACGCCACGAGAAACAACCACGCCTCGCTGTGGAGCGCCCGCGACCACCTGGCCAACGCCTACGTGTGCCCCGCAGACCAGTACTACGAAGAGAACTTCTTCCACCCCTTCGAGTACCGCTCGAACTGCGTGGCGATCCGCGCCCAGGGCAAGGGCGCCAAGCAGGCCTTCGACCTGGGCGCCAACGACCTCATCGTGGCCGCGCGCAAGGACACGAGCGAGGCGTGGCGCATGGCCGGCCCCGCCTACCTCGACCGCGAGTTCTCCGAGGACTACCTCGACATCCTCGAGCAGGAGTACAACCTGCCCGAGACCGAGGGCAAGCTGTGGGAGACCATCTTCATCGAGCACGTCGACGAGCTGCACATGTTCGCCCACAAGCTCGTGCGCGACACGATTCACGAGTTCGACTACCTGGGCGACCTGTGCGCCTTCGACACCGCCTTCATGGACAACGTCGACTCGGACATCCTCGACAACATCTGCCGCACGCTCGGGTGCTCCCGAGACGACATCACCGACGTGCGGCCGCTCGACGCGGGCCTCACCAACCTGTCGGTGCTCTTCAGCTGCAAGGGGGCGCGCTACGTCTACCGCCACCCCGGCGCCGGCACCGACGAGATCGTGAACCGCGAGGCCGAGACCTACGCGCTCAAGGTGGCCTCGAAGCTCGGGCTCGACACGAGCTTCATCTACGAGGATCCCAAGGTGGGGTGGAAGATCAGCCGCTTCATCGAGGGCTGCGAGGAGTTCGACTACGGTAACGAGGCCGAGGTCACGCGCGCGCTCCAGATTGCCCGGACGCTTCACGAAAGCGACGCCTCCTCCCCCTGGAAGTTCGACTTCTATGACGAGGGCAGAAAGATCTGGCGCCTGCTCGAGGGCGAGGGCTGGCCGCTTCCCGCGGACTTCTCCGAGCTCGCCGAGCAGATCGGCAGGCTCGTGGGACCCATGCGGGCCGGCGCTGGCAAGCCGGTACTCTGCCACAACGACTTCTACGGCCCCAACCTGCTCGTGCGCGGCGACGACATCTGCCTCATCGACTGGGAGTACGCGGCGATGGGCGACTACGGCTGTGACTTTGGAAACTTCGTGGCGCAGGGGTCGGGCTACGACGTCGACCGGGCGCTCGCGGTGCTTCCCTACTACTTTGGCCGCGTCCCCACCGACGAGGAGCGCCTCCACTGCATGGCGTGCGTGGCCGTCGTGGGCTGGTACTGGTACGTGTGGGCCCTGTTCAAGGAGTGCAAGGGCTCGCCTGTGGGCAAGTGGACGCGCATCTGGTACGACGCCGCCAAGCGCTTCGGCGCCGCAGCCCAACGGATGCTCGACGAGAGCTGCGCGGGGCTGCACGCCCTCTCGCGCCCGGAGTTCGACGCGCTCACGGCCGTCGAGGGAGGCCACGCCGCCCAGGCGAACGCCAAGGTCATGGCCTCGCTTGCGCAGGAGGGGCTCGTCTCGAACGAGGGCGAGGGTGGCTCGGCCAGGCTCACCACGGCAGGCTTCATGGCGCTCGAGCCCTACCGCGCAAGGCGCGCCGTGTTCTTCGCGGCGGGCTTTGGCAGCCGCATGCTGCCCATCACGGTGAACACGCCCAAGCCCCTCGTGCGCGTCCACGGCAAGCGCTTCATCGAGCGGCTGCTCGACGCGGTGATCGCGGCGGGCATCGAGGAGATCTACGTGGTCCGCGGCTACCTCGCCGACGAGTTCGACATCCTGCTCAAGAAGTACCCGCAGATCCGCTTTATCGACAACCCGCTCTATGACGAGACGAACAACATCTCCTCGGCCGTGGCCGCGGTGAAGGCGGCGCCAAGGTGCTTCGAGCAGGCGTACGCCTTCGAGAGCGACCTGTACCTCACAGACCCCGGCTACATCTCAAAGTACCAGTACCAGAGCAACTACCTGGGCTTTCACGTGGACGAGACCCGCGACTGGTACTTCGAGGCAAACGATGAGGGCCGCATCACCAAGCTCGCCAAGGACCTGGGCCACGACTGCTGGCAGATGGTGGGGCTCTCCTTCTGGAGTGCCGAGGACGGGGCGCGCCTGGCCCGAGACCTGCCGACCACGTTCGAGGCCAGCGAGGAGAACCGCCAGATCTTCTGGGACGACATCCCCTGCCGCATCTGCGCGGACTCCTACAACGTGCACGTGCGCGAGTGCGACCCCTCCCACATCATCGAGATCGACTCGTTCGCCGAGCTGCAGGAGGTCGACCCCAGCTACCGCCCGCGCGCCTAGGCCGTGAGCGCGAGGCGCGCCACGCTGCGCGAGGCGCGCGTGTCTCGGCGGGCGGCAAGCGAGGCCATGAGGTGCCACATCGGAATGAGCCACAGGTAGAAGGCCGTGGCCCAGCACAGGACAGGCGCCCCGCACATCGTCACGACGGCGGCGCACGCCGTGCTCCACGGCACGAGCGGCGACACGACGATGGCGGAGTCCTCCAGGTCGAGCGCGAGCGCGCCGGCGCTGTCCTCGAGGCCCTCGCACAGCTCACTGGCAAGCATCGTTCCCAAGGTCTGGTTGCAGGCAACCATCGACGCGGGCACGGCCACCGCGAGCACGGCGCCGAACGGCGTGACGCGCCTCGCAAGCGAGCCCATCCTCTCGCGCACGCCCGACAGGATGCCGGTGCCCGCAAACAGGCCCGAGAAGCTCGAACTCAGGCAGACGATGGCCGTGACGTTTGCCATGGAGACGATCCCGCCGCCACTCATGATGGCGGCGACCTGGGCGTCGGAGGGCACAAAGCCCAGAACCGCGCTCGTGGCGATGTCTGGCACGGTCATGCCGCGGGCCACCACGCAGACCACGACGGCGAGCGCAATGCTCGCGCACATCGAGCGCCTCATGCCCACGCGAAGCAGCGGCAGGATAAGCACGGGGATGACGGGCACGAGGGCCACAAGCCCCTGCGAGAAGTAGGAGCCCAGAAGGCCAACCGTCTGCTGGGCGGCACCGGTGCCAGACGGAGCCAGGGCCAGGCCCGCAGCACCATACACCGCCACCGTGAGAATGAGCGGCACGAGCGAGGAGCGCACCATGGCGCGGAAGTTGGCGCCAAGGCTCGTGTGCGTGACGGAGCGAACAAGCAGGGAGCTCGAGCTCATGGGCGAGCAACGGTCGCCAAAGTAGGCGCCCGCCAGGACCGCCCCGCCGCACAGCAGCGCGTTCGCGCCCATGGACGAGGCAATCGTCATGCACACGACGCCCATCGTGGCGGCCGTGCCAAACGCCGTGCCCATGAGAAACGACATGAGCGAGGTAAGCAGAAAGACCGCAAGCGGGGCCACGCCCGGCGTGATGAGGGGCGCCGCGAGCACGACGACCTCAGAGATCGTGCCGGCGGCGCGCCACAGCGCCGTGAGGATGCCGATGAGCACGAACGACTCGATGACGCCGCTCGCCGTGGACACGCCAGACGCCGCCATGCGCATGAGCTCTGCCATGCCGTGACCGCGCACGAGCCCGTAGGCCACGAACAGCACGAAGCCCACGACGAGCGGCACGAGCACCGGCACGCCAAGCGCGACCATGACGATGAGCTCGAAGCAGAAGGCTCCCAACGTGACCATCTCGAGCATGCGGCGAATCTCCCCTCAAGCGAACGAACCTGCACCGAGTACTATCGGCCCCATGCTCCACGATTACAAACTGTTACTATTCGTTACTGTCACAAGTCTAATTTGTGGTGTCAGTATGATCCCGTCCCCGACTGTCACCGTGACACGTGGGGACGGGGTCAAACTGCCACCGTTCGCGGGGAGGGCGGCCATGAACTTCCAGACCATGGAGTACTTCCGTGCCATCGCCGAGCAGAGGAGCTTCACGAAGGCCGCCGAGCAGCTGCACGTGACGCAGCAGACGCTCTCGGCGCACATCGCCGGCGTCGAGCGCGAGCTGGGGACAAAGCTCATCGTTCGCTCCACGCCGCTTCGCCTCACGCACGAGGGCGAGACGTTCCTCTCCTACGCCAAACGCTTCGGTCGCGGCCTTGCCGACCTGCGTCGAGAGATCGCGGGCCCCAGCCAGCTGCAGTCAGGCACCCTTCGCGTGGGCATCTCGTTCACGCGAGGACGCACGATCTTACCCGGAGCCATCGAGCGCTTCTGCGAGCTCTACCCCAACGTCACCGTTGACCTGCGCGAGGACACGAACGAGACGCTCGCGGCAAACCTCATGGCCCGCAGGCTCGACGTGGCCATAGGGGTCTTCTCGGGAAACGAGCCGCTCATCGAGGCGCACCCCTTCTTCGACGAGCGCATGGTGCTTCTCGCCACGCGCGAGCTGCTCGAGAGAAACGGACTGTCGGTCGACGAGCTCGCGGCGCCCCTGATGGCCGGGGACGTCTCGCCGCTTGCCGGATGCCCGTTCGTCCTGAGCCCGCCGGAGGACATCTCGGGCCAGCAGGGACTCAAGATCATCGAGCGCGCGGGGTTCAGGCCCCACGTCAAGGCCTTCTCGCGCAACATGGCAACGCTGCTGTCACTCGCCCTCAGAAGCGTTGGCGTCTGCATCTGCCCGCTTGATCTGCTGAACGACACCGGCACGCCCGAGCAGAAGCGCAGCCTCATCTCCTACGAGCTGGGCGCCGACGCCTCCTACGCCATCAGCTACGCGCTGCCTGCCGGCGGCTACCGCTGGCCCGTCGTCGACGAGTTCGTGCGCATCGCCACCGAGCACGTCGCGAGTGTCGAGGCCGTTACCTACGGCTAGCGCCGTACCCGCGCTACAGGTAGCGGCCTGTCACGCTATCCTCGCACGCAGACAGCTGGGCGGGCGTGCCCGCGCACACGACGCGGCCTCCCGCCTCGCCCCCGCCCGGACCCATGTCGATAACGTAGTCGGCGTTGCCGATGAGGTCCAGGTCATGCTCGATGACGATGACCGTGGCGCCTGCTGCCACGAGGCTGTCGAGCACGCCGACCAGCACCGCGACGTCGCGCGGGTGCAGGCCGATCGTGGGCTCGTCGAACACGAAGACGGCGTCGTCCTGCGCGCGTCCCATCTCGCTTGCGAGCTTGAGCCTCTGGGCCTCGCCGCCAGAGAGCGCCGGCGTGGGCTCGCCCAGCGTAAGGTAGCCAAGGCCCAGCTCGGAGAGGGTGCGCAGGCGCGCCTGGACCTTCTTGAGCCCGGTGCATGCGTCCAAGGCCTCGTCGACGCTCATGGCCATGAGCTGGGGAAGCGTGAGCTCAGAGCCGTCCTTGGCCACGCGGTGCACGTCGCTTGCGGCCGCGACGTAGCGAGAGCCACGGCAGTCGGGGCATTCGATCTCGACGTCGGGCAGGAACTGCACGTCAAGCGAGATGGATCCCGTGCCCTCGCACGTGGGACAGCGCAGGCGCCCCGTGTTGTACGAGAAGTCCCCGGCCTTATATCCCGCCGCCTTGGCCTCCTCGCTGCGCGCGAACGCCCGGCGCAGCTCGTCGTGGACGCCCGCATAGGTGGCAACGGTGGAGCGCACGTTCGCGCCGATGGGCGTGGCGTCGATGAGGCTCGCCCGCGCGATGCCCTCGGCGTCAACGCAGCGCACGCACTCCGGAAGGCACTCGCCCGCCGAGGCGGCCGCAAGCGCCGGCAGCAGCTCCTCGAGCACGAGCGTCGTCTTGCCCGAGCCCGAGACGCCCGTCACCGCCACGAGCCTGCCGCGCGGGATGTCCACCACGAGCGGCCTCACCGTATGCAGGGCGTTCGTCTCCAGGTGGATGCGGCCCGCGGCAAACATCTCGTCTGCGGACACGGTGGGCCGGATGCGCGCCGGGCTCGTCCCCAGGTACGGGCCGATCACGCTAGCGGGCGTCTGCCGCACCTCGTCCACGCTGCCCTGGGCGATGACGCGGCCACCGCCGGCGCCCGCCTCGGGCCCCATCTCGACGAGGTGGTCGCACGCCTCGATCACGCGCACGTCGTGGTCCACGACCACGACGGAGTTGCCATCTGCCACGAGGTCGTCCATGACGCCGAGAAGCCCGTCCACGTTTGCCGGGTGCAGGCCGATGGAGGGCTCGTCGAGCACGTAGAGCACGCCCGTCGTGCGGTTGCGCACGGCGCGGGCAAGCTGCACGCGCTGGCGCTCGCCCGTCGAGAGCGTGGCGCCCGCGCGGTCAAGCGACAGGTAGCCCAGGCCGAGCTCGCGCAGGCGGCGCGCCGCGTCGAGAAGCGACTCGCAGATGTTTCTTGCCATGTCTTGCATCTCGGGCGCCATGGTTGCGGGAACGTCGGCAACCCAGTTCACGAGCTCGTCGAGGGTCATGGCCGTGGCATCTGACAGGCCCACGTCCCCGATGCGCGGCGAGCGCGCCCGCTCGGACAGGCGCGTGCCCGCGCAGTCCGGGCAGGTGCCCTCGCGCAGGTACTTCGCCACGCGCGCGAAGCCCTTCTCGTCCTTGGCCTTCGCCAGCGCGTTCTCCACGGTGCGGACCGCGTTGAAGTAGGTGAAGTCGAGCTCGGCGAAGTCATCGCCCTTCTTGGACTTGTACAGGATGTGGCGCTTCTCGGCCGGCCCGTTGAAGACGATGTCTCGCTCAGCATCCGTGAGCTCGCAGAACGGCACGTTCGTGCGCACACCCATGGCACCGCAGACCTGCTTCATGAGGTCCCACATGAGGCTGCCCCAGGGCCTCACGGCGCCGTCGTCGATGGAGATGAACTCGTCGGGCACGAGGGCAGCGCGGTCCACCTCACGCACGATGCCCGTGCCGCCGCAGGTGGAGCACGCCCCACCCGAGTTGAACGCGAGGTCCTCGGCGGAAGGCGCCCAGAAGCTCTCGCCGCACTCGGGGCACGTGAGCGCAAGGCCGGCGGCCACGTTGACGCTCGGGGCCATGCGCACGCCGCAGCGTGGGCACACGTGGGACGCGCAGCGGCTGAACAGCAGGCGCAGGCTGTTCAGTAGCTCGGTCATGGTGCCAAACGTGGAACGCACGCCTGGCACGCTCGGACGCTGGTGCAAGGCGAGCGCCGCGGGCACGTAGCGCACCTCGTCGACGCTCGCGCGCGCCGTCTGGGTGAGGCGCCGACGCGTGTAGGTTGAGAGCGCCTCGAGATAGCGCCGCGAGCCTTCCGCGTACAGCACGCCCAGCGCCAGCGAGCTCTTCCCCGAGCCCGAGACACCCGCGATGCCCGTGACCTGTCCCAGCGGTATGTCCACGTCAACGTCGTGCAGGTTGTGCACGCGGGCGCCACGGACCTCGATGTGCGTGGGCATCTCCTCGGTTCTCGCCATGGGTCATCGTTCCTCTCGGCAGGCCTTCTCGGACAAAGACTATAACGCCCCGAGACGATGCCCCACAGGGCCGCCCCGTCGCTCCCCTATGCGTCAAAACGATGAACGATTGGGGCCGCGCTCACCTTGCTGACGCTGCGTCACTAAACTCTCTAGGGGCTGACGGTGCCGGAAGAAGAGGACATATGGGCAAGGAAGCGCAGGACAAGCGAGGACTCGACATGCTCTCGGGGTCGCTGTGGAAGTCGATTCCCGCCTTTGCGCTGCCCGTCGCCGCCACCGGCATCCTTGAGCAGATGAGCTCGCTCATCGACACGATGATGGTGGGGCACCTCTCCGGTGACGCGGGGCCCGCCGCGATGGCGGCCGTCGGGTCAAACACGCCCATCACGAGCCTGCTGCTGAACCTCTTCATCGGCATCGCGCTCGGCACCAACGTCGTCATCGCCAACGCCATCGGGTCGGGCGACGAGCGGACCATCCACAAGGCGGTCCACAGCTCCGTCGCCTTCGCCGCGGCGGGCGTCATCGTCACCGTTGTGGGCGAGCTTGCGGCTGCGCCGCTGCTCCACCTCCTGAGCGTCCCCGCCGAGAACTTTGACCAGGCCCTCGCCTTCCTGCGCGTCTACCTGCTGGGCATGCCCTCCATCCTGCTCTACAACTTCGAGGCAGCCATCTTCAGGAGCGTCGGCATCACCAAGATGCCGCTCCAAGCGCTCGCGCTCTCCTCGCTCATCAACGTCGCGCTCGTGTGGCTGTTCATACCCGTTATGGGCTGGGGCGTGGTAGGGGCCGCGGCCGCAACGGCGATCAGCTACACGGTGAGCGCGGCCGTCCTGTTCGTCCGGCTCACGCGCATCGACTCGCCGATCCGCCTGAACCCGCGCGAGCTCAGCATAGACCGGGCGGTGCTCGCGCGCGTGGTGAGGATCGGCCTTCCCGCCGGTCTGCAGAGCGCCGTGTTCTCGCTTGCCAACATCGTGATCCAGGCCTGCATCAACAGCCTGGGGACCGAGGTCATGGCGGCGAGCTCGGCCGTGATCTCGCTCGAGTACGTGGTCTACAGCCTCCTGAACTCGTTCAGCCAGGCGTGCACCACCTTCGTGGGCCAGAACTTCGGCGCGTCCAACGTGGGGCGCTGCAAGCGCGTCCTTCTCGTGTCGCTCGTGGAGGCCGAGGTGGCCGAGCTCGTCATGCTCGCCATCCTGCTGGGGCTCGGACGCCAGATCGTGGCGGCGTTCAACCCCGACCCAGCCGTCGTCGAGCTTGGGTACCTGCGCATCTGCATCCTGTTCCCGTCCTACATGTTCAGCATGGCCTACGAGAACATGAGCGGCTACCTGCGAGGGTTTGGCATCTCGCTGCCCCCGGCGCTCATCACGGCGCTCAGCGTCTGTGGCTGGCGCTTCTTCTGGGTGAGCGTGGTGTTCCCCGCCTCGCCGACGTTCCTCACGCTGCTGGCCATCTATCCCATCAGCCTTGGCTGCACCACGCTGCTGGTATTCGTGGCCCTCATGGTCATCCGGCCGAGCAGGATCTACGCCACGCAAAACGCCTAGGGACGGCTGGATAAAGCCAAGGCGGGGCCACGCGTCGCGGCCCCGCCCCCGTCGCTACTTGGTGAGATTCACCTTCGTGGTGCCCGCGAGCGGCTTCTCGCCCGGGCGCGGCTTTGGCCCCACGAGCTCGTGGGCGCGATAGGGTTCCTTGAGATAGTCGAGCTCATCGGCCGTGAGCGCAACGTCCAGGGCCGCCACGGCGTCGTCGACGCGCTCTGAGGTGGAGCAGCCCACGATGGGCGACTCGACGCCCTGGCCCAGTGCCACGCGAGTGCCACGCGGGCCATGGGCACCTCGTGGCGGGCCGCCACCTCGGCGGCGCACGCGATGATGGGAAGGTCCTCCTCGCGAGCGCCGCCGTATTTGTTCACCATGGTGGAGTCCGTCTCGGAGCGCTTGGAGTCCGTGTCCCACGTGGGGCGGCACAGGTGGCCGCTCGCCATGGGGCTGTAGGGCATGAGCGCCATGTCGAACTGGCGGCACACGGGGATCATCTCGCGCTCGTCCTCGCGGTAGAGCAGGTTGTAGTGGCACTGCATGCTCGTAAACTTCGTGAACCCCTCGCGCTCGGCGACGTCCTGCAGGTTATGGAGCTGGTAGGCGTACGCCTCGCTCGCCCCGAGCGCGGGGGCCTTGCCAGCGCGCGTCTCCTGCAGGCCGATCGTCCACTGGTGGAAGCGCGGGCTCGCCTCGCCAAAGCTCATGCCGCCGAGGCACAGGCGCGAGACCTCGATGCCCGAATGACCAAGACGCGCGCACTCCATGGGGCTCCCCTCGCCATAGTTTGCCTGGCTCAATTACACGCCCTGTGCGAATGGCGGGCAAATACCTATCACGAACGCTCTGACATTCGCAGGATGCATGGCAGATGGCAAATTCGGGAGTGTCTACAAGAAAAAGCCCACGAAGTGAGTATCCACTTTCGGAAGTCCGGGGCACGCTGCCTCCCGTGAGCTCAAACCCGCAGGAAAACTGAAGCAAAATCGGTTTCTACTCGGCCATGGGGAAAGAGGATACCCACTTCGCGCATTATTTCGCGTCGGCATGCGGACGCGCCCGTAGCGGTGCATGCGCTGCTACGCCCAGGCGACCATCGCGGCCGTCGCGAGCACGATGGCGGCAAGCCCCGCCGCCGCGCGCCTCGAGAGCCGCTCGCCAAACGCCAGGCGCGAGAACGCGATGGACACCAGGATCGACAGCTTGTCGAGCTGCACGACGACGCTCACCTGCCCCGTCTGCACCGCGTAGTAGTAGCACAGCCAGCTCGCGCCCGTCGCCAGGCCCGACGCGCACAGAAACGCCAGCTCACGGCCACGCGCCCGCCTCACGAGCGGCAGCTTTCCTCGACCGGCGACGATTGCCCACGCCATGACGAGCACGACGCACGTGCGCAGCGCCGTCGCGAGGTTTGAGTCGACCCCCTCGATGCCCACCTTGGCGAGAATCGAGGTGAGGGCCGCAAACACCGCCGAGAGCACGGCGGGCACGAGCCAGCCGGTCCCGCTCACCGCCTCCCCCGTCTGCTCATGGCGCTCGATCATCATGAGGGTGCCCGCGAGGATCGCCACGGTGGCCACGAGCTTCACGGCCAAGTGGCTCGTCTCGCCAAACAGCACGATGGCCAGAAGCGTGGAGAGCGCCGTGCTCGACTTGTCGATGGGCACCACCTTGTTGACGTCTCCCACCGACAGCGCCTTGAAGTAGCAGATCCAGCTGCCGCCCGTCGCCAGGCCCGACAGCGCGAGGAACACGTAGGAGCGCGCCGAGATGGCCCCGAGCGCCGTGGGCACGTCGGGCACGGTGATGAGCGCCATGACCCAAGCAAACACGAGAACGACGAGCGTGCGTATGGCCGTCGCCACGTCGGAGTCCGTGTTGCGAATGCCGCACTTGGCAAGGATGGACGTAAGGCCGGCAAAGAGCGCCGACGCCACGGCCGCCGCCATCCACATGGGAGGTCACCTCGAAATGATGGGCGTGCATACGCACCCATCATAGTCCCCTGGTGGGCACGGCCGCGGCCTGGGCCAAGAGCCACTCCCCCTTCCGCCCGCGCGAGAAACTCGGCCGCTCGCCCATCGCGCCCGTCTTTGCCACGCGGCGCTCCCGTATGGTTGACACATTATTCAACGCCGCAGCTACGTATATCTTCTGGTATAAGCACAAGGAGTGAGCAATGGCATTCAAGAAGGTCGTCGTCGCCGGAGGCGGCGTGCTGGGCAGCCAGATCGCGTTCCAGGCCGCCTACTGCGGCTTCGACGTCACCGTGTGGCTTCGCAGCGAGGGCAGCATCGGGCGCACGCAGCCCAAGCTCGACCACCTGCTTGGGACCTACGAGCGGGCCATCCACGACATGGCGACGGGCACCGGCGACTGGTGCTGCGGCATCGCCGAGCCCGGCCAGCCCATCGATGAGCAGGCCTGCCTCGCACGCGCCCGCGCCGCGCACGACGGCATCAAACTTGAGCTCGACCTCGCCGCCGCCGTGGCCGACGCCGACCTCGTCATCGAGTCCATGGCCGAGGAGGCAAAGGCCAAGAACGAGTTCTACGCCAAGCTCGCGCCCGTGCTTCCCGCCAAGACCGTCATCGCCACGAACTCCTCGACGCTTCTGCCCAGCCAGTTCGCCAAGGCCACGGGACGCCCCGACAAGTACCTGTCGCTGCACTTCGCCAACTCCATCTGGAAGAACAACACGGCCGAGGTCATGGGCCAGTCGCTCACCGACCCTGCCCACTTCGATGAGATGGTCGAGTTCGCCGGCCAGATCCGCATGATCGCACTGCCGGTGCGCAAGGAGAAGAGCGGATACCTCCTCAACTCCATGCTCGTGCCGTTCCTGCTCTCGGGCCTGGACCTGTGGGCAGGCGGCGTGTCCGACCCCAAGAGCATCGACATTGCCTGGACGCATGGAACGGGCGCACCCAAGGGCCCCTTCCAGGTCATTGACACCGTGGGCCTCAACACCGCCTACAACATCGTCATGCAGTACCAGGGCGTGCCGGGGCTGCTCAATCCGCTGTTCAAGAAGATGATGCTGCCCTACAACTACAAGGCCATCGCCGCGAAGCTCAAGGCCATGCTCGATGCAGGCGAGACCTTCTACGGCGCCTAGCGCACGGGCGCGCTGACGCGCCCGTGCGCGAAGGGGCCCATCCCGGCGACGCATCTTTCGTCGCTGCGGGATGGGCCCCCTTTTCATGAGCTAGCAAGGAAGGCGGCTATGCGCGCACGCCCTGCTCGCGCCGGCGGGAGACATCGGCGCTGCGGCGCGCCGGCACAGACGCCACGAGCACGCCCGCCACGACGAGCACGGCGCCAAGCATGCCTCGCGCGCTCAGCGTCTCGCCGAGGAACCCGAACGCGAGGACGGCGCTCGACACGGGCTCGAGCGCAAACAGCAGGGCCGCATGCTCGGCCGTGGTGGACCTCTGTGCGACGGGCTGTGCCACAAAGCCAAACGCGCTGCACACGAGGGCAAGGCCCAGAACGGCGCCCCAGTGGATGGGGTCGGCCGGCAGGGCGGGCACCTCGAACAGGTTCGTGGCCACAAGGCCAAAGAGCGCCGCGAACCCCAGCTGCCAGACGCCCAGCAGAAGCGGGTCCTCCTTGGCAGAGAGGCGATCGGTCGCCACGATGAAGATGGCATAGAAAATCGAGCCCATGACGCACAGTGCGTCTCCGGAGGACAGCGTGAGCGAGCCATGGAGGCTCAAGAGGGCGATACCGGCAAGCGTCACCGCGACACCCGCCGTCATGCGCGCACCGGGGGCGCGGCGACGCAGCGCGGCGTTGATGATGGGCACAAACACGACGGCCAGGCTCGTGAGGAACCCCGCGTTCGAGGCGCTTGTCTGGCCGATGCCGGTCATGAGAAAGCCGAACAGCGCGAACATGAGCAGGCCGAGCACCGCGGCGCGAGCGAGCGTCGAGGGGCGCGTCTTGCCCAGGCGGCGGAAGAAGATGGCCCCCACCACGAGAAACGCGATGCCAAAGCGCAGGGCGATGAGCGAGAACGGCGGCACGGCGCCCGTGCCCACCTTCATGAGCAGATACGAGCTCCCCCAGGCGCACGCGATGACGGCAAGCAGGATGTCCGCCGCCGTGCTCGTGAGTCCCTTGGCCCCGCTCTTTTCCACGTCCCGCTCCCCTTGCGCTCATGCGGGAGCCGAACGGCCCCGCCATCGCCCGCTCTCCGGGCGGCATTTGTCCGCATCTAGGTATACGCGAGCGCGAGCCATTCAAGAAGAGACTGTATTGCATAGTTCTCATGCACGTTTGTACTACCATGGCGGAAGGCAACGACATCGATGGGAGCATCCCCATGAGCAGCGGCTATGACATCTTCCTCAAGGTTGCCGAGCTTGGCAGCGTCACCCGGGCCGCGGCGGCGCTCGGCTACACGCAGACCGGCGCGAGCCACGCCATCGCCAAGCTCGAGCGTCAGGCGGGGTTTCCGCTGTTCATCCGCAGCGCCTCCGGCATGGCGCTCACACCCGCTGGCGAGGCGCTTCTGGCCCCCATGCGCGAGCTCGTGAATGCCCAGCGTTCCCTCGAGCAGGCCATGGGCGCCATCCGCGGCACCGTCGAGGGAACGCTGCGCCTCGGCAGCTTCACGAGCGTCTCCACCAAGTGGCTCCCCCGCATCGTGGGCGAGTTCCAGCGCCGCCACCCCGGCGTGGAGTTCGAGATCTGGACCGGCGACTACGACGAGATCACGACGCGACTCGAGGAGGGCCGCATCGATTGCGGCTTCCTCAGCCTGCCGGTGTCCCCCACCCTCGAGTTTCGCCACCTGTACGACGACCCCATGCTCGCCGTGCTCGCGCCAAGCCACCCGCTTGCCGCCAAGGGCTCCGTGACGCTCGACGAGGTGCGCGCCGAGCCGATCATCATGCCCATGCGCGGCTCGGACAACGACATCCGCAACGTGCTTGACCTCGACCACCACGAGGTCACGATCCGCTACGTGCTCAACGACGACCTCTCCACGCTCGCGATGGTGAACGGCGGCTTCGGCGTCTCGGTCATGCCGCGCCTCATCGTGGAGAGCTGTGGCATCGACCTCACCACGCGTCCCTTGCGCCCCGCGCGCCACAGGGACATCGGCATCGCCACGACGCGTGGTCGCAGGCCCACGGCGCTCACGCAGGCGTTCATCGACTTTCTCTGCGGGACCGACGGGACGCCCGGGCAGAGCGCGGGTACGCCTGAGGTACCATAAGAGACGAACCGTCACTTCTAGGGAGCTGGTCTCATGAGCGATTTCGTGCGCGCGAGAAGCGCCGAGCAGAAGGAACAGCGCATGGCCGACATCAAGTCTGCCGCCGCCCGCCTGTTCGAGACGCACCCCTATCACCAGATCACGCTCACCACGATTGCCGACGAGCTCGGCTGGTCACGCGCAAACCTGTACAAGTACGTCACCACGAAGGAGGAGATCTTCCTCCTGCTCATGGGCGACATGCGAGATGCCTACACGGACGACCTGCTCCGAGAGCTCGCAAGCGCCCCAAGCGATGACGCCGCCACGCTCGCGGCCTGCTGGGCACGTGTCGCCACGGCCCACGAGACCTACTTTCGCTACGGGGACCTCCTCTACACCGTGATCGAGACGAACGTCTCCCTCGAGAAACTCATGGACTTCAAGCGCGGCTACTACGACGGGCTCGACTCCATGTGCCGCACGCTCGCAAGCGCCCTTGGCGTGCGCGCCGGCGACGTGCCCGAGCTCACCAACACCGTCTACCACCACGCGGTGGGGCTCGCCGGGTCCTGCCTCAACAACCCCCTCGTGCAACAGGCCGTGCGCCAGCTGGGCGTCGAGCCCACGCGCCCGAACTTCACGAGCGGCATGCAAGACTTCATCACCATGTGCATCAAGTGGTACCGCAGGCGCTAGCGAAGGCGAGCGCACAGCAGGCACCTCCCATATGAAAGCGGGTGCGCGGGGACGCGCCCACAAGCGAGAGGAGCACCATGGCAAGCTATTCCATTGGCGAGGACGGAGCCCACGGCATCAAGAAGCTTGGCTTTGGCCTCATGCGCCTGCCCAAGGCGGGCGAGGCCATCGACGTCGAGCAGACCAAGCAGATGGTCGACCTGTTCATGGACGCGGGCTTCACCTACTTCGACACGGCCTGGGCCTATGCGGGCAGCGAGGACGCCATCCGCGAGGCGCTCGTCGAGCGCTACCCGCGCGAGAGCTTCCAGCTCGCCACGAAGGCGGCGCCCTGGATTGGCTGCGAGAGCCGCGAGGACGCCATAGCCCAGCTCGAGACCTCCCTCAAGCAGACAGGGGCGGGCTACTTCGACTTCTACCTCCTTCACAACCTCGGCGAGTTTCGCACGCACTTCTTTGACCAGTGGGGCATGTGGGACTGGATTGCCGAGAAGAAGGCCGAGGGCGTCATCAGGCACGCCGGCTTCTCCTTCCACTCCACGCCCGAGGAGCTCGACGAGCTTCTGAGCGCCCACCCGGAGATGGAGTTCGTGCAGCTCCAGATCAACTACGCCGACTGGGACAACCCCGCCGTGCAGAGCCGCCGCTGCTACGAGGTGGCACGCAAGCACCACAAGCCCGTCATCATCATGGAGCCCGTCAAGGGCGGCATGCTCGCCAACCCGCCCGAGCAGGTGGCCAGCGTACTGAAGGTCGCCGAGCCCAACTCGAGCGTCGCCAGCTGGGCCATCCGCTTCGCCGCGAGCCTGCCGGGCGTCATCACCGTGCTGTCCGGCATGAGCGACGTGGCGCAGATGCAGGATAACCTCTCCTACATGCGCACGTTCGAGACTCTCACGGACGCCCAGCGCGCCACGATCGAGCGCGCTCAGCACGAGCTCGCCAAGATCCCCCTCATCCCCTGCACGCGCTGCAACTACTGCGCCAAGGTCTGCCCCAACGAGATCGGCATCTCCGGCACGTTCACGGCCATGAACATGCACACGCTCTACGGCGACCTCGAGACGGCCAAGAAGGAGCGCACCTGGCAGGTGGACCGCCACGGCAAGAGGCCGGCGGACGACTGCATCAAGTGCGGCAGGTGCGAGCAGGCGTGTCCCCAGCACATCAAGATCAGAGACGAGCTCGCCCGCTCCATCGAGCTATTCGGCCCCGCCGAGAAGGCCTAAGGCCCGGTACGGCAGCAGTCAAGCCTCTACCTGGACGCGCCCGCGGCCCCGTGCCACGGGCGCGTCCCCCTAAGAGGCACCCTAGTGGATGAAGCTCGTCCAGGAGCGCGGCTCGTCAACGGGCCTCACGCCGGCGGCACGGCCCGCCTCCAGACACCGAAGCATCCAGGCCATGTTGTGGCCAAGCTGGCGCATGACGCTCATGCCCTCCTCGTCCTGCTCGACGTCTGCGGGCGTGGCGCCATGGACGTTGTTCCAGTAGTACGAGCTCACGACGGGCATCTGTGAGATGGTAAAGAACTTGTTGATGTCATCGAGCGAGGCCGTGGTGCCCGCGCGGCGCGCACTCGCCACCGCTGCGGCCGGCTTTCTCGCAAGCACGTTGGGGGTACCGGCGCGGCCGTTCGAGTAGAAGAGCCGGTCCATGAAGCCCAGAAGCGACGAGCAGGCATGGGCATAGTGGACGGGCCCGCCGAACACGAAACCGTCCGCCGTAGCCGCCTTTGCCCTGAACTCGTTCACGACCTCGCCAAAGGCGCACTCTCCGGTCTTGGTACAGCTCCCGCAGGCAACGCAGCCTCCCTGCGGCTTGGCCCCGATCCAGAAGATCTCCGCCTCCACGCCGTCCGTCTCGAGCGCGCGGGCCACCTCCTCGAGCGCCCTGTTCGTGCACCCGTTCTTGTGCGGGCTTCCGTTGACGAGCATGACCTTCATGGGCGTCCCCTCTCCTCATGCCGCTCCCCGGCGGCCTTATTTGCTTGGGTCGAGTATACCCGGCCGCCCGAGATTCTTTCGTAAAAATCGAACATGTGTATGCTATTCTGTGCCCAAGGAGACAACGGGAGGCCCAAGATGCCCAGCTACTTCACCTACACGAGTGAGGCCACGAGCTACCTCGCCTCTCGCGACAAGCGCCTGGGCCAGGCGATTGCCGCCGTTGACGAGGCACGCGGCCACGTGCTCAGGGAGGTGGACGAGGACCTGTTCTCGGCCGTCGTCCATCACATCGTCGGGCAGCAGATTTCCACCGCCGCGCAGCGAACCGTCTGGGCCCGTTTGCAGCAGGCACTTGGCAGTGTCAACGCCTCCCGCGTGAACGAGGCAAGCGTCGAGGAGCTCCAGGCCTGCGGTATGACGTTCAAGAAGGCCAGCTACATCAAGGACTTCGCCCACAAGGTCAACAGCGGCGAGTTCGACCTTGCCGCCGTGGAGCACATGGAGGACGCGGACGCCATAGCCGCCCTCTGTTCGCTGAGGGGCATCGGCACCTGGACGGCCGAGATGCTTTTGCTCTTCTGTCTCGAGCGCCCGGACGTCCTGAGCTTCGATGACTTGGCCATACAGCGCGGCATGCGCATGGTCTATCACCACCGCAAGGTCACACGCGAGCAGTTCGAGCGCTATCGCCGCAGGTACAGCCCGTACAGCAGCGTAGCCAGCCTCTATCTGTGGGCCATCGCCGGAGGTGGCATTCCCGGGTTCGAGAGGGACTACGCCCCGCTCACAGTGGCACAGAAAAAGGCCCGAGCCCGGGCTCGGGCGCATGCGAGAAAGACATGAGGAAGCTGATGCTCTATTCGGTCTACGAGTCACAGGTAATCGCCCCGCTCGTCCTTGGGAGCGAGGATGGGACCACGCTGTGCGTCTGTCAGTTCACCTCGGGCAGGGACGCCCGGAAGTTCAGTTGGGACGGCGGCGAGCGTGCCGGCGACGCGCCCATCATCAGCCGGGCCCGCACCTGGCTCGACCGCTACTTTGCCGGCGAGCGCCCCAGCCCCACCGAGCTGGCGCTCACCCCGCACGGAACGCCGTTTCGCCAGGCCGTCTGGGAGGTGCTGACGTCCATCCCCTACGGCCAGACGGTCACGTACGGATGGGTGGCGCAGCGCGTGGAAGAGCTGCGGGGCGTGGGTACATCGGCGCGCGCCGTGGGCGGGGCCGTTGGTGCAAATCCCGTGGGCATCATCGTTCCCTGCCACCGCGTCGTGGGGGCCTCGGGCAGCCTCACGGGGTTTGGCGGCGGAATCCAGACAAAGGTCGCCCTGCTCAAGCACGAGGGCGCAGACCTCGAGGGGCTCACGGTGCCAACGCGTGGGACGGCGCTGTAGGGCTCACCTCAGCCAAGCAGGCCGACTGCCGCAAGAGAGCGCGTGCGGGCAATGAGCTTCTCGTACATACGCTCGCACATCCACGGCTCGCTCGAGAGGGCACAGACGTCCGCGAGGCCAACCCAGCGAACGCCGCTGTTCTCGTCGGGCTTCGCTCGCAGGGGAAGCGTGGGGTCTGCCACGAACAGGTAGGTCACGTTGAGATGGAGGTGCGAACCCACGTAGCGCTCGCGCTTCTCGTGCCCGTCAACGGTGAGCACCTCGAGAGACGCGATGCCGCCCGCCCCCGCATCCACAAGGTGGGCACCCGTGACGCCCGTCTCCTCGGCAAGCTCGCGCGCGGCCACCCGGGCAAGGTCAAGCTCGCCGTCGGCATGTCCTCCCACCCAGCTCCAGGAGTCGTAGATGTTGTGGTAGCACAAAAGCGTGCGCTTCCCCGCCGCGTCAACGGTCCACGCGCTCGTCGTGAGGTGCGCAAGCGAACGACGACTCGCCACGTCTGGGTCGCGCTCGAGCCTGTCGAGGATGAGCTCGCGGTCAACCCGCTCCTGCTCGTTTGCGGGAACGTACGCACGGATGTCGTCGATGAGCGCCATGTGGGCCTCCAACCTTTGGTTTAGCTAAGCATACAGGCGATTGGGCCTATTGTCCGCAAGCTGGGATAGACTCTCTTCATCGATTGGGGAGGTTGTCATGAGGCACAGCACGTTGCTCAGCATTCTCGGCATACTGGTTCTCATGCTGCCGCTCTCGCTCTGCGCCTTGGTCATGGCGCCACAGCCAAAGCCCGCATCGACCCACGTGAACCTCGACCTCGCAGAGACTCAGATCGCGCAGGAGCGGCAGCGCCTCGCGGAGAACCAGGCCAGGATCGACGCCATGACCAAGCCTTCCACGGCTAGCACGCCGGCGACCGAGGAGGCCCTTCCCACGGCAAACCCAGACGGCAAACCCCTGGCTCAAGCCTTGCCCTGGAAGGGCATGCCCGAGGCACTTCTCGCCGGCACCTACCTTGGCGAGCCCGACGAGACGGGCGAGGTCATAGACGGCGGGCTGGGACTACGACGACCCAGACGACTACGAAGCGGATGCCGAGGACTACTTCACCTGGCTCGGCTGCGAGGACCCGGCGACTGCCGCCTACCTCTACTGGGAGAGCATCGCCGGCTAGCCGGGGCGCACGGCCGCCTCGCGTCACAATAAGGGGCGGTGTCAGGTCCGTAGACCCAGCACCGCCCCATTGCACGCGATTGTTGCCGCCGCTGTCGCTACCAGCTCAGCAGCTCGTAGCCCGTCTCAGTCACGACGAGCTGCACCTCCCACTGGGCGGAGTCGGAGCCATCGGCCGTGCGGACGGTCCAGCCGTTGGGGTCGTTCATGTCGATGTCGGCGCCGCCGGCATTCACCATGGGCTCGATCGTGAAGCACATGCCCGGCGCCAGCACCACGCCCTCGCCCGGCTCGCCCACGTGGGCCACGAACGGGTCCTCGTGGAACTCCTTGCCAATGCCATGGCCGCCAAACTCGCGCACCACGTTGAAGCCGTTCTCCTCCACGTAGGTCTGCACGGCATGTGCCATGTCGCCAAGCGTGTTCCAGGGCTTCACCTGCGCCAGGCCGCGCTGGATGCTCTCGCGCGTGACGTCCACGAGTTTCTGGCGCGCGGGCGACACCTCGCCGATGCAGAACATGCGCGAGGAGTCGGAGAAGTAGCCATCGAGGATCGTGGAGCAGTCCACGTTGACGATGTCGCCCTCCTGCAGCACGTCTCGCTCGCTGGGGATGCCATGGCACACCACGTCGTTGATCGAGGTGCACACGCTCTTGGGAAAGCCCTCGTAGTTGAGGTCGGCGGGGATGCCACCGTGCTCGACCGTGTAGTCATAGATCCACTGGTCAACCTCGGCCGTCGTCACACCAGGGGCGATGCGCTCGCCCACCATGTCGAGCACGCCGATGTTAATGGCCGCGGAGCGCTTGATGCCCTCGATGTCCTCGGGCGTCTTCAGCAGGTGGCGATAGATGACCTCCTGGCCATTGAGGTAGCACTCCTGCAGACGCTCGTCGATGGCGGCATGGCACTTCTTGTACTTCTTGCCGCTGCCGCACCAGCAGGGTTCGTTGCGGCCAGGTACCGGTTCATTGTCATACATGGCTAACTTCCTTTCTTCGTACCTAGTATCGCACTTCGACCCTGCGGGCATGCGGCTGCTTGCAAAGTTGACAAAGGGACCGCCCCCTGTCGGCTGCCCAACAAAAAAGGGCCGACCCGCATGTGCGAGCCGGCCCTGCATGCATAGCCGTATGGCGTGAGGCGTTAGTTCCAGGCCTTGCCGTCGGAGCCGAACTCGCGGATGAGCTCCTTGGTGCGCTCGACGATGGCGTCGCGGCCAGGCTTGAGCATCTTGCGCGGGTCATAGCCCTTGCCCTGCTTGTCCTTGCCGGCCTCGACGTACTCGCGCACGCCCTGGGCGAAGACGACCTGCAGGTCGGTGTTGACGTTCACCTTGCAGATGCCCATGGAGACGGCCTTCTTGACCTGGTCGACAGGGATGCCGGTGCCACCGTGGAGCACGAGCGGCAGGTCGCCCGTCTTGGCCTTGATGGCCGCGAGCTGGTCGAAGGACAGGCCCTTCCAGTCGGCCGGGTACAGGCCGTGGATGTTGCCGATGCCGCAGGCGAGGAAGTCGACGCCCAGGTCGGCGATGGCCTTGCACTGGTCGGGGTCGGCGAGCTCGCCCTCGGAGGCAACGCCGTCCTCGACGCCGCCGATGCCGCCAACCTCGGCCTCGATGGACAGGCCCTTGGAGTGGGCAAGCTTGACGAGCTCAGCGGTGTGCTCGAGGTTCGTCTCGAAGTCCTTCTCGTGGGAGCCGTCATACATGATGGAGGAGAAGCCAGCCTCGATGGCCTTGAAGCAGTCCTCGTAGGAGCCGTGATCGAGGTGAAGGGCAACCGGCACGGTGATGTTGAGGGTGTCCATCATGTCGACGACGACGTCGTGGCACAGCTTGAAGCTGGTCATCCACTTGGCGGCGCCAGCAGTGCACTGGATGATGAGCGGGCTCTGGAGCTCCTCGGCAGCCGTGAGGATGCCGTAGGTCCACTCGATGTTGTTCGTGTTGAACGCGCCGAGGCCGTAGTGGCCCTTCTCGGCAGACTGGAGCATGTGCGCAGCGTTAACGAGCATGTCTTACCTCCATAGCTTTGCAAGCGACAAACACTAACCGCAAACAGTATAGCCGCGTGCGGCGGCCACACTCGCGACCATTATGCAAATTTGCTGCTAGATGGGCAAGTTGTTCGCACATCCGTAGTCATTTTGGGAGCAGGGGAAGCGCGCCTGCGCACCCTCGCGCGCCCTCGCTACGCCATGCGGATGACGGCCAGGACGAACGAGAAGACGCATGTGACGAGCATCATTCCCGCAGAGGAGATCACGAACGCGTCAGCGATCGCAAGCACACGCTCGGAGCGCCCCGAGCCGCTACGCGCACACATCTCCGCCACCATCGACAGGACGACGGTGGCCACGAGCAGGGCCACGCAGGCGAGCAGAAGCGACAGCATCACGATGCGCTGCCAGGCCACGACGACGCCCGCAAGCGCATAGGGGCCGGCCACGGCCACGCACACGCCGAGCAACGCCGCCACGGCCGCACGCCCGATTCCCGTATCCCCCATCGATTTGCCTCCCTGTCGCCCGCGCACGCGCGCTTACAATGGCACAAGCATACCAAGGCCCACACAGACGCGCCGAGAGGAACCCACATGAACGACTTCACCTTCTCCATGCCCACCCAGGTCGTGTTCGGTCGCGGCGTCACCGACCGCGCCGGCGCCGAGCTCGCCTCGCGCGGCTTCTCCCACGCCCTCGTCGTCTACGGGCAGGGCTCGGTGGTGCGCACCGGCACGCTCGACCGCGTGCTCACCTCTCTCGACGCCGCCGGCGTGGCCCACACCGAGTTCGGCGGCGCCCGCCCCAACCCGAGCCTCGCCCACGCGCGCGAGGGCATCGAGGCGGCACGTGCCTGCGGCGCCGACGTCGTGCTTGCCGTGGGCGGGGGCTCGGCCATCGACACGGCCAAGGGCATCGCGCTGGGCGTGCCTTACGAGGGCGACGTCTGGGACCTCTACACCCACGCCGCCGCGCCCGTCGCGGCCGGCAAGCTGCCCGTGGCCTGCGTGCTCACCATCCCGGCCGCAGGGTCTGAGGCCAGCGCCTCGAGCGTGCTCACCAACGACGAGACGCTGCTCAAGAAGGGTCTGTCCACCGAGCTCAACCGCCCCGTCGTGGCAATCATGGACCCCGAGCTCACCTTCACGCTGCCTGCCTACCAGACGGCCGCTGGCGTCACCGACATCTGTGCGCACATCCTCGAGCGCTTCTTCTCCACGAGCGGCCCCGTCCCCGTCACCGATGAGCTCGACTGCGGCCTCATCCGCGCGCTCGTCGAGGAGGCGCCCCGCGCCATCGAGAATCCCGAGGACTATGACGCACGCGCCAACATCATGTGGGCCGGCACCCTTGCCCACAACGACCTCGCCGGTTGCGGACGTGGCGTGGGCGGCGGCCGCGCCGGCGGCTGGGAGAGCCACGGCATGGAGCACGAGCTCTCCGCCCACGATCCCAAGGTCGCCCACGGCGCGGGCCTTGCCGTCATCATGCCCGCGTGGATGCGTTACGTGTGGCAGGCAAACCCCGAGCGCTTCCTGACCCTGGGTGCGCGCGCGTTCGACATCGAGCCGGTCGACGTGGTGGAGGACTGCATCGACGCCACGCCCGAGGAGGCCGTCGAGGACGCCGTGCTCGCCACGATCGACGAGTTGCAGGCCTTCTTCACCTCGCTGGGCATGCCCCGCACGCTCGGCGAGCTCGGCGTCACGGCAGAGGACGTGCCGGCGCTTCTCGAGACGCTCGAGCAGAACAAGGGCGCCGAGTTCGGCCAGCTCAAGCGCCTCACGATGGAGGACGCCCGCAAGATCTATGAGAGCGCACTGTAGCCATGGCCGCGCCCGCAGACATCGACGAGGTCATCGAGCGCTGGGACGTGGACGGCGAGATACGCCTTGCCCTCACCTTCTGCGGCACGGTGCAGGGCGTGGGCTTTCGCTGGACCATGCAGGCCCTCTCCCGGCAGGCCGGCGTGGGCGGCTGGGTGAGAAACATGGACGACGGCACGGTCACCGCCGAGCTCCAGGGCACGGGGCACGCCTGCGCGCGGGTGCTCACCGGCATCCGCGACCAGTTCGCAGACGCCCGCAGCAGGTACGAGTTCCTGCGCCGCATGGGCTTGGGCTTCTCCGTGGCCTCTTGCGAGCAGATCGCTTGCCAGGACCTCGGCGGCAAGCGCGCGGACTTCGAGGTCCGCGTCTGACCTGCAAAGGGAGCGTCCCCTTTGCAGGTACACCAAGCGAAGGGCCCGCCTCGCACGATGGCGAGACGGGCCCTTCCTGCATAGGCGTGCTGCTCAAAAACGCCCAGGCGCTAGTCCTGGTCGGCGTAGAACGAGCCCATGTAGCGGATGTACTCGTCCTCGGTGTGGTTGGCCTTCCAGTCATGCACGCTCTTCTTGTTGCGCTCGCCCGTGATGATGGAGAACTCCTTGCCGAGCTTCTCGAACGCCTCGTCGGCGACCTCGTCGGGCGTGAGCGCGAGCTTGACGACCTGATCGCCCACCGGGCCCTTGGGGAAGTTCTTGATGGCCGTGGGCGTGAGCGTGGTGCCAAGCGTGCAGACCTCCACGTCGACGCCCGTCTTCTCGCACTCGCAGGCCACGGCCTCGGTGAGCTTCAGGATGTAGGCCTTGCCCGCGCCGTACTCGGCGTTCCACGGGGAACTCGAGATGCCCGTCATGGACGAGACGTTGATCACGGCGCCACGGTCCTGGGCGGCGAAGATGCCCATGAAGTGATGGAACATGCGCAGGAAGCTGATGACGTTGACGTTCACCATCTTCTCGTGGTCCTCAAGCGAGGTGTTCTGGAACTTGCCAAAGTGGTGCAGGCAGGCAACGTAGCTCATGAAGCCCAGGTCAAGACCCTCGGTGGCCGAGAAGACCGCCTCGCAGGCCTCGTCGGGACAGGACAGGTCGGCGCGCACGACCTTATAGTCAACGCCGTACTCCTCGTGGAACTTCTCGCCCTTCTCGCGCAGCAGCTCCTCGCGGCGGCCCACCATGACCAGGTTCATGCCGCCCTCGGCGAGCTTCTTGCAGAAGGCCTCGCCCACGCCCTCGGTGGCACCAAGAACAACGCCCCACTCGCCGTACTTCTCGCGCAGATTCGTCATTTGACTCCCCTTTTCTCATGCCACCGCCCCGGGTGGCGCCGGATGCACACGGTGCATAGGGATACCCCATTTCGCAAGGGTGTGACCTTTCCCATCCGCGAACGGCGAAACGCCCATCCACAGGCGGACACAAGTAAGGGCCCGCCCCGCAGACGCGAGACGGACCCCAGCGATCCAAAGATGGGCGTGGCGACGCTACTTCGTGGCCGTGGGCTCGGCGATGTAGCCGACGTGACCCTGGCTCTTGAACTTGGCCATGTCGGAGACGGCCATGCCCTGCGAGTGGTCCTCGCCGTGGCGCTTCTCGTACATGACGTCGCTCTTGTCCTCCCACAGGCGGTCGGCGATGGGCGCCCAGGCCGCCGCGGCCTCGACGGTCTTCTCGCGCAGCTGCTCGGGACTCTCCTTCTCCACGAGGTCCGTGGAGTGGGCGCCGCTCTCGGCCACCATCTTGGGCAGTGTGTCTGGGTTCTCGAGCATGGGGCAGGGCTTGAGGTGGTTGCCGTTGAAGGGCTGGCCCTCGTAGTACTTCATGAAGATGGGGCTGCCCAGCGCATCGAGCAGGCTCACGTCGTGGATGTTGACGTTGGAGTAGTGGATGAACACGCACGGCTCCACGTCGCCGGCGGCGTTGATGTGCAGGTAGCGGCGACCTCCGGCGATGCAGCCGCCCACGAACTCGCCGTCGTTCTGGAAGTCGAGCGTGAACAGCGGCTTCTTCTGGCGCATGTCGCGGATGAAGTGGTACATCTTCTCGCGCTGCTCGGGCGTGGGGATGAGGTCTGCCGTGGCGGCACGGCCCACCGGCATGAAGTGGAAGTACCAGCAGAACAGGGCGCCCTTGTCGATCATCCAGTCGATGTTCTCCTCGGTGGCAACCGTGTCGGCGTTGGCGCGCGTCCAGCAGCAGGAGATGCCGAACGGCAGCTGGTGCGAGCGCAAAAGGTCCATGGCGCACTCGATCTTGGCGTAGGTGCCCTGCCCACGGCGGGCGTCGGTGGTGTGCTCGTTGCCCTCGGCCGAGATGGCGGGCACGAAGTTGCCCACGCGGATCATGTCCTGGCAGAACGCCTCGTCGATGAGCGTGGCGTTCGTGAAGCACAGGAAGGCGCAGTCGGGGTGCTTCTCGCAGATCCTGATGAGGTCGTGCTTGCGCACGAGCGGCTCGCCGCCCGTGTAGATGTACATGTGGGTGCCGAGCTCCTTGCCCTGCGTCACGATGGAGTCGATGTCATCGAACGAGAGGTTCTGCTGGTGGCCGTACTCCGCGGCCCAGCAGCCGGTGCAGTGCAGGTTGCAGGCGCTCGTGGGGTCGAGCAGGATGGCCCAGGGGATGTTTCGCTGGTACTTCTCGCGCGCCTTCTCCTGGACGGGCCAGGCAAGCAGGTTGCCGTCGATGAGCAGGGCCTTAAGCAGCTTCGTGCGCATCTCGGGGTTCAGGCGGAAGACCCGCATCATGAGCTCGTACCAGTTGCCGCGGCTCTCGATGACGTCCGTGAACGCCTTGCGCTGCACGGGGAACACGTTGCTCGGAACGAGCTTGTTCACGAGCTCCATGATCTTGTCGATGTGCTCCTCGGGATTCTCGTCCAGATAGTCAACGAGCTTGTTGAGCGCCGCACGCTCGGCGGCCTGAGTGAGTCCCATGCTTGCCTCTCCTTTGTCCGCTTGCACGCGCTCCCCCTTGGAGCGTTGCCTTCCGCGCAAGGCGTGACTTATGTAAACCTTGCAGCATGATACCCGTGTTTGGATTTATGTAAACCTCATATTTGGGGGACCTGAATCCACGGCCCGAGGACGGGGCGCCGGCGGGGCGCGTCCCCTCGGCCGCGCCTCCAAAAGAGTATACTTTCGCTAACTTTATAGTTAGTACCGGCTTACTTACGTTCCGGCACGCAACGGCAAAGGACACGCATGCGAGACGCGACCACCCCGGCCACCCGCCAGCCCGGCACTCCCTACCTCGTGGTGGAAGGCCTCAAGAAGCACTACGGAGACGGCCAGGCACGCGTGCAGGTGCTCGACGGCGTCACCACGACAGTGAGGCGCGGTGAGATCTGCGTCATGCTCGGCCCCTCGGGCTCGGGAAAGTCGACGTTTCTCAACCTGATCGGTGGCCTGGAGAGCGCGGACGGCGGCCACATCTCCGTGGGCGGCTGCGACCTCACGGCGCTCTCCCCCAAGCAGCTCGGCGAGTATCGCCGCCGCGAGCTGGGCTTCGTGTTTCAGTTCTACAACCTCGTGCCCGACCTCACGATACGCGAGAACATCGAGGTCACGGCCTACCTGTCCGACAACCCCCTGCCCATGGACGACCTTCTGGCCTCACTGGGCCTCTGGGAGCAGCGCGACAAGTTCCCCCGCCAGGTCTCCGGCGGCCAGCAGCAGCGCTGTGCCATCGGCCGCGCGCTCGTGAAGAACCCGGGGCTTCTGCTGTGCGACGAGCCCACGGGGGCCCTCGACTACCACACGTCCAAGGAGATCCTCGACCTCATGGAGCGCGTGAACCGCGACTGGGGCTGCACGATCGTCATGGTGACACACAACGCGGCCATCGCGGGCATGGCGACGCGCGTGCTGCGTCTGCGCGACGGACGCATCGCCTCCGACGAGGCGAACGCACGCCCGCTGCACGCGCTCGAGCTGGAGTGGTAGCGCCATGGTGAACCCGCTGCTCAAGAGGCTCCCGCGCGAGCTTCGCAACAACCTGGGCAAGTACCTGGGAATATTCCTGCTCATGGCCGGCTCGATCGCACTCGTGAGCGGCTTTCTGCTCGCGGCCAACTCCATCAGCGTCATCATCTCGACCATGCGCGACGACTACAACATCGAGGACGCGCGCTTCACCTGCGACTTCGAGGCCACCGATGAGGCGCTCGACGCCGCGCGCGAGGCAGCCGAGGGCGTGGGCGGCGCCGACGTCGAGCCGCTGTACGGCATCGACGCCTCGCTCGACGAGGAGATGGGCCACGCACCACAGAAGAATGCGACCGTCCGCACGTACCGCCACCGCACGACGTTCGACGTCGCCGCCTACGCGGAAGGTCGCGCACCCGAGGCCGCCGACGAGGTGGCGCTCGACCGCGTCTTCGCGAGCCACCGCGGCATCGAGGTGGGCGGCACCGTGACGCTGTCGGGGCACGCCCTCAAGGTCGTGGGCATCATGACGCTGCCAGACCAGCAGGCCCTGTTCGAGGACAACTCTGACTTCACGCTCAACACGATCACGTTTGGCGTGGCAGAGGTCGCAGACGCCGGCTTTGACGCCCTGGCGCAAGACGTTGAGCCCACCTACACCTACGCCATCCTCTTCCACGACCGCGGCCTGTCCGTGGCCGAGCGCACGGACGCCGAGGCAGACGTCATGGAGGCGCTCGCCGACGAGGGCGCCCACGTGAGCGACTTCATCGACGCCGACGCCAACCAGGGCATAGGTTATGCCGCCGACGACGTCGAGGGCGACTCCTCGATGTGGGAGGTCATGATGGGCATCATCGTCGTCATCATGGCATTCGTCTTCGTGGTGCTCACGAGTTCCACGATCGAGGAGGAGAGCGCGGTCATAGGCACGCTTCTCGCGAGCGGCTGGCGGGCGCGCGAGCTCGTGGCCCACTACCTGGCGCTGCCGGTCATCGTGGGCGCCCTGGCGTGCGCGAGCGGAACGGCACTCGGCATGACGCTGCTCGAGACCCCCATGAAGAACCTCTACTACAACTCCTACAGCCTGCCGCCCTACCACATGACATGGAGCTGGCATGCCTTCCTCATGTGCACCGTGGTTCCGTTCGTGCTGCTCGTGGGCGTAACCCTCGCGGGCCTTCTGCGCAAGATGGGAAAGACGCCGCTGCAGTTCCTTCGCCACGAGCTCGGCCGCGGCGGCACGAAGCGCGGCTTCAGGCTCCCGGCGCGCCTGGGGTTCGTCCCGAGGTTCCGCGTCCGCGTTTTCTTGCGCAACCTCGGCAACTTCGTCACGCTGTTCGTGGGCATCGCGTTCGCGAGCATGCTTCTGCTGTTTGGCCTGGCCGTGCTGCCCACGATGAACCACTACGCCGAGAGCCTGCGTAACACCATGGTGGCCGCTCACCAGTACACGCTCAAGCGTCCTGTCGATCTCACGGGAACGGATGAGGGGCGCGCCAGCTGGGAGGCCTACGACCGCGTGGCGGGTGTGGCCGACGTCGACGACCTGGGCCTGGGAGACGAGGAGAAGCGAGAGCTCGTTCGCTCCCTTGCGCGCATCGGGGACGACGATCACGCCGTGAACCTCTCCGCCAACAGCGACGAGGCGATTGCCCAGGCCGAGAGCTATGCCGTCTACCAGCTGCAATATGACCGCGGCGAGGGTGCGGGCTACGAGAGCGTCACCGTATACGGCATCCGTCCGGGTTCGCGCTACTGGGACGACCTCGACGTGGGCGACGGCCGCGTCATTCTCGGCCGCGGCTTTGCGGACAAGTTCGGCCTGGGAGTGGGCGATACCCTGGAGCTCTGGGACAAGTACGAGGACGCCACGTACAAGCTCACGGCCAGAGAGGTCTACGGCACGAAGAGCGACCTCAACGTCTACCTCAACCTCGACACGTTCAACGTGCTGTTTGGCAACCCGAGCGGCTACTTCAACGCCTACGCGAGCGACGAGGCGCTCGACATCGACGAGCGCTGGCTCGCGAGCGACCTCACGCCGGCGGACATGGACAAGATCGGCGCCCAGATGACCGACTCCATGGGCGACATGATGTACATGCTGTTGGGAGTGGCCGTGTTCATCTTCCTCGTGTTCATCTACCTGCTCACGAAGGCCGTTATCGACCGCAGCGCGCGCAGCATCTCCTACATGAAGGTGTTCGGCTACCGGGACCACGAGGTGAGCCACCTGTACGTGCGAAGCATCACGTGGTGCGTCGTGGCGTCGCTCATCCTGTCGCTGCCCGTCATCATCGGGAGCCTCACGGTCATCTTCAAGGCGATGCTTTTGAGTTACAACGGCAACATCGAGATCTTCGTGCCCGCCGACGCCATGGCAAAGTGCGTGCTCACGGGGCTTGTAACCTACGCCGTGGTGGCGCTCGTGCACCTGCGCTCCATCCGCCGCGTACCCATGGCGCTCGCCCTCAAGGTCCAGGAGTAGGGGCACGAGAGAGTTCGCAAACGGATTGGTGCAAAAAACTGCATAGGTTTGTGCGATGAAGTGGGGCCAGAAGCGCCCCCGAACACATTTTTCAGGCCCAATCGGCACGAAAGAGGGGCTCGAGCCTTGATGACTCGAGCCCCCGTCCCCTTTTGGCCTCATTTCGAGCCTCTCAGCCCCGGCCGAGCGCACAAAGCTATGGTCAATTGTGCAGAAATGCCTTCACGAACGCGCTTCCTACTTGAAGCTCGCCTCGAGGATGGCCGTCACGTCATCGACGGAGAGCGGCGCGGGGTCGTGACCAAACAGCGCGTCGTTCGTCTCGAGCGCGTTGGCGGCGATGGCTGACAGCTCATCGCGGGTGATGCCCCACTCGCTCATGGCAAGCTCGGCCATGCCGCAGGCTTGCATAAGCCCCTCGATCTGGTCAACGAAGGCAGACGCGCCGCGGGCCTCGACGTCAGCCTCGCTCGCACCCATGATCCGCGCCATGTCAACATAGCGCTCGTCGCATGCGTGGACGTCGATCATGTGCTGGTGGTAGGCGCGTGCAATCATGATAAGGCCGGCGCCGTGAGGCAGATCGTGGTGGTGAGCGCTCATGCCGTGCTCGGTGCCGTGGCAGCCGCAGCAGCCGCTGCAGACCATCGCATAGCCGCCGAGCGTGTTGGCAAAGGCCAGCTGCGTGCGGGCCTCGAGGTTGAAGCCGTCGTTCACACAGGCGGCAAGCGAGGCAGCCGCGTTGCGGATGCCCTCGCGACAGATCATGTCACCCATGAGGGTGTGGTTGTTGGCGATGTAGCACTCGACGTTGTGGAACAGCGCGTCAAAGCCCTGGAACGCCGTGAGGCGGGCGGGCACCGTGAGCATGAGCTCGGGGTCCACCACGGACAGCGCCGGGAACAGCTTGGGGCTGCCCAGGCGCAGCTTCTCGTCCCTCTCCTCGCAGGAGAGCACGCCGCCGGCGTCCACCTCGGAGCCCGTGCCGGCCGTCGTCGTCACGCAGACGAGCGGCAGCGGGTCGTTGGGGATGGGCAGGGCCTTGGCCGTGCCGCCCATGACGTAGTCCCAGATGTCACCGGCCACCTCGTTGCCGGTCTCGTCGTGGCCGGGGTTTGCTGCCACGACGCAGATGCCCTTCGAGCCGTCCATGACCGAGCCGCCGCCAAGCGCCAGCACGAAGTCGCAGCCCTGCTCGCGGGCCATCCAGCCGCCGGCGTTCACGGTGGCGCGAAGCGGGTTGGGCTCGATGCGGTCGAACAGCACGTGCTCCACACCCGCGCGGTCAAGCTCGGCCTCGACGCGTGCGAGGTAGCCGTTGGCCTTCACGGACTTGCCACCCGTCGTGACGACGAGCGCCTTCTTGCCCGGCAGCGCCTGGTCGCCGAGCTCGCCGAGCTTTCCGGCGCCAAAGAGCACCCGCGTCGGGGCAAAGAAGTTGTACGTTTCTGTCATGAGATTCCTCCAATGACGTAGGGCGCTCCCCCAGCGCCTGTGGACATTCGCGCGTCCGCGCGATTCCCTCTCGCGCCTAGCGTACTACCCTTGAGGACAGCGCACCACCGGCCATCGGCCCATCACGACAAACCTACGGAGACCCATGAACCAACCGTTGTTCATCACCCACGCCACGCCCGCCGACACGCCCCAGCTCGCCGCCATCGAGGCCGCATGCTTCCCGTCCGCGGAGGCCGCCAGCCCGCAGAGCATCGCCGCGCGCGTCGTGGCGTTTCCCGAGTGCTTCTGGGTCGTGCGCGAGGTGCCCGCCGGCCCCATCCTCGCCTTCGTGAACGGCATGGCCACAAGCGAGGAGCACCTCGCGGACGCCATGTACGACGATGCCACGCTGCACGAGCGCACCGGCGCCTGGCAGATGATCTTCTCGGTGGCCTGCACGCCGACTCGTCGCGGCGAGGGGCTGGCATCGGCCGCCCTCGAGCGTGCCATCGCAGACAGCCGCATCCGCGGGCGTCGCGGCCTCGTGCTCACGTGCAAGGAGGCGCTCATCGGCTTCTACGCGCGCCTTGGCTTTGTGGACGAGGGCGTCTCGGCCTCGCAGCACGGCGGGGTCGAGTGGCACGAGATGCGCCTCACGCTGTAACCTGTACGCTCGAGTAAAGACGCGCGTGAACAGTGCTACGTCCCCTGTTCACGTCGAGAGGAGATGCGCATGACGCTCACCCAGCTTCGCTACGTCGCGAAGGTCGCGGAGTGCGGCTCGATCACCGAGGCGGCCCGCCAGCTCTACATCTCCCAGCCAAGCCTCTCGTCGGCCGTGCGAGAGCTCGAGGGCGAGCTGGGCATCGTCATCTTCAACCGCTCGGCCCGCGGCATCTCGCTCACGCCCGACGGCTCGGAGTTCCTCTCCTACGCGCGCCAGATCCTGGAGCAGACCGAGCTCGTGGAGCAGCGCTATGCCCACGCACGCCCCTCCAAGCGCCTGTTCGCCATATCGTCGCAGCACTACGCCTTCGTCGTGAACGCGTTCGTGCGCCTGCTGGAGAGCGTGGACGCCGACGAGTACGAGATGACGCTTCGCGAGAGCCGCACGTACGAGATCATCGAGGACGTGGCGGGCTACCGCAGCGAGCTGGGCGTGCTCTACCTGAGCTCGTTCAACGAGAAGGTCCTGTGCAAGCTCATGCGCGAGAACCACCTCTCCTACACGCCGCTGTTCGACGCCCGGCCCCATGTGTTCCTCTCCACGAGCCACCCGCTCGCAGGCGCCGAGAGCGTCACGCTCACAGACCTCGACGCCTACCCCTACCTGTGCTACGAGCAGGGCACGCACAACTCGCTGTACTTCTCCGAGGAGCTGCTACCCTTCGAGAGCCACCGCAAGACCATCGTGCTCACCGACCGCGCCACGCTGTTCAACCTGCTTCGCGGCGTCAACGGCTACACGATCAGCTCGGGCGTGCTCAACAGCGACCTCAACGGCGACGACATCGCCTCGGTACCCCTCGAGACCGACGAGACCATGCAACTTGGCTACCTCACGAACGACCGCGCGCGCCTCTCCCCCATGGCCACGCGCTACCTCAAGGAGCTGCGCTCGCTCATTGCCCAGGAGGGCTACGAGGTCCTCGGCTAGCCCGTGACACTTGGGGGCGGGGTCAAACTGTCACCATCGCCGTGCCCGCGCCGCACCGCCACTTTTGCCGCTCTCACCTGCGTGTAACAAAACGTTAATACCTACTTTTCCACTAGGGTATTGACGAACGCCAGCACCGGTCGTATAACTTCAACCAACGAAAGGCGACGGACCCAAGGAGGTGCCCAGAGATGACCACGACGACCATGATGATGTGCATGCGAATGCTGAGCTCCCGGGCACCGCAGGAGTCCGCCGGCGCCAACGTCGAATGGCAACGAGCCATCGACTAGGCGCACACGGAAGTCTCCGACTTGCGCCCGGGAGCCATGAGCTGCCGGGCGCTTTTTCGTGCCCGGACCACTGAACCGCCCAAGAGATCACAAGCCCAAAGCGCCACCATCCCAAGGAGGAACACCATGTCCGACATCACCCCCGAGGTCGAGAAGACCTTCCACTTCGAGACCCTGCAGCTCCACGTTGGCCAGGAGAGCGCCGACCCCGCCACCGACTCGCGCGCCGTGCCCATCTACCAGACCACGAGCTACGTCTTCCGCAACTCCCAGCACGGTGCCGACCGCTTCGGCCTCGCCGACGCCGGCAACATCTACGGCCGCCTGACGAACTCCACGCAGGGCGTTTTCGAGGACCGCATCGCCGCGCTCGAGGGCGGCGTGGCCGGCCTTGCCGTGGCCTCCGGCGCCGCGGCCATCACCTACGCCATCCAGGCGCTCGCCAAGGCCGGCGACCACGTCGTGGCCCAGAAGACGATCTACGGCGGATCCTACAACCTGCTCGAGCACACGCTCTCGCAGTACGGCATCGAGACCACGTTCGTCGACGCCCACAACCTCGACGAGGTCGAGGGTGCCATCAAGGACAACACCACGGTGGTCTACCTCGAGACGCTCGGCAACCCCAACTCCGACATCCCCAACATCGACGCCATCTCCGAGATCGCCCACAAGCACGGCCTGCCCGTCGTCGTTGACAACACGTTCGGCACGCCCTATCTGTTCCGTCCGCTCGAGCACGGCGCCAACGTCGTGGTCCACTCCGCCACGAAGTTCATCGGCGGCCACGGCACCTCCCTGGGCGGCGTCATCGTCGACGGCGGCAACTTCGACTGGAAGGCCTCCGGCAAGTACCCCCAGATCGCCGAGCCCAACCCCTCCTACCACGGCATCTCCTTCGCCGACGCCGTGGGCCCGGCCGCGTTCGTGACCTACATCCGCGCCATCCTGCTTCGCGACGAGGGCGCCTGCATCTCCCCGTTCAACGCGTTCCTGCTGCTCCAGGGCACCGAGACTCTGTCGCTGCGCCTTGATCGCCACGCCGAGAACACCAAGAAGGTCGTCGAGTACCTCGTCAACAACCCGCTCGTCGAAAAGGTCAACCACCCGAGCCTGCCCGACCACCCCGATCACGAGCTGTACGAGAAGTACTTCCCCAACGGCGGCGCCTCGATCTTCACGTTCGAGATCAAGGGCGGCAAGGACGCTGCCTGGAAGTTCATCGACAACCTGCAGCTGTTCTCGCTGCTCGCCAACGTCGCTGACGTCAAGAGCCTCGTTATCCACCCGGCGAGCACCACCCACTCCCAGCTCACCGACGAGGAGCTCGCCAACGTGGGCATCACGCAGTCCACGATTCGCCTCTCCATCGGCACCGAGCACATCGACGACATCATCGCCGACCTCGAGCGCGGCTTCGTGGCCGTGAAGGAGGGCTAGCGCCTCTCGCGCCTATCGAGCCTTGCCAGGCGGGTTCCTCCGGGAGCCCGCCTTTCTTTTGGCGAGGCCGTTGCGCCCGCACGACAGGCTAGCAGCACCCATAGTCCTACCCTATCTCTCTTCATCAATAAATAGACGGGTTCAATCACCAGGCATGATGCGATACTAGCAAGCATCAATCATTGACCGCTCGGTCCGAGGAGGACACCATGGCAGACAAGCTCAAGGCACCGTTCCGCTATGACATCGTGGGCAGCTTCCTGCGCCCGCAGGCCATCCACGAGGCCCGCGCCAAGTGGCACGCCGGCGAGATCACGTTCGAGCAGCTCCGCGAGATCGAGGACGTCGAGGTCGCCAAGATCATCGAGAAGCAGAAGGCCGTGGGCCTGCACGCCGTGACCGACGGCGAGTTCCGCCGCCGCTGGTGGCACCTCGACTGGCTCGCCGGCTTCAACGGCATCAAGGTCTACGACTTCAAGACGGCCGGCTTTGGCATCGAGAAGGTCATGCAGGGCACCTACGTGGACGCCCCGCTCTCCTTCAACCCCGACCACCCCTTCCTTGACGGCTTCCGCCGCACGCAGAAGCTCGCTGGCGACACGCCCGTGAAGCAGACCATCTCCGGCCCCAACATGGTGACGCTGGACTCCGTGGTCCTCTCCGCCCAGTACGCCGCCAACCCCGTCTACGCCAACCTCGACGAGCTGCGCCACGACCTGGCCAAGACCTACCAGGACGCCATCAAGGCCTTCCACGACGCGGGCTGCCGCTACCTGCAGCTCGACGACACGAGCTGGGGCGCGCTGTTCTCGGGCCGCTTCCGCGAGAAGATCCGCGCCTGCGGCTACGACCCCGACGAGCTCATCGACGTCTTCGGCGACATCACGGACGAGGCGCTCGAGGGCAGGCCGGATGACATGGTCATCACGACCCACATGTGCAAGGGCAACTTCATGAGTCACTGGCTCTATGAGGGCACCTACGAGACCATCGCGCGCCGCCTGCTCGCCATCCGCGGCTTCGACGGGTTCTTCCTCGAGTACGACGACGAGCGCTCCGGCAGCTTCGACCCGCTGAAGCACCTGCCAGCAGACACCGACCAGCGCGTCGTTCTCGGTCTCGTGACCACCAAGAACGCCGAGATGGAGGATCCGGACGCCATCCGTGCCCGCATCGCCGAGGCGGCCAAGATCGTGCCGCTCGAGCGCCTGTGCCTCTCCCCGCAGTGCGGCTTCTCGTCCACCGAGGAGGGCAACTCCATCGCCGAGCAGGTCCAGTGGGACAAGCTCAAGCTCGTCCGCGAGATCGCCGAGTCCGTCTGGGACGACGCCGACGAGGCGTAAGCACTCGCTCGCATAGCACCGCCCGGGGCCGGGACGCCACACGCGTCTCGGCCCCTTTTTTGGTGGCCCTGCCATTGGGGACGGGTTCATTTGGCATGCCACGGGGTCTCGCCCCTGCCATTGGGACCCGTCCCCAATGGCAGGTGTCATAGATTTAGCCTATAGAATTGCATACATGATGCGTAGTACCGGATAGCTGCTGTCCGTGGAATACTAATTCCCAGCAACCAACCAGACAATTGAGAGGAACCAACCATGTCCTACAAGCACAACGCCCCGTTCCGCTATGACGTCGTTGGCAGCTTCCTTCGTCCCGACGTCCTCAAGCAGGCCCGCGCCGACCACGCCGCCGGCCTCATCGACGACGCCCAGCTCAAGGTCGTCGAGGACGAGGCCATCCGAGACCTCGTCGCCAAGCAGAAGGCCGCCGGCCTGCACGTCATCACCGACGGCGAGTTCCGCCGCAGCTACTGGCACCTCGACTTCATGTGGGGGCTGCAGGGCATCGAGCGCCGCACTGCGCGCCAGGGCTACCTGTTCCACGACGAGGAGACCACGGCCGACACCGCCGTCGTCACGGGCAAGATCTCGGGCGAGAACCACCCGTTCGTCGAGCACTTCAAGTTCGTGAAGGCGCTCGAGGAGGACGGCCAGGTTGCCCGCCAGACCATCCCCGCCCCCATCCAGACCTACTCCGAGGTCGTCCTGGACCGTTGCGACGGCCAGGTGGAGAGCCTGCGCGCCGTCTACCCCGATGACGAGCAGCTCGTGGAGGACATCGCCGCCGCCTACCGCACCGTCATCGCCGAGCTCTACGCCGCCGGCTGCCGCTCCATCCAGTTCGACGACTGCACCTGGGGCATCTACTGCGACACGGACTTCGTGGCCAAGACCGGCATGAAGGCCGTCGACATCCAGAAGGTCTCCGAGCTCGGCGTGCGCGCCAACAACCTCACCATCGAGGGCAAGCCCGACGACCTCGTGATCAACACGCACGTCTGCCGCGGCAACTACCACTCCACCTACGCGTTCGAGGGCGGCTACGACCCCATCGCCCCCTACCTGTTCGCCGACGAGAACGTCGATGCCTTCTACCTCGAGTTCGACACACCACGCGCAGGCACCTTCGAGCCGCTCAAGTACGTGGCGCCCGGCAAGAAGGTCGTGCTTGGCCTCGTGACGTCCAAGCAGCCGGGCCTGGAGGACGAGGACCTGCTCGTCTCGCGCATCAACGAGGCGGCCAAGTACGTGCCGCTCGAGAACCTCTACCTCTCCCCGCAGTGCGGCTTTGCCTCCTGCGAGTGCGGCAACAAGCTCACCGAGGACGAGCAGTGGGCCAAGGTGGCCCTCGTCAAGCGCGTGGCCGAGAAGGTCTGGGGCGAGGCATAAGGACAGCCCGCTCACATAGAGGCGAGAAATGACAAACTCCGCCTCCTGGGACGAAATCGAGCGCCTAACGCGCCGAAAACGTCCTGGGAGGCGGAGTTTATGCTTACCTAGAGCTGCTGGGCAGCTACGCACGCCTTGGCGGCGAGGCGGACGAGCTCATGAGCGTCTGCCGCCGCGTTGCCAAGGCCGGCGAGCACGCGGATGAGCGCGACGTCGAGCTCCTCGCTCATGGTGCCGAGCCCCATCGCGGCCTCGGCGCCTACCGCGGCCGCCTGGATGCCCGCAAGCGCCAGCGCGCACATCTCGTTGCCGCGCACGGCCTCACACGCGTCCACGGCCGCTCCCTGGGCCACGCCACGGTGCTCGGAGACGTGCTCGCTGCGGGCACGCACGACCTCGGCAAGCTCGTTCACACGGGCGATGTCCCGCCCGCCCAGGCTTGCGGCAAGCCCCTCGATGACCACGCCAAACGCGTGCTCGCAGGGCACAAAGCCCGGGTGCTCGTCCATGGCGTCGCACATCGTGGCGCCAAGCCCCACGAGCTCGCCCACAAGCTCTCCCTGAGCCTCCCGCAGGGCCTCAGCGGCGCCAGTCGCGTCCTCGTCGGCAACGGACCCGATGCTACCGTGCACGATCTTCTCGGCCATCACATACTCCCATCACTCGTCAGTGTCCCCGTGATGGTAGCAAAGCAAAGGGACTGCCCGGAATCGAATCCCAGGCAGGCCCACAAGGTTGAAAGGGTTTGTCCCAGCCGGCAGCTACAGCCCCAGCGTCTCGGCCACCTCGCCGGCACAGGCAAGCGCATCTGCCATGGCCGTCACCACGAGCGTGGAGCCGTTGCGTGCGTCGCCAGCAACAAACACGGGCTTGCCAGTCACGCTTGCGGCCGTGCGGTGCGAGGCGGGCGTGGCCATGACAGGCAGCGGGCGGCCCTTCTCGGCAAGCTTGGCGCCAAAGGCCTCAACCACGGAGCGCTCCGGTCCCGTGAAGCCACATGCGATGAGCACGAGCTGCGCGGGCACCTCTCGCTCGGAGCCTACCACGCGCTCCGGCTTGCCGTGGCTCCAGTCAAGGTCAACCACGCGGAGCCCCTTCACGGCACCATCGGCCCCGCGCAGCACCTCGAGCGTGTCGATGCCCCACTCGCGCATCTCGCCGCCCATGAGCTCGATGGCCTCCTCCTGGCCATAGTCGGTCTTCTTGACGTTGGGCCACTGCGGCCAGGCGTCGCCTGCCGCACGCTGCTCGGGCGGGCACGCGAGGAACTCGAACTGCCGCACGCTGCGGGCACCCTGGCGCACGGCGGTACCCAGGCAGTCGTTGCCCGTGTCGCCTCCGCCAATGACCACGACGTCCTTGCCGGCCGCGTCGATCGCGGGCGTGCCGCCGTCCAGCACGGAGCGCGTGGCGCTCGTGAGGTAGTCCACGGCGTAGGCCACGCCGCCGCTCGCGAGCCCCTCCTCAAAGCCGGCCGCGCCAAGGCCGCGCGGCGTGCAGGCGCCGGCAGCGACCACCACGGCGTCGAACTCCTCGGCAAGCGAGGTAGCAACGGACGCGTCACTCGCGTCCACGCCCAGGCGAAACTCGATGCCGAGCTCGGCCATGAGCGCCACGCGGCGCTCCACCACGGACTTGTCGAGCTTCATGTTGGGGATGCCATACATCAGCAGGCCGCCGGCGCGGTCGTGGCGCTCCACCACCGTGACGCGGGCTCCCCTGCGCGCGAGCTCCCAGGCGCACACGAGGCCAGCGGGGCCAGAGCCCACCACGGCCACGCTCGGGACATCCGAGCCGGCCGGCGCAAAGCGTGCGGGGCCGCCATGGGCCCACTGCCAGTCGGAGATGGCGCGCTCGTTGTCGTGGATCGTCTCGGGCTCGTCGGCGCGGCCCAGGTTGCAGGCCGCCTCGCACAGGGCCGGGCACACGCGACTCGTGAACTCGGGCATGGGAGAGGTGAGCGCCAGGCGCTCGGCGGCCGTCTCCCACTGGCCGCGATAGACGAGGTCGTTCCACTCGGGGATAAGGTTGTGCAACGGGCAGCCGCTCGGACGGGCGTGCCCAAACGAGATGCCCGTCTGGCAGAACGCCACGCCGCACATCATGCAGCGGCTCGCCTGCACCTGCTGCTGCTCGGGACTGAGCAGCTCGTAGAGCTCGTTGAAGTCGCCCGTGCGCTCGGCCACGTCACGAAGCCCATGGGCCTGCCTGCCGTGCTCGAGAAACGCTCCTGGCTTGCCCATGCTAGTTCCTCCCCGTGATCTTGTCGAAGGCCACCTGCAGGGCCTCCTCGTGAGACATGCCCTGGCCCTCGGCCTCGGCAACCGCCTCGAGAACGCGCTCGTAGTCGCGCGGAATGACCTTCACGAACTTGCCCTTGTAGGCGTCGAAGCGATAGAGCATCTTGATGCCGCGCGGGCTGCTCGTACGCGCCACGTGCTCCTCCACGAGCGAGTGGATGAGGTCGAGCTCGTCTGCGCTGGGCGCCTTGAGGTCCACCATGTCGGTGTTGCAGCGGCTGGCGAGCGTGCCGAACTCGTCGAAGACGTAGGCCACGCCACCGCTCATGCCCGCCGCGAAGTTGAGGCCAACCTCGCCCAGCACGAGCGCCACGCCGCCGGTCATGTACTCGCAGCCGTGGTTGCCCACGCCCTCCACCACGACGGTGGCGCCGGAGTTGCGCACGGCGAAGCGCTGGCCGGCCAGGCCGTTCACGAAGCCCTTGCCGCTCGTGGCGCCATAGAACGCCACGTTGCCCACGATGATGTTTTCGTCGAACTTGTAGTTGGCGCGCTCGGGCGGGCGCACGGTGAGCGTGCCGCCGGAGAGGCCCTTGCCAAAGTAGTCGTTGGCATCGCCCTCGATGTTGAGCGTGACGCCGCTCGGCAAAAACGCGCCGAAGCTCTGGCCGCCCGAGCCCGTGCAGTCCACCACGATCGACTCGTCGGGCAGGCCCTCGGGGTGCGCCGCCGTGACCTCGTGGCCAAGCATCGTGCCCACGCAGCGGTTCACGTTGTCGATGTCGGCGTGGAAGCGGATGGGCTCGAGGTGCTTGCGGGCCTCGGCCGTGTAGGGCACGAGCAGCGTGGCGTCGAGCGTGCGCTCGATCTCGAGGTCGGGCGCCATGCTGGACAGGAAGTGCCTGCCTTCCGCACCCGGGATGGCCTTGCCAAACTCATTCGTGGCGCTCGCGAGCACGCGGGACAGGTCGACCTCGTTGGCCTTCCAGTTGCCCGGCACCTTCACCTGGCGCAGGCACTCGGGGTGTCCCACCATCTCGTCGACGGTGCGGAATCCCAGGCGCGCCATGATCTCGCGGAGCTCGGCGGCGGTGAACTCCATGAAGTTCACGACCTGCTCGGGCGTGCCGGTGAAGCGGCCGCGCAGCTTGCAGTTCTGCGTGGCGATGCCGGCCGGGCAGGTGTCCTGCTGGCAGTCGCGCTGCATGAGGCAGCCCATGGCCACGAGCGGCATCGTGGCGAAGCCAAACTCCTCGGCGCCGAGAAGCGCTGCGATGGCCACGTCGCGGCCGTCCATGAGCTTGCCGTCCGTCTCGACCACCACGCGGCTGCGCAGGCCGTTCTTGAGCAGCGTCTGCTGCGTCTCGGCCAGGCCGATCTCAAACGGGATGCCGGCGTGCCAGATGGAGTCGCGAGGGGCCGCGCCCGTGCCGCCGTTGTGGCCGCTGATGGTGATCTTGTCGGCACCACCCTTGGCCACGCCCGTGGCGATGGTGCCCACGCCGGCCAGCGCGCACAGCTTCACGGAGATGCGGGCACCGGGGTTTGCGTTCTTGAGGTCGAAGATGAGCTCGGCGAGGTCCTCGATGGAGTAGATGTCGTGGTGCGGCGGCGGCGAGATGAGGCCCACGCCGGGCGTGGACTGGCGCACCTCGGCGATCCAGGGGTAGACCTTCTTGCCGGGCAGGTGCCCGCCCTCGCCGGGCTTGGCGCCCTGGGCCATCTTGATCTGGACCTCGATGGCGCTCGACAGGTAGCGGCTCGTGACGCCAAAGCGGCCACTCGCCACCTGCTTGATGGCGCTCTTGCGCGAGTCGCCGTTGGGAAGTGGCACCTCGCGGGCCGGGTCCTCGCCGCCCTCGCCGGTGTTGGAGCGCCCGTGCAGGCGGTTCATGGCGATGGCGAGCGTCTCGTGGGCCTCCTTGGAGATGGAGCCGTAGCTCATGGCGCCCGTGTTGAAGCGGCGCACGATGGACGAGACGGGCTCGACCTCGTCGAGCGGCACCGGCGTGCGGCCGGAGTCATCGAACTCGAGCAGGTCTCGCAGGGTCACGGTGCGGCCGGCACGGTGGATGACCTCGCCGTACTTGCGGAAGAGGTCCATGTCGCCCTCTGTGCACGCGCGCTGCAGCAGGTAGATGGCGCGCGGCTCGATGAGGTGCTCCTCGCCCCCAAGCGGGCGCCACTTCGTGAGGCCCAGGCTCGGCAGCTGGTTGGGAGACGGGCTCTTGGCAAGCGCCACCGCGGCGTCGTAGCGCTCGTTCTGCTCGCGCTGCACGCCCTCCACGGAGAGTCCTCCCACGCTCGTGGTGGTGGAGGTGAAGTAGCGGTCCACGAGCTCGTCTGCCAGGCCGATGATCTCGAAGATCTGCGCGGAGTGGTAGCCCTGCATGGTCGAGATGCCCATCTTGGACATGATCGAGGTGATGCCAGCCGTCACGGCGCGGTCGTAGTTGGCCACGGCCTCGTCTCCGGGCAGGTCGATCTCTCCCCTGTCCACAAGCTCGCGGATGCAGTCATGGGCCATGTAGGGGTAGATGCCGCTCGCCGAGTAGCCCACGAGGCACGCGAAGTCGTGGGCGCACAGCGCGTCGCCCGTCTCCACCACGATGTCGGCGAGCATGCGCACGCCGGCGCGGATGAGGTGGTTGTGGACGCTTCCCAGGGCGAGCAGGCTCGGGATGGGCACCTCTCCGTCGGCCGCGCGGTCCGAGATGACCACGATGTTGGTGCCAGCGCGCACGGCGTCCTCGATCTGGTGGTCGAGGCGCTCGAGCGCCGCGGCCAGCGCACCCTCGCCGGCGTCACGGCGATAGGTGGCGTGGAAGACCTGCGTGCGGAAGCCCACGCGGTCGATGGCGCAGATACGGTTGAACGCGTCATGGGTGAGCAGCGGCCCCTGCAGGCGCACGAGGCGGCAGGTGTCGCGGCAGTCCTCGAGCAGGTTGCCGTGGTTTCCCAGGTAGAGCACCGAGCTCGTGACGAGGCTCTCGCGCAGCGCGTCGATGGGCGGGTTCGTCACCTGGGCGAACAGCTGGTGGAAGTAGTCAAAGAAGCTGCGGTTCTTCTTGGACAGCACCGCGAGCGGCGCGTCGACGCCCATCGAGGCCAGCGGCACCTTCGCCGCCGTGGCCATGGGACGCACGGCCTCGTCCACGTCGTCGTAGTGGTAGCCGTGACGCGCCAGCCGCTGGGTGAGCGAGAGGCCCGCATCGGACTCGGCGGGCAGCTCGGAGGCCTCGGGCTCGCGCAGGTCGTGGATGTCGAGCGTCTCGTCGCCGAGCCAGTCGCGGTAGGGCTTCTCGTTGGCGTACTTGTCGCGGATCTCGTCGTTCCACAGCACGCGGCCCTGCGCGGGGTCAACCTCGAGCATCTCGCCCGGGCCCAGGCAGCCCGTGCGCAGGATGTTCTCGGGCTCCACGTCGATGGTGCCCACCTCGGAGGACAGGATGAGGCGGTCGTCGCGCGTGACGTAGTAGCGTGCCGGGCGCAGGCCGTTACGGTCAAGCGCCGCTCCCAGGATGCGGCCGTCGGTGAACGCGATGGCGGCCGGGCCGTCCCAGGGCTCCATGAGCATGGACTGGTAGGCGTCGTAGGCGTGGCGCTTCTCGGAGAGATTCGGGTTGTGGTCCCACGGCTCGGGGATCATGAGCGTCACGGCGCGGTCCAGGGGACGTCCGTTCATCGTGAGGAACTCGAGCACGTTGTCGAGGATGGCGGAGTCGGAGCCCTCGCGGTTGATGATGGGCAGCACGCGCTCCAGGTCGTGCTGCAGCACGGGGCTGTACAGGTTTGGCTCGCGGGCGCGGATCCAGGAGACGTTGCCGCGCAGCGTGTTGATCTCGCCGTTGTGGATGATGTAGCGGTTGGGGTGCGCGCGCTCCCAGGAGGGCGTGGTGTTGGTGGAGTAGCGCGAGTGCACGAGCGCAAGCGCCGTCTCGACGGCCGCGTCGTTGAGATCGATGAAGAAGCGGCGCATCTGCGTGGCCACGAGCATGCCCTTGTAGACGATGGTGCGCGAGCTCATGGAGCAGACGTAGAAGATCTTGTTCGCAAGCGCCGGGTTCTTGTCGGCGGCGCGCTCGATGGTGCGGCGGCACACGTAGAGCTTGCGCTCGAAGTCCTGGCCGGCCGCCACGCCCTCGGGGCGACGCAGGAAGGCCTGCAGGATGGTGGGCATGCACGCCTTGGCGGTGTCGCCCAGATCGTGCGGGTCAACCGGCACGCGGCGCCAGAACATGAGTGGCACGCCGCACTCGGCGCAGCCCTCCTCGAACACGCGGATGGCGGCGGCGACCGCCTCGGGGTCTGCCTTGCCGTCCGTCTCGCCCGCCTCGTCGCTGTGGGGGAAGAACAGCATGGCCACGCCGTAGTCGCCGGCGTCGGGAAGCAGCTGGCCCTCCTTCTGCGCCTCCTTGCGCAAGAACCGGTGCGGGATCTGGAACAGCACGCCCGCGCCGTCTCCGGTGTTGCGCTCCAGGCCCTTGCCGCCGCGGTGCTCGAGGTTCACGAGCACGGAGAGCGCGTCGTCGAGCGTCTGGTGGCTCTTGACGCCCTTGAGCGAGGCAATGGCGCCAATGCCGCACGCATCATGCTCGTAGCTGGGGCGATACAGGCCGGGCTGGGTGCACTTCTTCTGATGAGACTCCATGGTGAGGTCCTTCTCCGAAAGTTCAGGATGGCCGGGCCGCGCGCGGGGCGCGGTTAAGCTCTCGCTACCATAGGAGCCGGATATGTCACGTCCGTTACGCCAACACGAGCGCAACACGCGAGAAGCAATCTTGTAACAGAGCGCGTCCCAAAGGGGACGTAGCCCTTTGGGACGCTCCCGCCCGTTAGTACGCCTCGATCTGCTTGATCATGACCTCGCGGCCACGCAACAGGTATGTCTGGTCGCTGCCGCAGACGGGGCAGGTACGCCCGTGCTCCACGGTGCCGTAGTCTGCGCCGCACGCCTCGCAGTGCGTCACGGCGGCGATGTCCTCGACGTCAAGCTCGCACCCCTCCATCATGGGCTCGCGCGCGCAGGCCCACTTCCACGCGTTGCCGAGAAGCTCGGGCACCACGCCGGAGACCTCGCCCAGCTCGAGCGTCACGCGGTGCACGGAGGTGAGGCCGTTGTCAGTGGCGGCCTTCTTGGCGTCGTCGATGATGTAGAACACGATTCCCAGCTCGTGCACGGGCGTCTCCCCACAACATGCAGCGAGGCGCGGCCACGCATGGTGCCGCGCCTCGCAATCTACCTATCTGCCTGCTACTTCTTGCGGTTGAGCATGATCTTGACCTGGCGCTTGGCCGCATACTTGAGCAGGCTCGGCACCTTCTTCTCGTACTTGACCATCGTGGAGCACTCGGGGCGGTCGCGGCGCAGGTGAATGGCGTCGAACGCGCACTTGGTGGTGCACAGGCCGCAGCCGATGCACTTGTTGGGGTCCACGATGGAGGCGCCGCAGCCCAGGCAGCGGCTCGTCTCGGCACGCACCTGCTCCTCGGTGAACGTCTTCACGTACTCCGAGAACGGCGCACGCTTCTCGGCCTCGTGGTCGATGACGGGCTCCTGGCGGGCCGTGTCGTCGTAGGAGCCAAAGTCCACGTCGTCGCGGTTGAGCTCGCGATAGGCGCGCGGGTTGCGGCCAATCGTGAGCGTGCCGCCCTGCACGAAGCGGTGGATCGAGACGGCCGCCTCATGGCCGGCCGCGATGGCGTCGATGGCGAACTTGGGGCCGGTGTAGACGTCGCCGCCCACGAAGATGTCGGGCTCGTCGGTCTGGTAGGTCTTGGGGTCTGCCACAGCCCCGTTGCCGCGGCCGAGCTTGACGGCGCTGCCCGCAAGCAGGCTCCCCCACTCGATGCTCTGGCCGATGGAGAAGACCACCTGGTCGGCGGCCACGTCGATGGTGTCCGTCTCGTCGTACTCGGGCGCAAAGCGGCCGTTCTCGTCGAACACGCGCGTGCAGCGCTTGAAGCGCACGCCGGCGGCGCGGCCGTCCTGCACGAGCACCTCGGCCGGGCCCCAGCCGCACGAGAGGCGCACGCCGTCGCTCTCGGCCTCGGCAACCTCCTCGTTGGAGGCGGGCATAATGTCGCGGGCCTCCAGGCACAGCATGTCCACGCTCTCCGCCCCCAGGCGGGCCGCCGTGCGCGCCACGTCAATGGCGACGTTGCCGCCGCCCACCACGACGACGCGCTTGCCCACGGGCGGCACCTCAGAGCCGGTGAGCTGTGCCGAGGCCACACCACGCAGGAAGTCCACGGCCACCGAGACGCCCGCCGCGTCCTCGCCCGGCACGCCCGCAAGGCGGCCGCCCTGGCAGCCGATGGCCACGTAGAAGGCCTTGAAGCCCTGCTCGCGCAGCTCGTCGAGCGTCACGTCGCGGCCCACCTCGACGCCGTAGCGGAACTCGGCGCCCATGGCCTCGATGACGTCCACCTCGGCCTGGATGACGTCCTTACCCAGCTTGTAGGCCGGGATGCCATACGTGAGCATGCCGCCGGGGCGCTCGCTTCTCTCGAACACCACGGGCTTGTAGCCGCGCTCGGCCAGGTAGAAGGCGCACGACAGGCCGGCGGGGCCGGCGCCGATGATGGCGACCTTCTCGTCAAAGTCGCCCTCGACCTTGGGCCTCACCTGAGGCGGAATGTAGCGCGTGCTCGCGTCCAGGTCGAGCTGGGCGATGAACTTCTTGACCTCGTCGATGGCGATGGCCTCGTCCACGCGGCCGCGCGTGCAGGCGTCCTCACAGCGGCGGTTGCAGATGCGACCGCAGACGGCCGGCAGCGGGTTCTCGCGCTTGATGAGGGCAAGGGCCTCCTGGTAGCGGCCCTGGCTCGCGAGCTTGAGGTAGCCCTGCACGGCGATGTGGGCGGGGCAGGCCGTCTTGCAGGGGGCCGTGCCGCTCTCGTGCGTCTCGATGCGGTTGTCGTCGCGGTAGTTGGGGCTCCACTTCTCCGGGCCCCACTTCACGGCGTCGGGGAGCTCTTGGCGCGGGTACTCGGGGACCTTGCCCGTGGACTTCTGGCACAGTTTCTGGCCGAGCTTGGCGGCACCAGCGGGGCACACCTCCACGCAGCGGCCGCAGGCCACGCAGCTCTTGGCGTCGACGTGGGCCACGTAGGCCGAGCGCGAGAGGTTGGGCGTGTTGAACAGCTGCGAGGTGCGCAGGGCATAGCAGACGTTCACGTTGCAGTTGCAGATGGCGAAGATCTTGTGCTCGCCGTCGATGTTCGTGATCTGGTGGACGAAGCCGTTCTCCTCGGCACGCTCGAAGATCTCGAGGGCCTCCTCGCGCGTGATGTAGCGGCCGCGGTTGGTCTCCACCACGTAGTCGGCCATGTCGCCCACGGCGATGCACCAGTCGTTGAAGTCGTCGCCGCAGCCCTGGCCCATGCGCTGGCGGCTCATGCGGCAGCTGCAGGCGCTCGCGGCGTACTTGCCGTCGTACTTGTCGAGCCAGTGCTTGATATGCTCGATGGAGATGGACTGGTTCTCGTGCTCGATGGCGCGCTCCACCGGGATGACGTGCATGCCGATGCCCGCGCCTCCGGGCGGCACCATGGGCGTGGCCTTCGACAGCGGGCCCTTCGAGGCCTGCTCGAAGAACTTCGCGAACACGGGGTGCTCCTCGAGCTGGCTCCAGCGCATGTTGAGGAACTCCGCCGAGCCCGGCACGAGCATGGGCAGGACCCACTGCTTGGCGTGCTGGGGGTTCTCCCAGTTGTACTCGAGAAGGCCCACGTAGGACACCTCGTCGAGCATGGGCTCGAGCTTCTCGGCGGGGATGCCGGTGGCGGCCACGGCGGCCTCGAGCGTGTAGGGGGTGCGCATCTTGAGCTTGCAGAGCATGTCGGCCTGCTCGTCGGTGGCAGCCTCGGCGAAGCTCCAGTACTCGTAGGGCAGAAGCTTGTCGCGGCCAAGCAGGCGGTTCGTGCAGTGCTCGCACAGCGCCACGATGGAGGGGCGCGGGTTTTCGGGCAGCTCGGGCACGAACTCGGCGCCGATGTCGGTCTCGGTGTAGGAAATGCCAGGGCCGTTGAGAATCATGGGGTCTCCTTGCGGTCGTTTGATCGGGGGCCATCCCAAAGGTGACGTAGCCCTTTGGGACGCCTTTGGGGACGAGAAGGACTACTCGCCCGGATAGTGGGGCGCGGCGCTGTTCTTGGGCGTGCGCTTCTCGAACGTGCCGGCCTTCCAGGCGGCCACGGCCTCGCGCAGCCACGTCGCCCAGGCATCGACGCCCTCGCCGGTCTTGGCGCTCATGGGCAGCACGAGCGCGCCGGGGTTGCGCAGGTGGACGTTTTTCTCGCACGCCGCAAGGTCGAAGTCGAAGTAGGGCGCCACGTCCATCTTGTTGACGAGGACCACGTCCGTGACCTCGAACATCAGCGGGTACTTGAGCGGCTTGTCGTCTCCCTCGGGCACGGAGAGGATCGCCACGTTCACGCTCGCGCCCGTGTCGAACTCGGCCGGGCACACGAGGTTGCCCACGTTCTCGAGAACGGCCAGGTCGATGTGGTCCACGCCGGCGTCTGCGGCCGCGCGGTCGAGCTCGGCCAGGCCCTGGGCGCACATCGCGGCGTCCAGGTGGCACATGCCGCCCGTGTGCAGCTGTACGCTCGTGACGCCGGCCTCGGTCATGGCGTGGGCGTCGACGTCCGAGTCGATGTCGGCCTCCATGACGCCGATGGACAGCTCGTGGCCAAGCGCCTCGACCGTGCGCTTGAGCGTCGTGGTCTTGCCCGACCCCGGACTACTCATCAAGTTGAGCAGGAAAGTCTTGCGAGCACGGAGCTCGTCGCGGAGAGCGTCCGCCGCGCGGTCGTTGCTCGCGAACACGCTCTGCTTGACCTCGATGACGCGAACGGCGCGCTCGGTCGCGGCCTTCTCGGCATCCTCCATATGTCTCCCCTCGTCAGCCGCGCCCGTCCCCGCGGGCATCGCGGCTGATTTACATAACTCAGATGAGTGTACAGGAGCGAGGAGGACGGACGGCCGCCCAATCGCCAGACGGCGCGCACCAAAAAGGCCCGCCTCGCACGCGCGAGACGGGCCACAAGTTGACTAGAGACTGTCCCCTTGTCACATCACCCGGTGTTCTGGAGTCCTGCGGAGACGCCGGCGACGGCCGAGAGGATGAGCTTGATGTAGAGCTCGCGCTCCTTGGCCGTGAGCTCGGCCTCGTGCTCACGCAGCGCTGTGAGGGCGCGCACCTGCGAGATGGACAGGGCGTCCACGTAGGGGTTGCGCACGCGGATGGCCTGGCCCAGCACGCGGCGGTGCTGCAGCGGCCACTCGTCGCCCACGATGGCGAGCGTCCACTTGCGCGTGAGTGCCATCTCGTCGAGCACCATCTTGGCGAGGTCGTCGCGGTCGCCCAGCGCCAGGTAGTGGCGGGCGACGCGGCCGTCGGTCTTGGCGATGGACATCTCGATGTTGTCGATGAACGTCGTGAACAGCGGCCACTCCTTGTAGGCGGCGCGCAGCAGATCAAGGTTTCCGAGCTTCTCGCACGCCGTGCCCAGGCCGTACCACGCGGCGAGGTTGATGCGCGCCTGGCTCCAGCTGAACACCCAGGGAATCGTGCGTAGGTCGTCAAGCGACTTGGCGCCCAGGCCGCGCTTGGCCGGGCGCGAGCCGATCGGCAGAAGGCCAATCTCCACGAGCGGCGTCACCGTGGAGAACCACGGCGTGAAGTCGGGCGTGTTCAGCAGCGCCACGAAGTGGTCGTGGCTCGCGTCATAGAGCTCGGCGGCCATGTCCGCGTACTTGTGCGTCATCTCGGTGTTCGTCTTCTCGACGGACGGCGCGCTCTGCAGAAGCGTGGCGCCGGCGACGCTCTCGAGGTGGCGCTGGGCAAGCACGGGGTTGCCGTAGCGGGCGAAGATGACCTCGCCCTGCTCGGTGAGCTTGAAGAAGCAGTTGACCGAGCCCGCCGGCTGGGCGAGAACGGCACGGTTGGCCGGGCCGCCGCCACGGCCCACGGCGCCGCCGCGGCCATGCATGAGCACGAGGTCGATGTCGTTGCGCTTGGCCCACTGGGCGATGCGCTCCTGCGCGGAGTGCAGCGCGAGCGTGGCCGTGGTGGGGCCGGCGTCCTTGGAGGAGTCGGAGTAGCCGAGCATGACCTCCATCTTGCGGTTCGTGGCCGCAAGGCGCGCCTGCACGTCGGGCAGCTTGAGCATCTCGTCGAGCACGTCCACGCAGTTCTCGAGGTCCTCGAGCTGCTCGAACAGCGGGATGACGTCGATGGTGGGCACGTCCTCGGCGTGGGCGAAGGCCAGGCGGTTGAGCTCGTAGACGTCGGCGACGTTCTGAGCGCTCTTCGTGAACGAGATGATGTAGCGGCGCGCCATCTTGACGCCGTAGCGCTTCTGGATGGAGCCGAGCGCGCGGAACGTGTCGAGCACCTCGCGCGTCATGGGGTCGAGAGGACCGCGCTCGCCGTTGCGGCCGTGCTTCTTGATGTCTGCCAGGGCGCGGCTGTGCACGATGGAGTGCTGGCGGAACTCCATCTCCACCATGTGGAAGCCAAATGTCTCCGTCTGCCAGATGAGCGTCTGCACGGGGCCGTAGGCCGCGCGGGTGGCGCCGCCGGCGACGAGCGAGCGCTGGACGATGCGCAGGTCCTCGAGGAACTCGTCGCAGGAGTGGTACATCGTGTCGGAGTTGCGCACGATCGTGGCCTTCAGGCGGTCTGCCATGACGAGCATGACGGCGCGGTGCGGCTCGGACTCGCTGATGAGCTCGGCGCGGGCCGTGAGCTTCTCGCTCATCTCGACCTGGTGGTTCCACATGTTGATGAGCTCGTCGGACGCCTTGGTGTGGTCCTTGTCGAGCGTGAGGTTGCGGCCCACGCGGCGGCACTTGTCCTCGAGCGTGGCCACCATGTGCGTGAAGAACTTGGCAGCTACTGCACGGCTCACCTTGGCGGTGACGTTGGGGTTGCCGTCGCGGTCGGAGCCGATCCAGGAGCCGGGGTGGAAGAACGCCGGGCACACCGGGGCCACGCGGCCCGCGTCGTCACCGAGCACCCAGTCGTCGAAGCGGCGGTAGACCTGGGGCACCATGTCGAACAGCGTGTGATCGAAGATGTCGATGATCGTGTCGGCCTCTTCGACGGGCGTGGGCTTCTTGAGGGCGATGGCGCTCGTGCGCAGCAGCGCGTCGATTTCCTGGAGCATGTGGCGCTCGTTCTCGGCGAGGTCGGAGCCACCCAGGCGCGGATGCTGCTCGAGAAGGCGCGCGATGCGGCGGATCTTGCCCTCGACGGCCTTGCGGCGGGCCTCCGTGGGGTGCGCGGTGAAGACGGGGTGGAACTCGAGACGCCCAAGAAGCTCCTTGGCGCGGTCCTCGCCGGCCTCCTCCACGAGCTGGCGGTAGGCCATGGCAAGCGCGTTGCTCTCGTCGGTCTCGGAGTCGAGGGAGACCTCGCGCTCGCGCTCGTGGAGCGTCTGGACGCGGAAGTTCTCCTCGGAGAGGTTCGCCAGGTGGAAGTAGGTGGTGAGGGCGCGCGTGACCATCGTCTGCTGCTCGACGGTGAGGCCACGCATGAGCTCGTAGGCGTGGCGGAAGTTCTCGTCCTCCTCGGAGGCGCCCGTGGCGCTCACGACGCCGCGCTCGTCGGCGGCGATGAGGTCCGAGAGAAGCTCGTCGAACGTGGAGCGGAGCTCGGGCGAATACTCGTTGAGCACCTCGCGCAGAAGGCGCAGGAACAGCTCGAGGTTGTCTCGCAGACTGTCCGGCAGCTGCACGTCGGCAAACGTACGCGCGGCGGCCAGGCTTGCCTCGGCGCGTAGCTTGTCTCGTCCTGAGCTGGTGTCTTTTCCTGTCAAGGGAACCTCCTCATCAGGCTTTCAGCACATCGCTCAATATGATAGCAGCTGAAAGAGTGGAGGTTCTCGCCGTAACCGTTGCGTAATACATGCGCTAGCATAGAGCAAGCCTTTATCGGCCAATTGTCACGACATTTCGGCGGTGACACTTGGGGACGGGGTCAGACTGTCACCGGAGGAGGGACAACCTTGTACCAAACCGTGATCTTCGACCTGGACGGCACGCTGCTCGACACGCTCGAGGACCTGCACCTCACGCTCAACCACACGCTCGCCGCACTCGGCATGCCCGAGCGCACGTTTGCCGAGACCCGCGCGTTCGTGGGCAACGGCATCCGCCGCCTCATCGAGCGGGCCGTCCCCGCAGGTACCGACGAGGCCACGATCGCCGCCGCCAACGACGAGTTCGACCACCACTACGCCCGCCACTGCAACGACCACACGCGCCCCTACCCCGGCATCTGCGAGCTCGTGGCGCACCTGCGCGAGAAGGGCGTGCGCGTGGCCGTGGTCTCCAACAAGACGCAGTACGCGGTGGACGAGCTCGTGGGCATCCACTTCCCCGGCGCATTCGACGCCGTGGTGGGCGTGCGGCCCGGCGTGGCCAAAAAGCCCGCGCGCGACATGGTGGACGTGGCGATCGCCGAGATGGGCGGCACGGCCGGCGAGGCAGCCGTCTACGTGGGGGACTCCGAGGTCGACGTGGCAACGGCCGCAGCCGCTGGTCTCCCCTGCCTGTCCGTGAGCTGGGGCTTCCGCACACCCGAGCAGCTGCGCGAGGCGGGGGCGTCTGCGATCTGCGCCACCGCCGCCGAGCTCGCGGTGACACTTGAGGACGGGGTCAAACTGTCACCGGTCTCGCCGTCGCGGTGACAATACGACCCCGTCCCCGCTGTCACCGCCGCTCCGCAATATCCTATTTTCCGTAGGTATTAAGGCGTACCATGAGACATGCAACTAATTCCGCACACACGGAGGTCACGCATGTCCATCGACACCACCTGCGTCCAAGGCGGGTATCGCCCCGGCAACGGCGAGCCGCGCCAGGTCCCCATCATCCAAAGCACCACGTTCAAGTACGACACGTCCGAGCAGATGGGCCGCCTGTTCGACCTCGAGGAGACGGGCTACTTCTACACGCGCCTGCAGAACCCCACGAACGACACCGTGGCCGCCAAGATCGCCGAGCTCGAGGGCGGCACGGCCGGCATGCTCACGAGCTCCGGCCAGGCCGCAAACTTCTTTGCCCTGTTCAACATCTGCGAGGCGGGCAGCCACATCGTGGCGAGCTCGGCCATCTACGGAGGCACGTACAACCTCATCGCCCACACCATGGCCAAGATGGGCATCGAGAGCACGTTCGTCTCGCCCACCTGTACCGACGAGGAGCTCGAGGCGGCCTTCCGCCCCAACACGCGCGCCGTCTTTGGCGAGACGATCGCCAACCCCGCCCTGGCCGTTCTCGACATCGAGCGCTTCGCCGCGGCGGCCCACGCGCACAACGTGCCGCTCATCGTGGACAACACGTTCCCCACGCCGGTGAACTGCCGCCCCATCGAGTGGGGCGCCGACATCGTGACCCACTCCACCACCAAGTACATGGACGGCCATGGCGCGGGCGTGGGCGGCGCCATCGTGGACTCGGGCAAGTTCGACTGGATGGCCCACGCCGACCTCTTCCCCGGCCTCACCACGCCCGATGACTCCTACCACGGCGTGGTCTATGCCGAGAAGTTCGGCCTCGAGGGTGCGTTCATCACGAAGGCAACGTCGCAGCTCATGCGCGACTTTGGCTCCATCCAGAGCCCGCAGAACGCCTTCATCCTGAACCTGGGCCTCGAGAGCCTGCACGTGCGCATGCCACAGCACTGCAAGAACGGCCAGGCCGTGGCCGAGTTTTTGCAGGGAAGCGACAAGGTGGCGAGCGTGCGCTACCCGAGCCTGCCCGGTGACCCCTATCACGAGCTGGCCGAGAAGTACCTGCCGAACGGCTCGTGCGGCGTCGTGTCGTTCGAGCTCGCCGGCGGGCGCGAGGCGGCCGAGCGCTTCATGGCCGCGCTCAAGATCGCCGCGATCGAGACCCACGTGGCCGACGCGCGCACGTGCTGCCTGCACCCGGCGAGCTCCACGCACCGCCAGATGACCGACGACGAGCTCGTGGCCGCCGGCATCTCCCCCGCCATGGTCCGCATGAGCTGCGGCCTCGAGGGCACCGACGACCTCGTCGCCGACATCGCCCAGGCACTCGAGCGGGCGTAGGCAGCCAGGCGACGGCGCCGCCGCTGCCGCCCAGCACGCAAACTCCGCCTCCGGGGATGGTATCTCGGCCAAATCGGCCTTGAAACGTCCTCGGGAGCGGAGTTTGCGGTGCGGAGAGCTCAGCCCTTACAGAAATGCCGCCATGTAGACGGGGAGATAGGCACATCGGCCATCGACCTCAACGTTGCCGTCGTGGAGGATATAGGCATGCTCGATGCCCCAGCTAGGCTCGGCGAGAGCATTGTCGAGCGCACTGTGACGCCGATAGCCCTTCCCAGATTTCACCTCAATGGGAACAACGCGGCAGTTGGCTGCATCCTGCACCAGAAAGTCGAGCTCCCCTATCTTTCGATTCTTGTAGTAGTACAAACCGTGTCCATGGGCGCCAAGCTCCTGGGCAACGGCGTTCTCATACAACGCACCAAAGTTAACATCAGGCCGATCTCCAAGGACACCTCGCACGACATCCATGCCGCACTGGTAGGTAAGAATTCCAACATCAGAGCTAAACAGCTTGAACCTTGGAGCCTGCATGCTCGTCGCCAGCGGATAACGCGGTTCGGACACGTTGTAGGTCGGAAGAGCGACGTTAGCATCGCTCAACCACATGAAATCATTGTCGTACCGGTCAAAGTGAGAGTCTCCCTCGACATCTCGAACCACGAAGCGCTTATCCTGCTGGCTGATCTCACTCGGCATCAAGTCAAAGATGCGTCGGACCACGCGTGCCCTGCTCCCGGCATATTTGCTGATGTCCCAGCGATACTGTGAGACGATTGCCTCCTGAGCGGCTCGAACGCGAGTGACGTCGTCTGACGCGACAAACGCCTTGACAGGCTCGGGCATGCCACCGCTAATGAGATATCGGTGAAACAGGGTCATGGCCCGTGAGTGCACGAACTCATCTACTGGGGACTTCTCGTCATAGCAACGCCTGAGCTCGCCGATGATTGACTCGTCCAACCCGTTTGCCCAGCAGTACTCCTCAAAGTCGAGCGGATGCATCTTCACAGTGTTGAGGTAGCCAACCGGCGCAGATGCAATGCCTTTGAGCTCAACACCCAGCATGGAGCCCGAAAGGATGTAGTCAAAGTCATGGCGTTCCATAAGGAACTTGATGGCCGTGACCACCTCCTTGCACTCTTGAACCTCGTCAAGAAAGATGACCGTCTTGCCAGGGGCCATCGGAGCGTCGGCATAGGCGGTCAAGCGCATGAAGAGCTCGCGAGAGTTCGTTGCCGTCTCAACGGCTCTGCGCGCTTCGACGTTCTCATAGAAGTTGATCTCGACAACATTATCCCAATGGGCGCGAGCAAACTCGCGAACAAGGTACGTCTTGCCAACCTGACGAGCTCCCGTTACGAGCAGAGCGCGCGCGCCGCGCGTCTGAAACCAATTCTCTAGAGCCGTCTCGGCCTTACGTCTGAGCATCTGCCTCACCACCAACAAGAAAACAGGTACAAGTGGTTGTTGTCAATTTGCTGCAGTAATTTTAGGCCATCTTTGTCAATTTATTGCAATGTTTCGGGCTATGTAATGTCAATTTGTTGCAGGAAAATCACGTTTGATTTGTCAATTTGTCAGCAGGCTAGGAGATGCTTGATCCTGAAGATATTTGCAAAAATCGCGTACACATAAATATCAAGACCATATGAAGGCAAGACGGCGAGAATTACGCAAACGCCACTCGTCTCGCAGACATCTATCACAATGACATTGCTGCAGCACTCGAAGAACACAGTGTTTATGACTTGGCCAGTCATAAACGATTCATCAACCGAAGCCGAGAGAATCGTGCAGGGAGCGACAGCATGAAGATCAACAGCATCGTTCGAGAACAGCACGCCGTTTATCCGTACGGAATAACCGGCCACTATCTCGCAGTATACAAGAGCTCAAATTACGATATCGATAAACTAGCCGACAATCTGCGGACCGACGATTACGGCATCAATTCGAAATCAGACCTTTCCCTGCCAACCAAGGCACAGATAGTCATCTCTGCGATCGACTTTGAACAAAAGCACTCCACGGTCACATTGATGTCGGTTGCGGTCACCTACGTCGCTGCAATGTATGGCCTTCTCCAGACAGCTCAAATATGGAGCATCTTAGTTATCGACCTCTTTGCTATCGGAGGGGCAATCCTATGCGTCTTCTTCCTCATCGTCTTCCTTAGTAGACTCGTAACTGCACGTCTTAGAACCGCCTTGTTGGTTATCAAAGAGAGCAATTAAGAGATAGCACACGGCGGCCCAACGGCGACAGCTTGACCCCGTCCCCAAATGTCACCGAGGACGAAAACCCCGCCTCTCGACACTTCTCGAGAGGCGGGGCTCGTTTGGTTAGCTAGGCGTGTCAGAGGAACCCGTCCCCTTTGGCTTGCCTTTGGCTTGCCTACTGCTTGGGCATCTGGGCGGCGTCGGTCTCGGCGACCTGGTCCTGCTCGTGCTTGCCGTCCTCGTCGCGCTCAAGCTCGGTGATGAGCATGCGGTAGGCGTTCTCGGTGGCGTTCTTGCGCGAGCTCTTCTTGGAGTACATCTTCACCGCACCCGCGGACTTGGCCACGGCCTGCAGCGTACCGGCGCCGGCCACGCAGCCGCCCGGGCACGCCATGCCCTCGAGCAGGTAGCCGTCGTACTTGCCCTTCACGGCCATGCGCATCATCTTGCGGCACTCGTCGAGGCCCTCGGCATTGGCCACGTTGACCTCGCGGTCCGGGTAGCGGCGGTGGATCGCGTTCACCACGGCGTTGGCCACGCCACCGGCCACGGCAAAGCCTCGGCCGTCGGCGCTCGCCACGTCAAAGTCGCCGCCCTCGCCGGCAAGCTTGGTGTAGTCGATGTCCTTGGCCTGCATCATGCCGGCCATCTCCTCGAACGTGAGCACGAAGTCGACCTCGCTCTTGACGCTCTTGCGCATGGCCTCGAGCTTCTTGGCCGAGCACGGCCCCACGAACACGATCTTGGCGTTGGGATGCTGCCGGCGGATGAGCCTGGCCGTGAGCGTCATGGGCGTGAGCGCCATGGAGATGCAGCCCGCGTGCTCCGGGAACTCCTTCTTGGCCATGACCGACCATGCCGGGCAGCAGCTCGTGCCCATGAACGGGATCTTCTCGGGCACCTCCTCGAGGAAGTCCTCGGCCTCCTCCACCGTGCACAGGTCGGCGCCCAGGGCCACCTCCTCCATGCCGGCGAATCCCAGCTCCTTGAACGCCTCGCGCAGCTTGTCGACGTTGCCCTTGCCACCGAACTGGCCCACGAAGGCGGGCGCCACCTCGGCGATGACCTCGTCGCCGGCGTTGATGGCCATGATCGTCTGGAAGATCTGGCTCTTGTCGGCGATGGCGCCAAACGGGCAGTTCACGAGGCACTGGCCGCAGCTCACGCACTTCTCGTAGTCGATCTCTGCGCGGCCGTGCTCGTCAGAGCCAATCGCGTGCATGCCGCACGCGTCGGCGCAGGGGCGCACGTGGTGGTGAATGGCGTGGTAGGGGCACACGTTGGTGCAGCGGCCGCACTTGATGCACTTGTCGTGGTCGATGAACGCCTTCTTGTCCTTGAACGAGATGGCGCCCTTGGGGCAGATCTCTCGGCAGGGGTGCGCCAGGCAGCCCTGGCAGGCGTTGGGCATCACGCGGTAGACGTTGTCCTCGCAGGCGTTGCAGGCAAACTTGATGACGTTGACCAGCGGCGGCTCGTAGTAGGTCTCCGGCACGGCGGCCTTCTTGATGCCGTCGGAGACCGTCTCCGGGCGGTCGAGGTCCTGCAGCGGCAGGCCCATCGCCAGGCGGATGCGCTCCTGGACGATGGCGCGCTCGAGAAACACCGACTCGCGGTAGGTCGCCACGTCGCCGGGCACGATCTCGTACGGAAGCTGCTGGAGCTGGGCGGCCGTGTCGTCGACGGACGCCTCGCCCTTCTCGTTGGCCGAGGCGTACGCGATCCTCGCGACCTCGGCGAAGACGCGACGCCTGATCTCGGTCAGGTTCGTGTACACGCCACGCATGGTTCCAGACATGGAAGTCCTCTCCTAGAAGGTTGCCCCATCCCCATGGGGCCACGCAGCGCCCGGCATCCCCATGCCCGGCGACGCGCACGTCTTGTCCCGGCACCCGCGCAGCGAGGGACCTTCGCGCGCAGATGCCTAGGCAGTCGTGTACATATTAGCAGCTGGAGACTAGCGCGGAAAATAAACGGAATACCGTTCGGGATACGGAACGGAAAGCTCGAGACGCTCGCCCGTCACGGGGTGCGCGAGCGTCTCCGCGGAGGCATGGAGCATGAGAGGGGTGCGGACGCCGCGGTCTGCCGGCACGCCGTAGAGGGAGTCGCCCATGATGGGATAGCCCTGGCTCGCCAGGTGCACGCGAATCTGGTGGCGCCGGCCCGTCTCGAGCGTGAGCTCGAGAAGCGAGAGGCGCGCACGGCGAGGCCCCGTGACGCCCAGCAGGCGCACGCGGGTGCGGCTTGGCTTGCCGGAGCGCGCATCCACGCGCATGCGGCGGGCGTCGTGGCGGTCGCGGGCGATGGCGGCGTCTATCACGTGCAGCGACTCGGGCACCTCGCCGCGCACGATGGCCAGGTAGCGCTTCTCGATACCGTCATGGGAGGCAACGAGCGCGTCCAGCCTGGGCTGCACGGCCTTGTCCAGGCAAAAGAGCACAAGGCCGGTTGTGTCGGCGTCCAGGCGCTGCACGGCCTGGAGCTGGGCGGCCGCCTCGTCGCGGCCCTCGCGCTCGAGGTGGGCCCGCACGGCGTCCGTGAGCGTCGCCGTCCCCGTACCGTCCCCGTGGACGATGAGACCGGCGGGCTTGTCGGCCGCGAGGAGCCACTCGTCCTCGTAGACGACCGCCGGCGCGGCGGGAGCCTCGTGGGTCCCCGCGGCGCCGGCGGCGTTGTGTCCCTTGTTGGGCCCCACGCTAGGCGAGGCGCTCGGCCACGCGCGCGGCGAGCTCGTCCATGGGCACACTCACCTGCTCGTGGGTGCCCATGTCGCGGATCGTGGCCGTGTGTGCGGCCACCTCGTCCGGGCCGATGACGACGCACAGGCTGGCGTTGTGCTTGTCGGCCTGCTTGAACTGGGCCTTGAGCGAGCGACCCTGGTAGTCGGCCTCGGTACGGATGCCCGCGCGGCGAAGGGCCAGCGTGGCCGAGAAGACCGCCGGGCGAAGGTCAGCCTCGGTGCCGGCCACGTAGACGCAGCCCGGCTCCTCGCCACCCAGGTTCACGCCTTCCGCCTCCAGCGCGAGCATGACGCGCTCGAAGCCCACGGCGAATCCGATGCCGGGCGTGGGCTTGCCACCCTCGAGCTCCATGAGGCCGTCGTAGCGGCCGCCGCCACCGATGGCGCCGATGGCGGGGTCTGGCGTGTAGTCAACCTCGAAGACGGTGCGCGTGTAGTAGTCAAGGCCGCGCACGAGCGTCGGGTCCTCCTCGTAGGCGATGCCCGCCTCGTCCAGGTAGCGCTTGACCTGCTCGTAGTGGGTGGCGCACTCCTCGCACAGGTTCTCGTGGGCAAGCGGGGCGCCTGCCATGACCTCGCGGCAGTGGTCGTTCTTGCAGTCGAAGGCGCGCAGGGGGTTTATCTCCGCACGCTCGCGGCACTCATCGCACATCTCGTCGGCGTGGTCGAGGATGAACTGGCGGACCTTCTCGCGATAGGCCGGGCGGCATGCGGCGTCACCCATGGAGTTGATGGCCAGGTGCAGGTGGGCCGGGTCGATGCCCAGGGCGCGGTAGAAGTCCGTGAGGATGATGATGCACTCGGCGTCCGCCGCGGGGTCGGGCGCGCCCAGCCACTCGACGCCCACCTGGTGGAACTGGCGCAGGCGGCCCTTCTGCGGGCGCTCGCCGCGAAACATCGGCTCGGCGTACCACAGCTTCACCGGGGCACCGCCCTGCGGCACGAAGTTGTTCTCCACCGCGGCGCGCACCACGCCGGCCGTGCCCTCGGGACGCATGGCGAGGCGCTGCTTGGGCTTGAGGCCCGCGTCGGTGCCGGCTGCGAACACGCGGTCGAGCAGCGCGCCGGAGAACACGCGGAACATCTCCTTGCGAACGACGTCGGTGGACTCGCCGATGCCATGGACGAACGTGGAGACCTGCTCCATCGCCGGTGTCTCGATGGCGTCGAAGCCGTACGGCGCAAACGTCTGCCTCGCCACGGCCTGCATGCGCTCCCAGGCACGCATGCGCGCGCCAAACAGGTCCTCGGTGCCCTCTGCCTTGTTCGCCATGTGGCATCCCTCTCACTCGTTGGTTCAACTGGCTGAGTATAGCGCGACCAGTGCGAGACGGGTCTCGCGGGCACGTCACGCGCTATCATGGCACGCGAGAAAAACGACCACCCAGACACGTGAGGAGACCCACATGCACCTGTTCCGCAACGACTACTCCGAGGGCGCGGCGCCCCAGGTCATGGATGCCATCGCCGACATCGCTGGCGAGCAGAACGTTGGCTACACCGAGGGTGACGCCCACTGCGAGCACGCCCGCGAGCTCATCCGCCAGGCCTGCGGCTGCCCGGACGCCATGGTGGAGTTCTGCATCGGCGGCACGAGCGCCAACGTCATCTGCCTCAACGGCATGCTGCGCGACTGGGAGGGCGTCATCTGCACGCCCGACGCCCACATCGTCGTGCACGAGACGGGCGCGCTCATGGCCTGCGGCCGCACGGCGCTGCCCACGAGCGACACGGACGGCTTCCTCACACCCGAGGCAGCCGAGCGCGTCTACCAGTTCCAGATGGGCACGGGCCGCCACATGACGCGCCCGGGCGCCATCTACATCACCGACACCACCGAGCTGGGCGGCGTGTGGAGCCGCGAGCGCTTTGACGCCATCTGCGACTGGGCACACGGCCACGACCTGGGCATCTTCTTGGACGGGGCGCGCCTGGGCAGCGCGCTCACGGCGCCTGGCAACGACCTTACGCTCGAGCACATCGCAAGCCGCGTGGACGCGTTCTACATCGGCGGCACCAAGAACGGCATGCTCATGGGCGAGGCCATCGTCATCTGCGGTCACGGCGAGCACGCGCAGCGCCTGCGCGAGGCGTTCCCCTACCTGCAGAAGGAGCGCGGCGGCCTTCTCGCGAAGGGATTTCTGCTGGGCGCCCAGTTCGAGGCGGCCTTTGCGCACGGCGACGGCCAGGCGCTCTACTGGCAGCTCGCCGCACACGCCAACGAGTGCGCCACGCGCCTGCGCGAGGGCCTCGCAGCGGCAGGATACGACCTGTACGGCAACTCCACGAGCAACCAGGTCTTCGTCACGGTGAGCGAGGCCCAGGAGGCGCGCTTTGCCGAGGAATCCGGCTGCGAGACGTTCTACGTGCTTGAGGACGGGCAGCGCGTCATCCGCTTCGTCTGTTCCTGGGCCACGACGGCCGCAGACGTCGACGATCTTCTCGGCCTGGCCCGCGAGCTGGCCTAGCGCGAGCGGCGAGCTCCCGGCAGCGCGGCCACGATCTTCTCGCCCGCCTCGGACAAGACGATGCCGGCAAAGATGAGCGCAAAGCCCGCGAGCAGGCGCGGCGTAAGCGTCTCGTAGCCAAACGCCACGGAGAACGCCACGCCGCTGGGACTCTCGAGCGAGGAGAGCAGGGCGCCGCTCGTGGGGTCCACCTTCGTGAGCGCGTAGTTGAGCACGGCCAGACAGCCAAACGAGCACACGAGCGCGAGAAACGCGAGCGCGCACACGTTGCCGGGCGTGAACGCCTCGGCTGCGGGCGACGCCTCCACGAGCACGTGGCCCACGCCCACGATGGCCGCGATCGTGAGGAACTGCCAGAAGGTGAGCGCCCAGACGTCGCGCCCGCGGCCCTCGTGCGCCACGATGACCATCTCGAGCGCGTAGAACACCGAGCCCGCTAGCGTGAGCGCGTCGCCCACGTTGAGCGGCAGGCCGTTGTCCAGCACGACGAGGCCCGCACCCACGAGGCTCACGAGCGCGGCGATGACGCTCATGCGCCGCGGCGCGCCGTGTCCCAGCAACCACGCGCACAGCGGCACGAGCACGCAGTACACGCCCGTGAGAAACGCGTTCTTGCCCGGCGTTGTGTAGACGATGCCGTAGGTCTGCAGCGCGTAGGCCACGCCGGTGAACGCGCCGAGAAGTACGCCCGTGCGCACCACGGGCGCCGAGAGGTTCTCGCGAATGCGACGCCAAAACACCGCGAGCATGACGACGGAAGACGCGCCAAAGCGCACGAGCAGAAGCCAGAACACGGGAAACTGCGCCGTGACGTCCTTCATGACGAAGAACGAGAAGCCCCATGCCAGGGCGCACGCCACGATGAGCAGCTTGTTGAAGCCACGAGACGCGAGAAGGCCCCGCATCCCCGGACGGGACGCGGAGGCGTCGGTAGCGCTGTGTCCCATGCGCTAGGCCAGGTCGAAGTCGAAGTAGCTGTCGAGCACCTCGTTGGCGGCGGAGACGTCCTGCTTCACCGTCTCGGACCCGCGAAATCCCAGCACGTAGCAGCCGGCGGCAAGGCCGCTCCTGATGCCCGCGGGCGAGTCCTCGACCACGACGGTGTGGGCGGGATCCACGTGCAGGTACTCCATGGCCGTCTGGTAGGGCATGGGGTCGGGCTTGTGGCGCTCCACCATGTCGCCGGTGACGATGCAGTCGAACATCGAGGCAAGCTCGAAGCGGTCAAGGCCCACGAGGATGTGCGAGGCCACCGTGGTGGAGACGAGCCCCGTGAGGATGCCAGCCGCGCGCAGGCGGCGCAACACGTCATGGATGCCGGGCAGGGTGTCCGCCTCGGGCATGCGGTAGCTCACGGCCTCGATGGCGCCGGCGCGGATGCACTCCTCCTTGGCGGCGAAGAACTCCTCTGCCGTGACGTCGATGCCGTACTTGGCGCCGATGGCCGGGATGGTGGTCTTGCCGTCCTGGCCGCACATCGTGAGGCAGTCCTCGAACGTGGCGGGGATGCCCATGCGCCCAAAGACGATCACGTTGCGGCGTGCGGCGATGGGCTCCGAGTCGATGAGGACGCCATCGCAGTCGAACAGGACGCAATCGATTCTCTCGGGACGTGCCATGGGCTTCTCCTGTGCTTGAGCGGTTAGTCGGTTGCCCATTCTAACAGCTGCCCTGCCAATGGGGACGGGTCCCAATGGCAGGTAGTCGCCGCACCTGCCACTGGGACCCGTCCCCAATGGCAGGGCGGGATGTCATGCCAGGCCCAGCAGCAGACCGATCGTGTGGACGACAAACGCCGCGAGCCAGGCCACGCCAATCTGGAGGGCAAAGACGGCCACGGCCCAACGGCCGCCCAGCTCGGACTTCACCGTGGAGATAGCGGCCACGCACGGCGGGTACAGCAGCACGAACGTGAGGAACACGAAGGCCGTGAACGGCGTGAACATCGTCTGCAGCACCGCGGCGCTCGTGGAGCCGAGCAGCACCGTGAGCGTGGAGATGACGCTCTCCTTGGCGATAAGGCCGCACACGAGCGCCGTGCTGGCACGCCAGTCGCCAAAGCCAAGCGGCGCGAACACCGGCGCGATGAGGCCGCCCAGGCGCGCGAGCAGCGAGCTCGACTGATCGGTCACGACGTTGAGCTGCACATCAAACGTCTGGAGGAACCACACCACGACGCTCGCCACGAAGATGATCGTGAACGCCTTCGTGATGAATCCCTTCGCCTTGTCCCACGCAAGCAGCAGCGTGGTCTTGGCGCTGGGCATGCGGTAGTTGGGAAGCTCCATGACGAACGGCACGGGCTCGCCCTTGAACGCCGTGTGCCCCAGCACGAGCGCCACGACCATACCCACGAGGATGCCGAGCACGTACAGCGAGATCATGGCGGCCACGCTGCCACGGGCAAAGAACGCCGAGCACAAAAGGCCATAGACGGGCAGCTTGGCCGAGCAGCTCATGAACGGCGTGAGCATGACGGTCATGCGGCGGTCGTGCTCGGAGGGCAGCGTGCGCGTGGCCATGACGGCCGGCACCGAGCAGCCAAAGCCGATGAGCATGGGCACGAAGCTGCGCCCCGACAGGCCAAAGTGGCGCAGAAGCTTGTCCATCACGAACGCCACGCGCGCCATGTAGCCCGAGTCCTCGAGAATGGACAGGAACAGGAACAGCACGACGATGATGGGCAGGAACGACAGCACGCTGCCCACGCCCGCGCACACGCCGTCAACGATGAGCGAGTGGACCACGGGGTTCACGCCCCACGCCGCAAGGCCCGCGTCAATGCCAGCCGTGGCCCAGTCGACGAACTGCTCCATGAGGCCCTGCAGCCACGCGCCGATGACGCCGAACGTGAGCCAGAACACCAGGCCCATGATCACGATAAACGCCGGCACCGCCGTGTGACGGCCCGTCAGCACGCGGTCGATGGCCACCGAGCGGGCGTGCTCGCGGCTCTCGTGGGGACGCACGACGCACTTGTCGCACACCTCGCCGATGAACGAGAAGCGCATGTCGGCGAGGGCGGAGAGGCGGTCGGTGCCCGCCTCCTCCTCCATCTGGGTGATGATGTGCTCGATGGCGTCGAGTTCGTTCTTGTCGAGCCCGAGCGCCTCGATGACGAGCTCGTCGCCCTCGACGAGCTTGGTGGAGGCGAAGCGCACGGGGATGTTCGCGCGCTTGGCGTGGTCCTCGATGAGGTGGGCGATGCCGTGGATGCAGCGGTGCAGGGCGCCGCCGTCCGGGCCGTCCGCCGCGCAGAAGTCCAGGCGCCCCGGGCGCTCCTGGTAGCGAGCCACGTGCAGGGCGTGCTCCACGAGCTCGCTGATGCCCTCGCCCTTGGCCGCGGAGATGGGCACCACCGGGATGCCGAGAAGCCCCTCGAGCAGGTTGACGTCGATGGTGCCGCCGTTGGCCGTGACCTCGTCCATCATGTTGAGCGCGAGCACCATGGGCCGGTCGAGCTCCATGAGCTGAAGCGTCAGGTAGAGGTTTCGCTCGATGTTGGTGGCGTCGACGATGTTGATGATGGCGTTGGGGTCCGAGTACAGGATGAACCTGCGGCTCACGACCTCCTCGCTTGTGTAGGGCGACAGCGAGTAGATGCCCGGCAGGTCCGTCACCGTGGCCTCGGCGTGCCCGCGAATCTGGCCGTCCTTGCGGTCCACCGTGACGCCAGGGAAGTTGCCCACGTGCTGGTTCGAGCCCGTGAGCTGGTTGAACAGCGTGGTCTTGCCGCAGTTCTGGTTACCGGCGAGCGCAAAGGTGAGCTCCTTGCCCTCCGGGATGGGGGACGCGCCGCCGCGCGGGGACAGCGTGCCCTCCCCCAGCGCCGGGTGGGCCGTGGGCGCCACGTGGGAGTTCTCGCGCGGACGGGCGTCCGTGTCGTGGACGCCGGCGAGCTCGATGCGGGCGGCGTCGGCCTTTCGTAGCGTGAGCTCGTAGCCGCGCAGGCGAATCTCGAGCGGGTCTCCCATGGGGGCGTACTTCACCATGGTCACCTCGGTGCCAGGCGTGAGCCCCATATCGAGAATGTGCTGGTGAAGCGCTTTGTCATCCGCGTCGACAGACGCCACGACGGCGTCCTTGCCAACCTCAAGCGCATCGAGTCTCATGAACGGACCCCTCCGTTGTTAGCCTTAGTTAACTGTTTAACCATTCATCTGAGACGATTCTAGCGCGATGGTGACAGTTTGACCCCGTCCCCAAGTGTCACGGTGACAGTCGGGGGCGGGGTCAAACTGTCGCCGCCCAGGCGCCCAAAACCAGGCGCACAAACGAAAACGGACCGAGGACAACCGTCCCCGGCCCGAAGCATTCGATGGAGCCAGCTACCAGACTTGAACTGGTGACCCCCGCTTTACGAGAGCGGTGCTCTACCAACTGAGCTAAGCTGGCAACTCCATGTGCCGCCGCGCTGTGCGCGTTAGCGAATAAGAACTATAGCGGAAAGCCCCACGCGCGCGCAAGTCCCAATCCAAGATTTTTTCTGCAGCCGCCGCTCACAAATAAGCCGCTGCTCACGCGGCCAATCGACCATAGAATCGCACACAGTGAGCACAATCCTCGTCACGGGAGCACAGCATGGCAGACAGCATTCGACTCGCAACCATCGGCACGTCCATGATCAGCGACGACCTCATCGCGGCCGTCAAGCAGGTCGAGGGCATCGAGTACGTGGGCACGCTGTCGAGAAACCCCGTGAGCGCCCGCGAGTTCACCGAGAAGCACGGCGGCAGCCGCCCGTTCACCTCGCTCGAGCAGCTCGCCAACTGCCCGGACGTCGACGCCGTCTACATCGCCACGCCCAACGCCTGCCACTGCGAGCAGGCGCTCGCCTGCGTGCGCGGCGACAAACACGTCCTGGTCGAGAAGCCCCTGTGCTCCAACCGCTACGAGGCGCAGTCGCTCTACGCGGCCGCCGAGTTGCACCACGTCGTGGCGCTCGAGGCCATGCGCCCCGTCCACGACCCGGCCTGGGCCCAGATCTGGCGAGAGCTGCCGCGCCTGGGCCGCCTTCGCCGTGCGACGTTCCGCTTTGGCAAGTACTCCTCGCGCTATGACGACGTGAAGGCCGGCCGCCACACGAACATCTTCGACGCGAGAATGGCCTCCGGTGCCCTCATGGACCTGGGCGTCTACTGCATCGAGCCCATGGTGGCGCTCTTTGGCGTGCCCGAGCGCATCGTCGCGGCGCCCACGCTCATCTCCGACGCCCACACCGAGTCCACCGGCGGCGTCATCGACGGGGCGGGATCTGTGCTGTGCACGTACGGCCGCCGCTCGGGAACGCCCGGCCTCGTCGTCGAGCTCGCCTATTCCAAGATCTCCACCGACCTGCTCCCCTGCCAGATCGAGGGCGACCTGGGCACGCTGTCGCTCGATGCCATGAGCGTGCCGCAGGCCGCGAGCCTCATGGTGCGCGGCCAGGCCGTGCGGGGATCTGCCACCACGAAGACGAACAGCGTGGGCAGCGTGGTCGAGGAGCTGCCCATCGCACCGTGCGGCAACAACATGGTCTTCGAGGTCCGCGACTTCGTGAGCATCGTGCGCGGCGAGCGCCTCGACACGCTGTGGGGCGCCAGCATGGACGCCCGCGGCGCCGAGTCGAGCTTCTGCGACGTCACGCTCGGCTCGCTCGCCATCTGCGACGAAATCCGCAACCAGGCAAACGTGAGCTTCCCGGCCGACTTCCGCGTGGAATAGCGCGGGCGCAAGATACACAAAGGAGGGGTGCCGCAAGCGGTTTGCGACACCCCTCCTTTATTTCTAACCCAACAGCAGCAGCACCTCGCGCTTGGCCTCGAGCGAGGTGGGCGTGAGCAGCCAGTCCGCGCGCTCGCTGCGGGCGCAGTCGATGCGGACCTCGCCCACGATGCCGCTCGGGACGCCAACCGTGGGGTTGCCGCTCATGACGAGGATGCGGTCGGCCATCTCGACCGCCTCGTCCACGTCGTGCGTCACGAGCACGCACGACATCCCCAGGTCGCTCACGAGCGAGAGGAACCACGAGCGCATGTCCTGGCGCGTGAGGGCGTCCAGGGCGCTGAACGGCTCGTCCATGAGCACGACGTCATTGTCCATGAGGTACGTGCGCAGAAGCGCCGCGCGCTGGCGCATGCCGCCCGACAGCTCGCTGGGATAGCTTCCCTGCGTGCCGTCCAGGCCAAAGCGCTCGAACAGCGGCTCGGCCTGGGCGCGGGCCTCGGCGCGAGACGTGCCGGCAAGCGTCAGCGGAAGGCAGACGTTGGCCATGATCGTGCGCTGGGGCAGCAGCAGATCCTTCTGCAACATGTAGGAGATGCGCCCGGGCTTGCCCGTGACGTCCTCGCCATGCAGCAAGACGCTTCCCGAGACGGGCTTCGTGAGGCCGGCCATGCCATGGAACAGCGTGGACTTTCCGCAGCCGGAGCGGCCCACGAGGCACACCATCTCGCCCGGCGCCACGGCAAGGGAAACGTCTCTCACCGTGGGCGTCTCGGAGCCCTCCCAGGCAAGCGTGAGGTTTCGCACCTCCAGGGCGGGCACCGGGCCCACGCCCGCCGCCGCGCCGCCTGCTCGCGAGCTGTCAGACACGTCCGTCATCCCTACTGCTCCAGGTAGTCCATGGAGAAGCCGCCGTTGACGTCGAGCGCGACGGGCGTAAGCTGGTTGTCGTTCATCCACGTGTAGAACGCGGCCCAGCGGTCGGGGTCGATGATGCCCCAGCTGGAGGCATCGGCCGTGTACTGGTCGGCGAGGTACTCGGCGCTGGCCTTCGCGAGCTCGGCGTCCGTCTCGGGCGCGGCGTCGCACAGGATCTGGGCGGCCTCGTCGGGGTTCTCGACGCAGAACTCGTAGCCCTTCTTCGTGGCGCGCAGGAACGCCTTGGCGACCTCGGGGCTGTCCTTGAGGAAGTCGTCGTTGGCGATGATGACGGGCGTGTAGTAGTCGAACGCCGAATCGATGCTGCGGAAGGACCAGTAGTCGCAGTCCAGGCCCTGGATCTTGGCGTTCTGCAGGCCCCAGGCCTCATAGCCCCAGACGCAGTCGAACTGGTTGGACTTCAGGCCGCTGACCTCGTCGCCGGACGGCACGAGCTCGACCTTGGAGAAGTCGCCGCCGTCGGTCTCGACGACGCTCTTGACGATGGCCTTCTCGACGTCCTGGTCCCAGGTGCCGTAGCGCTTGCCCTCCATGCCGCGGGGGCGATCGATGCCCTCGCCGGCGCGGCTCATGATGCCCGAGGTGTTGTGCTGGATGGTCGCGGCGATGGCCGTGACGGGCAGCTTGTCGTCGGAGCCGAGGTAGTTGGCCATGACGTCCTGGTAGCCCATGCCCACCTGGGCCTTGCCGGTGCCCACGAGGGCGTCGGCGCCGTCCTCGGGCGGCTGCACGACCTCGACGTCGAGGTTCTCGTCGGCGTAGTAGCCCTTGGCGATGGCCACGTAGACGCCGGAGTGGTTGGTGTTGGGCGTGTAGTCGAGCACGAAGGTGAGCTTCGTGGCGTCACCGGAGGCGGCAGCCGTGGAAGCGGCCTCGGTCGTGGCGGCAGCACCCGAGCCACCGCAGGCGGCCAGACCGCACGTGGCGGCGGCAGCGGCCGCGCCGGCGACGAACGAACGGCGAGAGATTGACTTACTCATTGGTCTTGGTCCTTTCTTTCCGCCCTCTCCCAGGGCATGGAGACGCGGCGCAGCAGGCTCACGAGCGCCATGAGCGCCAGGGAGAGCGCCGATATGATGAGAATGACGGCAAACATCTTGTCGTAGGAGTAGGACTTGCGCACGCGCGTCATGTAGACGCCCAGGCCCACGAAGCCGCCGAGCCACTCGGAGACCACGGCGCCTACGACGGCATAGGTGGCGCTGATGCGCAGGCCCGCGAAGAACTCGCTCATGGCCGCGGGCAGCTTGGCAATCCAGAAGATCTGGCGGCGGCTCGCGCGCATCGTGCGCATGAGGTCGATGGCGTCCGGGTCCACGCTCCTAAAGCCGCTCGCAAGCGACACCGTGATCGGGAAGAACGTTCCCAGCACCACAAGCAGCACCTTTGGCATGAGGCCATAGCCAAACCACAGCACGAGCAGAGGCGCGATGGCCACGGTGGGAATGGTCTGAGACACGGTGACGATGGGGTCGAGCGCGCGGTAGACCACGTCGAAGCGGTCCATGAGCACAGCCACGACGAAGCCCACGGCGACGCCCAGCACAAGTCCCAGAATCGCCTCGGCGATCGTGGTGCCCGAGTGGCTCACGAGCAGCGGCAGGTCTCCCACGAGCGCCTCGACCACCTGGACGGGGCTCGGCAGAAGGTAGGTGGGCACGAGTCCCGCCGTGCAGACGAGCTGCCAGATGACGAGCAGCCCCACGACGGTGACGGTGGGAGCCACCCAGCGGGCCCGGTTCTTCTTGGCGCGCGCAGCCATGGGGCTAGTTCTCCCCCTGGTGGTACTTGCCAACCTTCTTCTCGGTAGAGAGCACGGCACCGTTGGGCTTGTAGTTGATCTTGGCGTAGGTCATGACCTGGCCGCAGCCCGCCTCGGCGGCCACGAGCTGGCACTTCTTGAGGACCTCCATGCACGTGTCGTAGTCGCCCTCGATGGCGGTCTCGAACGGGCCCACATAGGGGTTGACGTCGTACTTCTGGATCTCTGCGATCACGGCGTCCACGACGCGGATCGTCTCCTCGTCACTTGCCGAGTCCATCGGCAGGACTTGGATGGCCACACTGCACTCCATGCATTCCTCGCTTTCCGCGAGAACCAAAAGAGGCCCTCGCACATGCGGGAGCCTCGTACATACGTACCTATAAGGTTCCCTACGCTGGCATTACCCAGATCAGGTGAACGGTCAGGCCCGCAATGGAGCCTCTCTCAGCCGGCGTGCGCCAGCTCCCGTTTCTGTCGTCCGTGATTCTAGCACGGTGCGCTCCCGGGGCGATGGTGACAGTTGACCTCGGCGCCATTGTCACCAGAGGCACAGACGCGCTACCGAAGAAGGGCGCTGATTATCCGTCGCAAACTCAAGTAGTGTACGAGCTTGCAAGCATTTAGCGGACATCACAAAAACGAGACGACGCATCTAGCAGGGACTTTCCGTGCAGCGCTACTTCTATTTCTCGAAAATCGGCCGGCAAGTCGTACACTTCTTTAGTTTCGGACGTCAAAAAAGCCACCGCCCGCTAGATTGCGTGCGGGCCTTCTCTGCTGGCGACTACGGCGCGCAGACGCTACCGTAGTGGCGAGAAGAAAGCGAGCCGCCTATGCAGAAGCCACCCGAGAAGCACCGCAACAACCTGCCACTGCCGCCCAAGCAGCAGCGCGGGCGCCAGGCGTTCGGCAGCCCGGCCCGTGGCGCGGGCATCGGCCCCAACAAGGCATGCGGCCACAAGGGCGGCATCCGCCGGCAGGGATCGAAGCGCGGCTAGCCAATGGCTGCGGGACCAACGCACCGCAGTCGTCGCACCGCAGCCATCGGCCCTAGCCGCGCCTCGCTGCCAGCCCCGTCTCGAGCACCGCGCACGCAAGCGCCACGGCAACGGCGGCCACGAGAACCACGAGCGCCGCCTGCGTGCCAGCCAGGGTGGCGGCAGCCATCCCGTCTGCGACCACGCCCGCCTGGGCGGCGTTGACCACGGCCGCCGTGACGCTCGTGCCCACGGCGCCAGAGAGTTGCTGCAGCGTCGTGAACATGGCGTTGCCGTCAGCCTTGACGCCCGCCGGCAAGAAGCCCAGTGCGCACGTCATGTTCGTGCCGTACATGAGGCCCTGACCCAGCGCAAACACCACATAGGTGCCCGCCATGAGCCCCACGGAGAAGTCGCGCGCCAGTCGAACGCCTCGGCATGCCAGCCGCCCACGGACGGCCCCACCGCCGGCGCCACGGCCGTCACGAGCGAGCCCATACGCCATCGGGGACGGGTTCCTTTGGCATGTCGCCGCCCGCGCCCTTACGCCGAGAGGTTCGCCTGCTCGCGCTCGCGCGCGTGGTTCATCCAGTGGCCAAAGCGGTAGTAGACGATGAACGCGATGCCGGTGGTGACCCACGTGATGGGATAGCTGAGCATCGCCATGTGCAGCGTGTGGTCAAGCGGCACCACGGCAAGCTGCCAGATGATGCGCAAAAGGCACAACCCCGTGAGCACGATGAGCATGGGGCGCAGGCTCTCCCCCGCCCCGCGGATGATGCCCGCGATGTTGTCGTAGAGCGAGTAGACCACGTAGAAGGGGCCTATGTACCACATGACCTGGGCCGTCAGCTCCGCGATCTGGGCGTCGTCGATGAAGAAGCCCGCGAGCGCCCGCACGTTTGCCAGCAAAAGCGCAGACAGCGACCCCACCACCAGGGCCGTGAGGCACAGCGCCGTCCTGAGGCCCCGACGCATGCGCTCGTAGTTTCTCGCGCCAAAGTTCTGCGCGCTGAAGGTGGTCACCGCCACGCCGAGCGCCTCGGAGACCATCCACACGATGGCGTCGATGCGCCCGCACAGCCCAAACGCCGTCACCACGGTGGAGCCAAACGAGTTGACGGTCGACTGCGTGATGATGTTGGAGACCGAGTAGCACGATGACTGGAGCCCCAGCGGAAGCCCGGTGCGAAGCATGGCACGGCAGATGCTCGGGTCGATGCCAAGCCTGCGCGCCTCGAGGCGCCACGGCCCGTCGACATGCATGAGCCGCACGATCGTGATGACGCAGCCCCACACCAGCGAGAGCGCCGTGGCAAGCCCCGCACCCATCGCCTCCATGTGGAGACCTGCAACAAACACAAGGTCAAGCACGATGTTCACCACGCAGGTGGACGCCACGATGATCGAGGGCGAGCGCGTGTCGCCCACCGAGCGCTGCACGGCCGAGCCCGTGTTGTAGACGATCGAGAAGACCATGGCGCCAAAGTAGATGCGCACGAAGGCCAAAGACTCGTCCATGAGGTCTCCCGGCGTGCCCATGAGAGCCAGGACGGGGCCCGCAAGAAGGCTCCCCAGCACGGAGACGGCGATGCCGCCCACCAGGGCGATGGTCATGGCCGTGTGCACCGACGCCCGCAGGCGCTCGTCGTCGTGCGCGCCAAAGTACTGGCTGCACACCACGGAGAACCCCGTGCCCATGCCCACCGAGAATCCCACGGCAAGGTCCACCAGAGGTGCGGTGGCCTGGATGCCCCCAAGGGCCGCCTTGCCAGCAAACTGGCCCACCACAAAGGTGTTTACCAGCGAGTACGCCTCCTGGAAGAAGGACGAGAAGAACACGGGCACGCACAGCAGCAGAAGCTGCGTGCCAATCCTTCCCTCGGTGACGTCAAGCGACCTCGACCCCAAACGACCCGCCACACGACCCCCTCTCCCATGTCATGGTCCCGAGAGCATACCCCTAACGGGACGACGGCGGGACTCCGGAAGGGCCGCGGGCAATAATCACGAGCTAGTCAAGCCTCTCGATTCGGCCCGCCACGGGCTGGGCATACATGCTGTCATCGGTCACAGGCGCGAGGAGGGTGCCGTCGTAGGTGTCCGTGAAGCCGCTGGTGGCCTGGTAGACCTCTCCCGTCTCCGTGTTGTAGACGCGCTCAAAGCCCAGCGTGGCGTCGCTTTGCTTCTGGCTCATGATGTCTTGGCTTGTGCTGCGAGCCTCCCACGAGGACATGATGCCGTCCATCGCCTCGTTGAAGTTCTGGCTGATTTTGGCACACGCCGCCACCTGCTCGTTGCTCGCCTGATTCGTGGCCGAGACAAAGCTGTCCGAGAACTCGAGCGTGGCCATGCAGCCCGTCAGCACGCCCTCCCAGTCGATGAGGGAACCCTCGGCCGCCGTGACGGCCACGATGTTGTAGGCCGAGTAGTAGCCGCCATCGACCGTGTTGAGGGCATAGCCGCTCGCGCTCCCGTCACTTATCGCAAAGCTGCCGAAGTCCACAACCGACGCCGCGAACATCCCCTCGCCGGCCCGCCCGCCTGCCGAGAAGCTCGCCCGCAGCAGGTTGTCACCCAGCGCCACCGAGGAGAGGCTGCTCGTGGAGGGGAACTTCTCGGTCACGGAGAATGCATCGAACGCAGGGAATTCGAAGCCGGCATAGGAGGACTCCACGGCCGAGGCAAAGCTCGCATACTCCGAGAACTGCTGGAAGAAGCCCTCAGTCGAGGGGTTGTAGAGCACGGGAGCGGCCGCAAAGATGGCAGCCGAGCTCTCCCCCATGTCAGCGAGCGACTGCCATGCCTGCTTTCCGTCCTCGCCATGGAGGAGCAGGTCTGCCTTGTTGAGCACGAACATCTGGTTGAGGGGCTCGGACGGGTCATAGACGCGGATGCTGTAGAACATGCCCGAGCCACCCGTCTCCACCTGCCAGGCGGACGGGATCGTCATGGAGAAGTCGGCGCACTCGTACGTCTCGAGGCGAACAGACGCCGCCGCGGAGGGCACGACCGTGTACTCGGAGTCGGGATCTGTACGCGTCTGCTGACGAGTGATGGGCGCCATGGTGGTCGCGGTCTTTGCCGCGCCGCAGCCCGCAAGGCATAGCGAGAGCGCCGCCAGCGTCATCAGTATTCCGCCCACATGCCGTTTCCCCATCGTGCGCCTCCCACCCGCCGCCATCGTTGAGCCCAACATACGGACGGCGCCGCACGCGCGCGAGGTTCGTATATGCGCACCGTGCCATCGGGGAAGGGTTCCCATGGCACGAGACCGGCAGATTGCGCCAAACGCACCTTAATCCGGCGGTCGCAACTGATAATTAGGTGCGATTAGCACAATCTACGAGAGGACGGGCGCGGAATCGGGCAGTCGACGCTGCTCGTCCACACGCCGGAAGACGTGGCCGTGGCCGCCGATGGCCACGCAACGCGCGTCTCGCGCTCCACCAAGCCGAGGCCATCGGCGACATCTCCGACGAGCGCTGGGACAAGGTCGACGGCGGCGTGAGCGTCAACTAGCGGCCGACGATTCGCACCCGCGCATAGATGGCGCAAGGCGCGCGACGGGCACCCACCCGCCGCGCGCCTTCTTTCACTCAACGTTGCCCCGTCGCCATTCGCTCTTCTTAATCGCGATGATGCGCGAGAATCGCCACCGCATCGCAATTAACGCGAGCAAACACACGCGCGAGCAAACGCGCAGCGCATGCCGACCCTACAGCTCGACGAGCTCGCCCGTCTCGGCGGCACGCTTCACGGCGTTGAGCGCACGCAGCGTCTTGACGTTGTCGGCCGGCGTCACCACGGGCGCCTCCTCGCCACGCACGACGCGCACGAAGTGCTTGAGCTGCATCTTGTGCGGCAGCGCCGGGTCAACGGCCGGGATGTCCATCTTCAGCGGCTTGTGCCAGTCGCTCGCACCCTCGTAGCTCGTGAGGTGCAGGCGCGGCAGCGACAGCGCACCCTTCGTGCCACCGATGAAGTAGGCGTCGGCCTCGAACGGGCGGTACTGCGGGTCCTCGCGCGCCGTGGCCTCCCAGTTCCAGGGGCTGGCCGTAGCGTCAGAGATCGTCATGCTCGCGAGCGAGCCGTCGGCGAAGCGCACGTTCACCACGGCGGAGTCCTCGGTCTCGAAGCCGCGCGCGGCGCTCGACTGCATGCTCTGGATGGCAACGGGCTCGCCGAGCAGGTAGCGCAGCAGGTCCACGTCGTGCACGAGGTTCACCAGGATGGGGCCGGCACCCTTCTTGCGGCGCCACTCCACGTCGAAATACTCGTCGTTCTTGTAGATCATGTAGTGGAACGAGGAGACCGTGAGCTTGCCCAGCGCGCCGGACTCGATGATCTCCTTGGCCTTCTTCACGAACGGGTTGTGGCGGCGGTGCTGGCCCACGAGCACGGGCACGCCGGCGGCCTCGGCCTCGGCGGCGAACTTCTCGGCGTCCTCGAGATCGTCGGAGATGGGCTTCTCCACGAGCGGCACGATGCCGCGGCGGATGGCCTCGCGGGCAACGCCCAGGTGCAGGCCGTTGGGCGTGGCGATGATGACGGCCTCGGCCTTGACCTCGTCCATCATGGCGGCGGGGTCGGTGAAGAAGGGCACGCCGGCGGCGTCTGCCGCAGGCCGGGCGCCCTCGAAGGCGTCGGCGATGGCGACGAGCTCGGCCTCGGGCTCCTCGGTGACGAAGCGGATGTGGTTGCGGCCCATGGCACCGGCGCCGATGACGGCGATGCGGACGGGGTTCTTCTCGCTCATGGTGATTTCCTCTCCTGGGACATTGGGGACGGGTCCGTTTGTCCCACTGAAGCGTTGGGGACGGGCTCGCCCGACTCGGTCTCGAGAGACGGCACCGTGCCGTCTCCCGCTGACGATTGATGGCCGGCCGAGGGGCTTGTCGGCCGGCCGAGGGTGATGAGGGCCCGCGCCCGGGGAGTGCGGGCGGGGCCACCCGGGAGGTGCTACTTGGCGGCCTTCTTGCCGTCGGCGACCATCATGTAGACGGTGAGCGCCACGGCTGCCGCGGCGATCACGATGGCGCCGTAGAAGGACTGCTGGTAGGCGGCGCTGCCGGCCTCGGCGTGGTAGAGCACCGCGGTGATGGGCTGGCTGATCCAGGTGGAGGCGGCGTAGCCCAGGAACATGATTCCGTAGTTGACGCCCAGGTTGGACGTGCCGAACGCGCCGCCGGTGAGCGGCGGGTAGATGACGAGCAGGGCGCCAAAGCTAAAGCCGAGAAGCGCAAGCGCCACGAAGAACATGCCCTGGTTGAAGCTCATGGACATGATGACGAGCGCCACGATGGTCACGACGAGGCTCGCGAGCAGCGACTTGTAGCCGCCGATCTTGTCGATGATCTGGCCAAACGACAGGCGGCCGACGAGGTTGGCGCACGTGTTCACGGTCACGACGAGGCCACCGAGTGCCACGGCCGCAGCGGAGTTGGGGTCGTCGAACAGCTGCACGGCGGCGATGGAGGCAACCTTGCCCACGAGCAGCGTGCCGGCGGTGGCAGCGAAGGCGAACGTCACGATGAGGACCCAGAAGCGCGGGGTGCGCACCATCTCGCCAGGCTTGAGGTCACCGAACGTGCCGGCGTGGGCGCCGGCGGCGGGGGCCACGTAGCCCTCGGGCAGCCAGCCGGCCTTGGGGGCCTTCAGGAACAGCGCCGAGGCCAGAATCGTCACGAAGAAGATGACGCCGAGGGCCTTGAGGGCGCCGAAGATGCCCAGGCTCGGGATGAGCAGCGATGCGAGCACCGGCGAGAGCACTGCGGGGCCGGCCGTGGAGGCGGCCAGGGTGATGCCGGAGGCAAGGCCCTTCTTGTCGATGAACCACTTCTGGCCCGTCGTGAGCGCCGGGTTGTAGCCCAGGCCGTTGCCGACGGCGGCGATGACGGAGAAATACAGATAGAACTGCCAGGGCTCGGTCACGGTGCCGGACAGGAACCAGCCGGCGCCGTAGCACACGGCCGCGGCGATGACGACGTTACGAGGACCGATCTTGTCGGAGATGCGGCCGGCGAAGATGCCGGTGACGGCCATGATCGTCTGGAAGACGGGGAACGCCCAGGTGAGCGCGCCGCTCCAGTCGGGGTAGACGGCGAGCAGGTTCTTGCTCACCACGGAGTACAGGGCAATGGAGCTGATGAAGAACATCGTGACGCAGGCGGCCGTGAGGACCACGCCGCGACCCTTGTTGGAATTCTCGGAAGCCATTGGTCTCTTTCTACTCATGCAACCCGCAAAGGGGGCTGTCCCTTTTGCAGGTGTCGCTTACTGGTCGGTCGGGGTCTTGACGCCGGCCTCGTCGGTCCACAGGTCAACGCCGCGGCCCTTGAGGTAGTTCTCGGCAAACGCGCGGCGGCCGCCGGGCTTGGCGGTCATCTCGCCCATCATGTTGGAGAAGCCGCCGTCGACCATGATCTCGGCACCGGTGGTGAAGTCGGAGCGCGTGGAGGCCAGGAACATGACGGCGTTGGCGATGTCGGTGACCTCGCCGATGCGGCGCGTGGCGATGAGGCGGCTGCGGCTGCGCTCGACCTCGGGGTCGGCGTAGAAGCTCGCGCTCATCGGGGTCTTCACGAAGCACGGGCACACGCAGTTGGAGCGCACGCCGTAGGGGCCCCACTCGGCGGCCATCATCTTGGACATCATGTTGACGCCGGCCTTCGTGGAGCTGTAGACGCCCGAGAAGGTCTCGGGCTGGTAGCTCGCGGCCGTGGAGATGTGGACGAGACGGCCCGCGCCCTGCTTGATCATCTCACGACCAAAGCGCTGAGAGGCGATGAACGTGCCGGTGAGGTTCACGTTGATGACGTCGTTCCAGTCGGAGAGCGGCAGGTCCTCCATGGGCGAGAAGCGCAGGATGCCGGCCGTGTTCACGAGCACGTCCACGCGGCCGAAGTCGGCGATCGTGGCGTCGACGGCGGCCTGGACCTCGTCCTCGTTCGTGGAGTTCATGCGGTAGCCCTCGGCTTGGATGCCAAACTCGCTCGCGAGCTCGGCGGCCGCGGCCTTGACCTTCTCCTCGTCGAGGTCGAGCAGCACGACGTTGGCGCCGTTGCGCGCGAACTCGCGGCAGATCTCGGTGCCCATGCCGCCGAGCGCTCCGGTGACGGCGCAGACCTCGCCCTCGAGGTTGAGCCAGTTGTTCATGGCGTTTCCTCCTCCTTCATGCCGGCGTGCCGAGAATGGCTCGCCGGCGCTTCTCGCGAGGCCAGCCCCTGGCCCCGCGCGCGGACAAACACGAGGTAAACGCTATCGATTGGTGCCAAGCGCGTGAATTACGCAATTGTTAGAATTGTGATAACCACAGGTTCACACCTATCGCGAGCTGCGGCTTTTCTCGCATGGCTCGCCCCAGGGAGGCTTTGCATGTACGACAGAAGGCTCGACGCAATCGTCTCGGCGGCAGACCTGGGCAGCTTCTCGCGCGCGGCGGAGCGCCTGTGCGTCTCCACGCCCGCGCTCGTGAAGCAGGTCTCGGGGTTCGAGGCTGAGCATGGCGTCACCCTGTTCGAGCGCTCGCACGCCGGCGTGCGCGTGACGCCGGCGGGCGCGCGCCTCGTTGAGGACGCCCGAGAGATCATGCGCCGCAGCGAGGCCGCGCTTCGCCGCGCGCGTGACGTCGACACGGGAGGGGAGGCCGTGCGCCTGGGCGTGTCGCTCATGTGCCCGGGGCGCAACACGCTTGCGATGTGGCCGCGCATCCAGCAGCTCGAGCCGGGCCTTCGCCTGGAGATCGTGACCGTGGGAGACCTCTACGACCCGCGCACGAGCGTCATGGGGCACCTGGGCGAGGAGGTCGACGTCATCCAGTCGAGCTACTCCACGTTTCGCTGGGGCGGATCGTGCCAGCTGCTACCCATCTTCTCCACGCCGTTCAACGTGGACGTGCCCCGCACCCACGCGCTCGCCGGCCGCAAGAGCCTCACACTCGATGACCTCAACGGCATGTGCGTGCGCATGCTGCGCCACGCCAACGACGCCACCGACCAGCTGCGCGACCTGCTCATGTTCGACCGCGACGTGCGCATCGTCGACGCCGAGAGCTTTGACTTTGCCCTGTTCAACGAGGCCGAGGAGTGCGGCGACGCCGTGCTCACGAGCGGTGCGTGGTCCGAGGTGCACCCGGGCTTTGTGGGCATCCCGCTTGCCTGCGACATCCAGGTGCCCTGCTTTCTGGCCTTTCCGCAGACGCCCTCGCCGCAGGTGTCCCGCTTCGTCGATGCCATGCGCTGTGTGCTTTCCGAGCAGGGCGAGTAGCGCGCCACCTCTCGCCCCCCATCAAAAAAGGACGAGACCCGCATGGGCCCCGTCCCAAGGTTCCACGTCTTTTAGTCCTTGGGGAGCGTGAGCTTCTCGGAAGTCTGTCCCATCTGTCCTCCCTCTCACTCCGGCGCCAGATCGTGATCCCGGCGCGGGTTACTGAATTAGGTATGTCAACCTTATAGTTCGTACCTGTTTAATTAATACAAGAGACTACTTCCTCACTTCCGATTAAACGGTCAACTTTGGAGAGCAAGCGGTAGCTGGAATGGAGAGTTGGCATCTCAGATAGAGCATGCAAACTTGATGCCATAATGTGGACAACCGAACTGAGGCGGGCAGCATGGCCATGAAATACGAGGTTGTCGCAGACGACCTGTTCAAGAAAATCCAAGACGGCACCTACACGCCCAACGAGCAGCTCCCCACGATCGAGGAGCTCTGCGACCTGTACTCAGTGAGCAAGATCACCGTGAAGAAGGCGCTGGACAGGCTCGAGGTGGGCGGCGTGATCTCGCGCAGGCGCGGCTCGGGCTCCTTCGTCAAGAACGTGATGCCCATGCGCGGCGTGCATGGCAGCTACGAGACGAGCTCTCAGATGCTTGGCTTCAAGAGCGAGCACGAGGCCCTGGGCCAGACCGTCACGAGCCAGGTCATCGAGTTCCAGGTGGTGCGCCCGAGGGAGGACGTGGCGCAGTCGCTCGCCATGGACCAGGACCAGTTTGCCTACCACATCATTCGCGTGCGCCTGGCAGACGGCGTTCCCCGCGCCATCGAGTACACCTACATGCCCATCGACACGATCCCCAATCTGCGTCTCAGGAACGTCGAGGGATCCATCTACTCCTACATCGAGGACGAGCTCGGGCTCAAGGTGGCAAGCGCGCACCGCATCATCCGCGCGGTGCTGCCCACGCAAGACGAGCTCTCCTGGCTCAAGGTAAAGGCCAACTCGCCGTTGCTCGAGGTCGAGCAGGTGGCCTTCCTCGACGACGGCACGCCGTTCGAGTACTCCATCTCGCGCCACCCCAACGGCTACGAGTTCCGCTCCATCAGCACCAAGTAGCGCAAGGCAACAGGCGCCGGCGATTCTGCAGTTCTCGCCCCCTCGTGGCGCGGGAACTGCTTTTTTGCAATCGTCTGAGCACGCCTCGCGGCGCTCGCGCTATCATGGAGCGCTGCAAGCGGCCCGGCGTACCGCCCCATACCCTAACGCCCGCGCTGTTCGGTTCCGATATCCAGCGCGTTACAAGCCAAAACCAAAGGAGAAAGCATGGTCAGAGAGACCCTCGAGGACTACAAGGTCCTTCTGCGCAGCATCCCTGCGCCTACCGTCAGCACGTTTATCCTGAGCGTCGTGCTCATGAACCTGCTCGCCAACAAGGAGCTCGTGAGCCTGCCGTGGCTCGCGCTCGACTGCGGCTTCACGCTGAGCTGGGTCTCGTTTCTGTGCCAGGACATGATCTGCAAGCGCTTCGGCGCCAAGGCCTCAGTGCGCGTGAGCATCCTGGCGCTGCTCGTGAACCTTGCCGTGAGCCTGCTGTTCTGGCTCGTGAGCCTGGCGCCGGGCATGTGGGGCGCCTACTACGACACGGGGTCTCTCGAGGTCAACGCCGCGCTCAACGCCACAATCGGCGGCTCGTGGTACGTGGTCCTTGGCAGCTCGCTGGCCATGCTGTGCTCGAGCTTCGTGAACTCACACGTGAACATGCTCGTGGGACGCCTCGTGGACCACGGCGGCTTTGGCGGCTTTGCTGCGCGTAGCTACGTCTCCACACTCGTGGGGCAGATCGTGGACAACCTCGTGTTCGCCATCGTGGTCTCGCACGCGTTCTTTGGCTGGACGTGGGTGCAGGTCATCACTTGCTCGCTCACGGGCGCCGTGGCCGAGCTTCTGTGCGAGGTCCTGCTCTCCCCCGTGGGATTTCGCGTGGCGTCTGCCTGGGAGCGCGAGGGCGTGGGCAAGGCATACGTCGAGCGGCACCGGGAAGAGTTGGGGGCACGCGCATAATGGACGTTCTCGTCACGGGAAGCGCAAGCGGCATAGGGCGTGCCACGGCCGAGCTGTTCCTCTCGCGCGGACACCGCGTCTGGGGTCTCGACGTGGCACCGGCAAGCATCGAGCACGCGCACTACCAGCACTTTATTGCCGACGTCCGCAGTCGCGAGAGCCTGCCGGCGGGCCTCTGCCCCGAGGTCATCGTCAACAACGCCGGCGTGCAGGACTCGGCCGACGACATCGCCGTGAACCTGCGCGGAACCATCAACGTCACCGAGACGTACGCGTTCGAGGGCGAGGGGCTCACGGCCCGCCCCGCGCCGCGCATCCGCTCGGTCGTGAACGTGGGCAGCGCAAGCGGCCACACGGGCTCGGAGTTTCCCGAGTACGCGGCCAGCAAGGGCGGTGTTGCCGCCTACACCAAGAACGTGGCGGGGCGCCTTGCCCCGCAGGCCACGTGCAACAGCGTTGACCCGGGAGGCGTGCTCACTGAGCTCAACCGCTGCGTCATGGACGATACGGCCATGTGGGAGCGCATCATGGAGCTCACGCCGCTGCGCCGCTGGGCCACGGCCGCAGAGATCGCCGAGTGGATCTACTTCGTGGCCGTCACGAACCGGTTCATGACGGGGCAGAACCTGCTCATCGACGGCGGCGAGGCCGGCCGCACCGAGTTCGTCTGGCCCACCGCGTGACACTTGGGGACGGGGTCAAGCTGTCACCGTCCTCGCCCCCCTGTCACCGCCGCCGGCCGAGTCACCCGTATCGCGCGGCGCCGGCACGGGTACCCATGACGTTGCAGGTCTTGGCCACAAACGTCAGAGAGGGACACCGTGCTCAACAACTTCTGCAAGACCCCGCTATGGGAATGCCATGCCACGCTCGTCCGCGTGGCCCAGGGGCTCGAGCCCGCCGACACCGTCATCCGCCACGCCAACCTTGTGAGCGTCACCACGCACGAGGTCCTGCCAGACGCCGACATCGCCATCTCGTGCGGCCGCGTCGCCTACCTCGGCCTTGACGGCCACACCGCCGAGCATTGCATCGGCCCCGAGACCCACGTCATCGACGCCACCGGCCGCTATGTGGCCCCCGGCTACATCGACTCGCACATCCACATCGA